>CADBUL010000022.1 GCA_902797875.1 Oscillospiraceae bacterium | reverse complement strand
ACGACAGTATGCCTGCGTTTCTCGGCTTCGACCGACAGCAAAAATCGCATCTTACAAAACTGCTTCGCACCTGAAAAAGAGAAAAATGCGAGAAATTTTTGGTGCGAAGGACGAAGCAAGGCTTTGTGCCTTGCGAGGACAACAAGCCGAAAAGAGCCGGATTTTTCCTTTTGCAGGCGTTTTGTCCCTATCAACAATAAGTCAGATTAAATTATATATAAAAACCCCTTGCATTTTATAATTCATTGTGTTATAATGCTTGCAGTAAAGGAGAGTGGGTTAGTTCTAACCCACTTTCTTATTGTTTTGGAGGCTTTTTATGAGCAACGTTGCGCAAAAGGTGTACTCGCTTATAAAAGAAACGGTCGAAGAAAAAGGCGTAAGCCTTTGGGACGTTCGTTTTCTTAAAGAGGGCGCCGAATACTATCTTCGCATTTTTATCGACAAACCGGGCGGCGTCGATATTAACGACTGCACAGCCGTTTCCAGAGCTATCGACCCGATTATCGATAAAGCCGACCCGATTTCGCAGTCCTATTACCTCGAGGTTTGCTCGGCAGGGCTAAACCGCGAAATTACGCTGCCCCACCACTTCGACTATGCCGTGGGCAAAACCGTAAAGGCGGCGCTGTACGAAAAACTCGACGGCGAAAAAGAGATTACCGGCGTGCTCAAATCGTTTGACGGCGATAGTCTTACAATAACGCAGGGCGATAAAACCGCAGTACTAAAACGCGGCGACATTGCCAAAATAAACACAGTAGATATTTTAGAGGGGGAGAATATAAATGAATAAAGAGTTTTTTGAAGCGCTGAAAATTATGGAGGAGGAAAAGGGCGTCGATCAGGAGTTTTTGTGCGAAAAGATTGCGGGCGCAATAGTAACCGCCCTGCGCAAAACCCATGGCGACTCGGCTTTTTGCGACATAGACCGCGAAAAGCAAACCCTTAAGGTTTACGCCAAAAAGACGGTCGTGGAAGAGGTCGAAGACCCTCTTACCCAAATCACCCTTGAAGAGGCTAAAGCCTACAAAAAAACACCCAAAATCGGCGACGTCGTAAAGATAAATCTCGACCCGAAGAAGTTTGGCAGAATTATCGCTCAGACCGCCAAGCACGTTATTCGTCAGGGTATTCGCGAGGGTGAAAGAAGCCGCACGCTCGAAGAGTTTCAATCTAAAAATCATGAGCTTGTCACCGCCGTTGTCGACACGGTCGACCCGGTTTCTCTTAACGCCAACATCAAAATAGGAAACGGCAACGCCATGCTGCCGCGCGGCGAGCAAATGCCCGACGAGGTACTTCACGAAGGCGACCACATTAAGGTTTACATTGTAGACGTTAAAGACGGCGAAAAGGGTCCGCGCCCCATCATTTCGCGCACCCACCCCGGTCTTGTAAAACGCCTTTTCGAGCTCGAAGTACCCGAAATCGCGCAGGGGCTTATTTCCATTAAAGCGGTGTCCCGTCAGGCGGGCGCCCGCACCAAACTCGCCGTTTACTGTGAAAACGAGGAACTCGACGCCGTAGGCGCGTGCATAGGTCAGCGCGGCGAACGCGTTAACCGCATAGTCGAGGAACTGGGCGGTGAAAAGATAGACATAGTAAAGTATTCCGACGACCCCGTTTTGTTTGTATCCGAAGCCCTTTCGCCCGCCAAGGTGGTATCGGTTGAAATACTCGAAAACACCGAAGACGGCAAACCCGCATGTCGCGCCACCGTACCCGACGGACAGCTTTCGCTGGCTATCGGCAACAAGGGTCAGAACGTTCGTCTTGCCGCCCGTCTTACGGGGTATAAAATAGATATTCGCCCCGAAAGCGGATACTACGGCGAAGACGAAACCGAAGAATAATGAAGCCGCGCGAGTACCCAAAACGCCTTTGCGTTGCCTGTATGCAAATGAAAGACAAACGCGAACTGTTTAGGGTAGTAAAAACAAAAGACGGTACGGTTAATATCGACCCGACCCACAAAGCCGCAGGGCGCGGCGCCTATATCTGCAAGTCACACGAGTGTATAAAACTCGCGGCGAAGAAAAAGGCGCTCTCACACGCGCTTAAAGGCGAAATACCGTCCGAAATATATATGCAACTTGAAAGCGAGATAAATAATTGAACACCGAAATTCTGAATATGCTCGGCATTTGCAAAAAGTCGGGCAGACTGGTGTGGGGCACCGAAAACGTGTGCGACCTGCTAAAAAAAGGTAAGGCAAAAGCGGTTGTGATAGCGGGCGACATTTCGCCCAAGACCGAAAAGGAACTGCGATTTTTGGCGGGTGATAAAACCAAGGTAATACGAATTGCCGCCGCCACATCCGAAACCGCTCACGCCACCGCCACCACCTGCGGAATATTCGCCACGGCGGATAAAAACTTCGCCGAACAATTTATTATTAAGGGAGGAACCTGTTAGTTATGGCAACCTCAACAAAAATTAAGGTTAGCGACATTGCCAAAGATTTTAATATGGCTTCCAAGGACATCATCGAAGAACTTAAAGCCTGCTCAAAAGAAGAAAAGAAAAGTTCGAACACCCTAACTCAAGAAGAAATCGGGTTGCTTTTCGACCTTCTTACTGTAAAGTACGAGGTAGACAGCTTTGACGATTACTTTAAGATGGGCGAACAGGCCAAAGAGGAGCGCAAAAAGCAAAAAGAACTCGAAAAACAGCGCAAACTCGCCGAGCAAGCCGCCATTTTAGAGCAGTTCAAAAAAGAAGCCGCCAAACAAATGAAAGAGGGCAAAAAGGTCACCGAAGACCAGGCCGTAACCACCGAGGTCGAAAAACCTGCGGTTATGCCGCAGTCCCCCAAAAAGGACCAAGCCCCCGAAAAGCAGGCTGAAAAGGCTGACAAACCCGCGGCAAAAGCGCAAAAACCCGCCGCCAAAGAGGAACAGCCCGCAAAAGCCGAGCCCGCGGCGGCAAAAGCGGGCGGCACAGGCAAGCAAAGCTACACCAAAGCGCTTGCCGACAAACGTAAAGCCGAAAGCTCCGCCGCCACAAAGGACCATGAGTATGTCCCCGTTATGCAAAAGAAAGAAAAACAGGGCGGTCCCGCTCCCAATCGCGGACCCGGTGAATTTCGCGTGGTCGATACCCGCACAAGCCACGTAGAGCTTGACAAATACAACGAAAAATACGAAAATATCGCTCCGGCAAACAGCTATAAAGATAATCTACAGCACAAACAAAAAATCAAACAACGCTCGCGCGACCGTCGTCCGGCGGGCGCCAAACGCGAAACCGAGGCCGACAAACTGCGCCGCTTACAATTAGAAAAAATAAAGAAAACCCCCATTACGGTTAAGATACCGCAAGAGGGTATAACGCTTGGCGACCTTGCCGCCGCCATGAAGAAAACCGCCGCCGAAGTTATTAAAGTTCTGCTTAAACTCGGCGTGATGGCGACCGTAACCGAAACCCTCGATTACGACACCGCCGAAATACTTGTTACCGAAATGGGCGGTAAGGTTGAAAAAATCGTTACCGTTTCAATCGAAGAAAGAATTATGGACGTTTCGGTCGACGCCGAAGAAGACCTTAAGACCCGCGACCCCGTAGTGGTTGTTATGGGACACGTTGACCACGGCAAAACCTCGCTTTTGGACGCTATTCGCGACAGCCAGGTTACGGCTGGCGAAGCGGGCGGCATTACCCAGCACATAGGCGCCTACCGTGTAAACAAAAAGGGTAAAAATATCACCTTCCTCGATACCCCCGGTCACGCGGCGTTTACATCTATGCGTAAGCGCGGCGCCATGGCGACCGATATTGCGGTGCTTGTTGTAGCCGCCGACGACGGCATTATGCCCCAGACGGTCGAAGCTATAAGCCACGCCAAAAGCGCGGGCGTTCAAATAATTGTGGCGGTCAACAAAATCGACATCCCCGGCGCCAACCCCGACCGCGTTTTACAACAGCTTACCGAGCACAACCTGGTACCCGAAGCCTGGGGCGGCGATATTATCTGCGTGCCGGTTTCGGCTAAAACCCACGAGGGTATCGACAAACTGCTCGACAGCATTCTGCTTGTTGCCGAAATGCTTGACCTTAAAGCCAACCCCGACCGTAAAGCCGGCGGTATAGTTATCGAGGCGCGTCTTGACAAAGGCCGCGGCCCGGTCGCAACCCTGCTTGTTAAAAACGGCACCCTTCACCAGGGCGATATTCTGGTGGCGGGCACCTCGGTCGGCAGGGTAAGAAATATGGTTAACGAATACGGCAAAACCTTAAAAGAAGCAGGACCTTCCGTACCGGTCGAAATCACCGGGCTTGTCGAGGTCCCCGAAGCGGGCGACGCCTTTGACGCCGTAAGCGACGAAAAACTTGCCCGTGAGCTGGTCGAAAACCGCCGTCAGAAGATTAAAGAAGAAAAATGGAATAAGGCGGCCAAAGTTACACTTGACAACCTGTTTGAATCGCTTGAAAGCGGCGACGTTAAGACCCTTAACATTATTGTTAAAGCCGACGTTCAAGGCTCGGTTGAGGCGGTACGCGAAAGTCTTGAAAAACTTTCGAACGACGAGGTTAAGGTTTCGGTTATTCACGGCGGCGTTGGCGCCATCAATGAATCCGACGTAATGCTCGCCGCCACTTCGGGCGCAATAATTGTAGGCTTTAACGTCCGTCCCGATTCGGCGTCCAAAGAAAACGCCGCAAAAGACGGGGTCGAAATCCGCACCTACCGCATAATTTACGACTGCATCGAAGAAATCGAAGCCGCCATGAAGGGTATGCTCGCCCCCAAAACCCACGAGGTCGTTATCGGCTCGTGCGAGGTGCGTAAGGTTTACAAAATTTCGTCGGTTGGCACCATTGCGGGCAGCTATGTTACCGACGGACGAATTGTCCGCAACTGCAAAATCAGGGTTATCCGCGACGGCATAGTGGTTGCCGACGACGATTTGCAGTCGCTTCGCCGCGAAAAGGACGACGTCAAAGAGGTTGCGCAGGGTTACGAATGCGGTCTGGGACTTGCCAAATTTAACGATATTAAAGAGGGCGACGTCTTCGAAGCCTACCGCATAGAAGAATACACCGAAGATTAGTGGAGTAAAAATATGCCGGGACACAAAAACGGAAGAATAACTTCCGACCTTAAAAATGCTCTGTCGCTGCTTTTTCGCGAGGTTAAGGACCCGCGCGTCAGCGACCTTATAAGCATAGTAAAAATCAACCTTTCGGGCGACCTTTCGTATGCTGCGGTGTACGTCAGCGCCATCGAAGGGTACGAAAAATCGGTTGATTCGGCAAAAGGGCTTAACAGCGCCGCGGGTTTTTTGCGCCAAAGATTATCTCAAGCGCTTAAAATCCGCAAAGCGCCCGAACTTAAGTTTATTGCCGACGACTCGCTTATAAAAAGCGCCGAAATTTTAGAAACCATAAAAGGATTTAACAAGGAACAATAATGGAAAAAATCGGTTTGCAAAAGGTATGCGAAATATTACGCAGTCGTGATAATTTTGTGATTTTCACCCACCATAAGCCCGATGGCGACACGGTAGGCAGCGCCTTTGCGTTAATGTTTGCCTTAAGAGATTTGGGCAAATGCGCCACCGTGTTTGACAGCGGCGACATACCTAAAAAATACGATTATTTTACAAAAGATTTCACCTTTGAAATGCCGCAAAACCCCACCTTTGTGGCGGTTGATATTGCGTCGGCGGATATGCTCACGCCTGCGGCGCAAAGGTACAAGGGCGACTTTCATCTTTCTATCGACCACCACGCCCACGGAACGCCCTTTGCAAAATACAACTATATAAATTCCGCCGCGGCGGCAAACTGCGAAAATATTTACGAAATTATAAACGCCCTTAATATCGAAATAACCACCCCCATAGCCAGCGCGCTTTACACGGGTATTGCTACCGATACGGGCTGTTTTATGTACTCTAACACCACACCGCTTACCCACCTTATAACCGCCGAACTTATAGGGCGCAAAATCGACTTTGCCGAAATAAACCGCAAGATGTTCGAGAGTAAAAGTCCCGCGCATATAAACCTTGAAAAGGCGGCGTGGCAAACACTCGAGATTTCTCATAACGGGCTTATTGCCACCGTTTTTGTAACCCGCGAAATGTTTGAAGAAGCCGGCGCGGGCGAGGAAGATTTCGAAGGGCTTGCCTCTATACCGCGGTGTGTCGACGGCGTAAAAATCGGAATAACCTTAAAAGAAGCCGAAAAAGGCGTCTACAAATGCTCACTAAGAAGCTATCCGCCGATCGATTCAACCGTAATAGCCGCGCAGTTTGGCGGCGGCGGACATATCCGTGCGGCAGGCTGTACCGTAAAAGGCACCCTTGAACAGGCAAAAGGGCAACTGATCTTTGCCTGCGAACAAGAACTTAAAAAGCAAGGTCTTTTATAATGCAGGGACTAATTATTTTGAACAAACCAAGCGGCATAACCTCTTTTGCGGCGGTGGCAAAAGTAAGAAAACTCACCGGACAAAAAAGGGTGGGACACGCAGGCACACTCGACCCGCTTGCAAGCGGGGTGCTTCCCGTATTCATAGGGCGCCCCTGTGCGCTGCAACAGTATCTCTCAGACGCCGAAAAAGAGTATGTCGCCACCTTAAAACTTGGCGTAACCACCGACAGTTACGACATTACCGGTAATATTTTGTCGCAAACTGCCGTAAACATAAAAAAAGAAGATTTTTTACGGGTTATTAACGGCTTTTGCGGTGAAATTATGCAAGAACCGCCCATGTATTCGGCAAAAAGTGTAAACGGCGTTCGCCTTTACAAACTTGCGCGGCAGGGCAAAACGGTTGAAAGAGAGCCCTGCAAGGTAACGATTTATAAAATAGACCTTTTAGATTTTGACGGCGAAAACGCAAAAATATCGGTTGCCTGCTCGAAGGGTACGTATATTAGAAGTTTAGTCCACGATATAGGGGCAAAACTTGGTTGCGGCGCAACCATGACCGACCTTGTTCGAACCAAAAGCGCAGGATTTGATATTAAATCGGCGGTAGAACTAAACGACCTTACCGTCCAAAACATTGAAGACCGTATTATAAGCGAAGAACTTGCCTTAATAGACCTGCCCGAAGTTTTTGTAAGTTACAGGCAGGCGGTCCGCTTTTATAACGGCGGCGAGCTTGATCTTGCAAAAATAAAAAACGCGAATTTTGTCGAGGGCGAAACCGTCAGGGTAAAAAACGGCGAAGATTTTATCGGCGTAGGCAAGGTTTTGCAAGGCGTCATAAAGCCGCTTTGCCCTATTAACGAGCCGCATGACCTTGTTTCGGGTAAATCGCTGGCGCTCGGCACTTTCGACGGGCTTCACATCGCCCACAAAAAGGTGCTAAACGCCGCGATACAGGACGGTCTTTTACCCTGCGCCGTAATTTTTGCCACGCCGCCCAAACAAGGCGGCGCACCGCAGCTTTTACTGCCGCCCGACCAAAAGATGACAGAACTAAAACGCGCGGGTATTAAAGAGATTTTTACGCTTGATTTTGAAAAGGTTAAGGATATTTCGCCGCAAGACTTTTTGCAAAGTCTGAAAAGCTACGGCAATATTAAAAAAATATGCTGCGGCTATAACTACCGTTTCGGAAAGGACGCGGCGGGGGATATCGAGCTGCTTTCCGGTTTTTGTAAGCGCGAGGGAATAGTTTTGAGCGTTTGCCAAAAAGAAGAAATCGACGGCACGACGGTTTCCTCTTCTGAAATTCGCAAAGCGATAACACAGGGCGATATGCCGCGAGCCGCAAAAATGCTCGGATACGACTTTTATGTAAAAGGCAGGATAATCCACGGCGACGGCAGGGGCAAAAAACTCGGCTTCCCAACCCTTAATATTCATTACGATAAAACCCTTGTGGCGCCAAAGTTTGGTGTTTACGCCACACTTTGTGAAATAGACGGCACCCACTACCCCGCAATTACCAACATAGGACACCGCCCCACCTATTACACCGCGGCTATCTCCTGCGAAACACATATACCCGGTTTTTCGGGCGACCTTTACGGCAAAACCGTAAAAATTTCGTTTATAAAATTTATACGCGAAGAAATAAAATTTGAAAACCCTAAACAACTTTCAGACCAAATAAATAACGATATAAACACCCTAAAAAATATTTATAAAGGATGAAAAGATTATGGCAGATTTGAACAATCTTTGTATGGGCTGTATGACCGACAACGGCGGCGAGGATATCTGTCCTGTTTGCGGATTTGATAAAAACGCCCCTGTGCCACAGGGCGCCATGGAGCTTAAAACGGTTATAGGCAACCGTTACGTTGTGGGCAAGGCACTGAATTCGGGCGGTGACGGCATAACCTATATGGGTTATGACACGGTCGAACAAAAGCCGGTTAAAATCAGGGAGTACTTCCCCGAAGGCATTTGCGCGCGCGGGGAGAATATGGGCGTGCGCATTAAAAAAGAGTCTTCGTTTGTATACAACAGCGGCATTATGGACTTTTTGGAACTTTCCAAAAAGCTTATGTCGTTTGGTGAATTTGCGGGTATTTGCACTGTCCTGGACGTCTTTGAACAAAACGGTACCGCCTACAGGATTGT
>CADBUL010000021.1 GCA_902797875.1 Oscillospiraceae bacterium | reverse complement strand
TATAGAACAGACCGACGCCGGCGCGGACATTTTGGACGTTAACGTCGGCACACCCGAAACCGACGAGGCCGCGCTGCTTGGCGAGGTGGTGGCGCAAATTCAAACCGTAACCGATGCGCCGCTGCAAATTGATTCCTCCGACCCCGTCGCACTCGAACGCGCCATGCGAATTTATAACGGTAAACCGCTTGTAAACTCGGTCAACGGCAAAAAAGAGAGTATAAAGGCGGTATTTCCGCTTATAAAAAAATACGGCGGCACCGTAATTGCGCTGACCCTTGACGAAAACGGAATACCGGACAGCGCAAAAGAGCGTTTTGCCATTGCGCAAAAAATTAAAGACGCCGCAAAAGAATACGGTATTTTGCCCAAAGATATTATTTTCGACCCGCTCACCATGACCGTGAGCGCCAACCCCGACGCCGCAAAGGTAACCCTGCAGTCGCTTGAGCTTATAAACAAAAATACCCCCTGCAAAAGTGTGCTTGGCGTTTCAAACGTTTCGTTCGGGTTGCCCGGTCGCGATATTATTAACGCCGCGTTTTTCGCCGCGGCGCTCTCACGCGGGCTTTCGGCGGCTATACTAAACCCCTACAGCCGCGATATGATGCAAACCTACTACACCCATAATCTTTTGGGCGGATATGATAAAAACTGCAAGGAATATCTTGAGTTTTGCGAGGGTAACCTGCAAGAAAGCAAGGCGACCGTTACCGCCGCAAAAAATGAAGACCAGCAAATAAACGACCTTAAAACCGCCATAATTAAGGGTTTTAAGGCGCGTTCGCAAGAAATTACAAAACAACTTTTATCCGATCACGATCCTTTAAGCGTAGTAAACGATTATATAATTCCCGCGCTTGACACGGTGGGCAAGGGGTTTGAGCAAAAGACGGTATTTTTGCCGCAGCTTTTAATGAGCGCCGAAAGCGCAGGCGCCGCCGCCGAGATTATAAAAGACAAACTGCCTGCCAAAAAAACCGACGACGGTTTTATAATCGTGCTTGCTACCGTTAAGGGCGATATTCACGATATTGGCAAAAACATTGTTAAACTGTTACTTGAAAACTACGGTTTTAAGGTTATTGACCTTGGTAAGGACGTAGAACCAATGGCCGTACTTTCGGCGGTGCAAAAATACAATTCTCCCCTTGTGGGACTCAGCGCCCTTATGACCACCACCGTACCTTATATGGAGCAAACCTTAAAACTTGTGCACGAGAAGGCGCCGTTTTGTAAGGTAATTGTGGGCGGCGCGGTGTTAACGCCCGAATACGCCAAAGCCATCGGCGCGGACTTTTACGCCGCCGACGCGATGGAAACCGTAAAGTGCGCAAAATCGCTTCAAAATAAATAGTTTAATAAATAAAAATGAATTGGAAGGAGGAGGTACGGTGCCGGAATTTACCGTAAAAGAAAACGACGCAAATATGCGGCTCGACAAACTTTTGCGCCGACTTATGCCTACCCTCCCCGATTCTCTCATGTATAAATATCTGCGTACCAAAAAAATAAAGGTCAACAAAAAGCGCGCCGATATTGCCTACAAAACCGCGGCGGGCGATGTTATTTCTTGTTACATCCCCGACGAATTCGCCGCCGCTAAACCCAAAAATTACGATTTTTTGTCCTCGCCGGCGAAACTCGATATCGTTTACGAAGACCAAAACATTATGCTTATAAACAAGCCGCAGGGTCTTTTGTGCCACCCCGACAAAAACGAATACGGCGACACGCTTTTGTTCAGATTTCAGCGGTACTTATATGAAAAAGGCGAGTACGACCCGCAAACCGAGCAAAGCTTTAAGCCCGCCCTTTGCAACCGTATTGACCGCAACACCTGCGGCATTGTCATTGCCGCCAAAAACGCCGAAAGCTTAAAAATAATGTGCGATAAAATAAAATCGCGCGAAATTGACAAACGCTATATTACGGCGGTACACGGTAAACCGCCCAAAGCGAAAGACACCGTAACCTCTTATCTTTTTAAGGACAGCGACAAAAACCGCGTTTACATACAAAACCGCAAGAGCGACGCCAACCGCACCATAAAAACCGGGTACGAGGTTTTGGCGCAAAAAAACGGTCTGTCGCTGCTTGAAATTCGCCTTTACACCGGGCGTACCCATCAAATACGCGCGCAGATGGCGGCGCTGGGGTGCCCGATAGTGGGCGACGGCAAGTACGGTAAACTGAAATTTCGCGATATTAACCGCCAGTGTTTGTGTTCATATAAACTTACCTTTGAGTTTTTAAGCGACGCGGGAATACTGTCCTACCTGAACGGCAAAAGTTTTGAAATAAAAGACGTTTGGTTTAAAAAAGAACTGTTTGGAGACGCAAAATGAAAAGACCGATTTTAATTTTACTTGTACTATCGCTTGCGGTTTTGGTTTGTGCCTGTACCCCGCAAAATGACGGCACGCAAAACACCTCTACACAGTCGACAAACCGCACCGTGTCGGATATTATACCCACCCCCGAAACCGTAAAATGTACCATTGAGGGCAACGTTTTAACCTATATCGATACCTCCGACAGCAAGGTGCAAACCGTAGTATACACCTATAACGCCGCGGGCCAACTTATTTCTAAAAGTTATAAGGCGGAATGCCAAAACGAGAGTGAGGCAAAATCCATTTACGACAGCAGCGTTGCCATGAATAAATACGCCACCGAAATTATGTACGACAACATAAAAATCGAGGGTAAAACGGTAAGCTACGATTACACCGATTTTGGCATGAAGCTGGACAAAGCGTTTACCATTACGCAAATGAAAGAGCAGCTTGAAACCGGTTATATAAAACAGTCGGGCGCATAAAGATAATAATAAAAACAAACACCGGCTAAAGTAAGGAAAAATCCTTATTTTGGCCGGTGTTTTATTTAATATCGGTTATGCTATGGGGTAATCGTTGGGGAAGAAGGTGTACATAAGTAGGTACACCGCGTCGGCGTCGGTTACTTGTCCGTCGCCGTCAAAGTCGCAGTCCTGGTTTATGGGGTAATCGTCGGGGAAGAAAGTATGCATTAAAAGATAAACCGCATCCGCGTCGGTAATACCTTTTTTCCCATCGAGTTCACCGGCGACAGCTATTATCACGCGAACATAACCGCAAATATTACAGGTGGTATCACAGGCATTATCAAACTCATGGTCGCCTATATCGGTTTCGCCGCAAAGTTTACATTTGCGCCAATGTTGTTCGGTATCGGTTGACCATTCGGTTTTGTACTGATGGGTAACTGTGCGAACATACCCGCAAACGTTACAGGTTGTATCGCAAGCGTTGTCAAAATCATGGTAATATCTATTTGCAGAAGTTAATTTGGAATTATCATACCCAATAGAAATACTATTCCACTGTTGTGCGGTACCACAATAAACAACCTTTCCAAGACTAGAGCAGCCATAAAATGCACCATAGCCAATTCTTGTTACACTGTCAGGTATAGTCACACTGGTTAGCCTGGTGCAACCCTCAAATACACCATCGTAAATGCTTGTTACGCTGTTAGGTATAGTCACGCTGGTCAGCCCGGTGCAACCGTAAAATGCCCTATAACCAATGCTTGTTACACTGTTAGGTATAGTAACGCTGGTCAGCCCGGTGCAGCCGTAAAATACACCACCGCCAATGTTTGTTACGCTGTTAGGTATAGTAACGCTGGTCAGCCCGGTGCAGCCGTAAAATGCACCATTGCCAATGTATGTTACACTGTCAGGTATAGTAATACTTGTCAGCCCGGTGCAGCCGTAAAACGCAGAACTGCCAATGCTTGTTACGCTGTTAGGTATAGTCACGCTTGTCAGCCCGGTGCAGCCGCGAAATGCCTCATAGCCAATGCTTGTTACACTGTTTGGTATAGTAACGCTGGTCAGCCCGGCGCAATCTTCAAATGCCCAATCACCAATGCTTGTTACACTGTTAGGTATAGTCACGCTGGTCAGCCCGGTGCAGCCCCTAAATGCACCATTGCCAATGCTTGTTACACTGTTAGGTATATTAACGCTTGTCAGCCTGGTGCAGCCGTAAAATGCACCACCGCCAATGCTTGTTACGCTGTCAGGTATAGTCACGCTTGTCAGCCCGGTGCAGCCCTCAAATGCACCACCGTCAATGCTTGTTACGCTGTTAGGTATAGTCACGCTTGTCAGCCCGGTGCAACCGTAAAATGCCCTATAACCAATGCTTGTTACACTGTTAGGTATAGTAACGCTGGTCAGCCCAGTGCAATTGTAAAATGCATAAGCGCCAATGCTTGTTACGCTGCCATCTGACGGTATAATACTGTTTTTACATCCGCAAATCAGTGTTTTCGACGCTGTTTTTATAAGACAATTCCCCGCGCTGTGATATGTGGGGTTATTTATATCAACTTTAATGCTCTCAAGCCCGGTGCAGCCGTAAAATGCCTCATCACCAATGCTTGTTACACTATTTCCGATAGTAACGCTGGTTAGCCCGGTGCAACTGGAAAATGCATAATTGCCAATGCTTGTTACACTGCCGGGTATAGTAACGCTGGTCAGCCCAGTGCAGCCTGCAAATGCAGCACCGCCAATGCTTTTTACACCGTCTTCGATAGTAACGCTGGTCAGCCCGGTACAACCGTAAAATGCATAAGCGCCAATGCTTGTTACACTGCCGGGTATAGTAACGCTGGTCAGCCTGGTGCAACCGTAAAATGCACTACCGCCAATGCTTGTTACGCTGTCAGGTATAGCCACACTGGTCAGCCCGGTGCAACCGTAAAATGCATAAGCGCCAATGCTTGTTACGCCACTTTTAATAGTAACATTTGTTATGTTGCCCCCCCAAGGAGCGGTTGTAATATATCTATACAATGCTGAACTATACTTGTCATTATAATCTCCCATTTTACCATTTCCACTAATCGTAAGGGCAGTGCCGTTGAGTGTCCATGTGCAGCCACCAATTGTACCACTTGTCGCCGCGCTGGCGGTAATAGCGCCAAGCGGCAGGGCGGCGCAAATAATAGCTACTGATAAAATAACTGCCAAAAGTTTAGATGTTTTTCGCATATTTTACCTCCAAAACAATTTTTTTAATTATACTCAATATATTGAGCATAGTCAAGGGATTAAGTATGTTACAATTAAAACGGTGATTAAATGATTAGTTACGAGCCGTTTTATGACACCCTGTTTAAAAAAGGGATAACCGAGTACAGTCTTATTTTCAAACATGGCTTTTCGGCAAACACCATACACCGCATAAAAAAGGGCGAAGCCATAAGCACCAAGACGCTCGACGCACTTTGTTACGCGCTTGACTGTAACGTTGAAAACATTTTAACCTTTAAAAAAGATTAACACCCGCTACGGTTTTGGACGTATCGGGTGTTTTTGCTTGTAATTAACATATTTAATTTTAATCTGCGATTTTGCAAGGCGGTTTAACGGTAAAAACCCCCGGCTAAACAGGGATTTTCCCTTACTTTAGCCGGGGGCGTATTTTTGATTTTTTACACCAGTCGGTATTTTTTTATAAGCGATACAAGTTCGTTTTTGTTTTTAAGGTTGGCGTAAATAAGCATTTTTTTAATGCGGTATTTTACCGATGAAATCGAGGACGGCAGTATATCCGCAATATTTGAAACGGTTTTGTTTTCAAGTAATCCGCGGGCAATTTTACGGTCGCCCTCATCCCAGTTTTTAAGCAGTTCTTCGGCTTGAAGAACCGACATAAAATCGGGGTCGGCGCTATATGAAGGCTCGTTTACCGAGTGGGCAAAAATCACCTTTTGGGCGGTGTTTTGCGGCTTGTGGAACGTGTCGCGGTAGATTATGGGGCAGTCAACCGTTATACTTGCCATGGAAATATCGGAATTTTTTTGCAGCAGGCGGTGCAGTTTTACGGCCTGTCTGCCAAGTTCAACATAGTTGTTTTCGACCGTTGTAAGCGAAAGCGACGAAGCCGCCGCAATTCTCGAATTACCGTAGCCTATAACCGCAATATCGCCCGGCACGGAAATACTGTTTTCTTTAAGTTTGTTAAGCACGTAAACCGCGCACGCGTCGGATGAGCAAAAGACGGCGTCGTAGGTGGAAAGCTGCGGTAACAGTTTTGAAAAACTTTTGGCTATGCTCTCGTCAGAAAAAACGTCGCGTTGGTCGACAGGCAGATGCCAAATCCCCGCGAGGCGCAAAAATTCGTAAATTTTAACGTCGTCGGAATATGTGCTGTTGTGGGCGCTTAAAAAGGCAATTCGCTCGCGCCCTGCCGCCACCAGGTCTAGCATTACCTCGTAAACCGCCTTTTGTACGTTAAAAGAAACATATCCGCCAACCTTTTCAAGGTTGTTAAATACGTTACAGTCGGCGTTTACAAGCACCGGGAGCGCCCCGCGCGAATTTATCTCTTTACAGGTAGAAACAAGCCAATGCGCCGAATAGCCTATTGCAAGTACGGTTTGGCGTTCGCCCGCATCCACCGCCAAAAACTCGCCGTTATAATCGTTAACCGTAATGTTCTTTTTAAGGGCTTCTTTTTGTATACCCGATATAATATCGGTTATCCAGTAGCCTTCAAGCCCGACCTGTTCAGACACAATGTAAATATTCATAATTACACCCGTAATTTTGGATTTTTTGCAGTTGCCATTTGTAGATTGCGTATTTACAATTATACATAAAAACGTTCGTAAAATCAACAATTTTATTTGCATAAAATATGAAATTTTTTAACCTTTTTGTTAATAAATTGTGTAAAAGCAACAAACACGCGGCGCTTGTGTTATGCGTTTTAACAAATGCCGATAAGTATAGTATTGACACAGTCTTAAGATAAATGTAAAATAAATGTAACAACGTATGGAGGCATTTTATGAAGGTACTTATTACCGGAGGCACCGGATATATCGGCTCGCACACCTGCGTAGAGCTTATCAATAGCGGACACGATGTGGTTATAGTTGATAATCTGTATAACAGTAAGAAAGAGGTTGTAAACCGCATTGAAAAAATTACCGGCGTACGCCCCGTTTTTTATGAAAACGACGTGCGCGACCGCGAGGCGCTGGATAAAATTTTTAAGTCGGAAATGCCGCAGGCGGTAATACACTTTGCAGGACTTAAAGCGGTTGGCGAAAGCGTACAAAAGCCGCTTATGTATTACGATAACAACCTTATTTCAACCATAGTTTTGTGCGAAGTAATGAAAGAAAACGGGGTTAAAAATTTTGTATTTTCCTCTTCGGCAACGGTCTACGGCGTAAGTGAAAAAATGCCCCTTACCGAAGATGCGCCCCTTGGCGCCATTAACCCATACGGACGCACCAAGTTGTTTATTGAAGAAATTTTACGCGATATATCGAAAGATGGCTCGTTTAATACGGTACTGCTTCGCTATTTTAACCCCATAGGCGCCCACCAAAGCGGACTTATAGGCGAAGATCCCCTGGGTATACCGAATAATCTTATGCCATATATTGCGCAGGTTGCGGTAGGAAGACTTGAAAAGCTTTCGGTTTTCGGTAACGACTACCCCACCCCCGACGGCACCGGTGTTAGAGATTACATACACGTTTGCGACCTTGCCGTAGGCCACGTTAAGGCGGTTGAATATGCCGCAGCGCACCCCGGGTGCGAAGCCATTAACCTCGGCACCGGCAAAGGCACCAGCGTTCTTGAACTTAAAGACGCCTTTGAAAAGGCAAGCGGCGTTGAAATACCCTTTGTGATTGCTCCGCGCAGAGCGGGCGACCCCGCCACCGTTTACGCAAACGTGCAAAAAGCCGAAAAACTGCTTGGTTTTGCAGCAAAATACAGTATAGACGATATGTGCGCCGACACCTGGCGCTGGCAGCGCAATAACCCAAAAGGATATTGCTGAAAAACACCAACAAAAAAGACCGTGGAATTCCCACGGTCTTGAATTTTTATTATTATGCGCTGATTTTGGTGTTTTCACCGTCGCACTCGATAACCGCCATAGGCTTGTGATAGAATCTTTCGGCGATTTTATAGGCAATAGCGGCGGCGGCGGTAAACGCCGATAAAACAATCATAACAAAGCCGGCTGCTTTAAGTATAGTTTTAAGATTCATTTTTATCACCCTCAAAATCGTTTTATTTATTATATTACCTTTTTTTGGCCCTGTCAATAAAAACCCTTCTGTATTTTGCAAAATATCTTTATTTTTCAGACATTGTGTGATACAATAATTTATGCTGATACGCCGCGGCCGATTTGCCGCAAATCATACAGCGGAGGAACTATGAACATTATCAATATAGCGCCGGGGGTCGATTTGTTGTTTATACAAAACGACCGCTTCAAAACCGAAAGAATTTCGGTCAATTTTTATCTGCCGTTACAAAAAGATAAAATGGCGCAGCGCTCGCTGTTGCCCCAAATACTGACAAGCGAAAGCGCCGCCTACCCCGACTTTACGGCGCTTAACCGCAAACTTTGTTCCCTTTACAGCGCCGAAATTTCGGGCAGTGCCGAAAAACCGGCGGATTTCCAGAAGATAAATATAGACTGCTGTTATTTAAGCGAGGCCACCGTCGGCGGCGGTATTTCGGATGAAGTGCTGAAACTTCTTTTTGAACTCATTTTTAATCCTAATTTCGAAAACGGCGTGTTTTGTAAGGAAAGCGTCGAGCGCGAAAAACGGCTGACCTGCGAGAGAATTATAGCTCATTTTAACAACAAACGCGCCTATGCAATATCGCAAATCTATAATTTTGCGTTTGCCGGCGAAGCCTTTGGAGAGCTTTCGACTGGAAGCCTTGAAGCGGTTAAGGGCATAACGCCTAAAAGCCTTACCGACGCCTACTTTGAGATGCTGCAGTCGGCTTACGTTCTTATTGTGGCGGTGGCGCCAAAACTAACCGAGAGTGTAAAAAACACCTTTGCAAAAGCTTTTTCCGAAATTGACCGCAAGGTCACTTTTATACCGGAATCGCAAAAGCTTAAAGCGCAAAACCCTCCAAAAACGCTTAACGAAAAAGCAGATGTTAAACAGGCTAAATACGTCATGCTTTTTGCTTCGGACTGCCGGTTTGATAACCGTCAAAAGGCTGTCGCCAATATTTTTTGCGATATTTTCGGCGGCGGTACCTATTCGCTTTTATTTTCGGTTGTGCGCGAAAAAATGAATTTATGCTACTACTGTGCTTCGCGCCTTAACGCCCGCAAGGGTTTTTTAATGGTTGACAGCGGCGTGGACGGTAAAAACCTTACGGCGGCGCACGAGGGAATTTTACAGCAGCTTGAAAAAATAAAATCGGGTGATTTTGATGACGAAATTATCGAAAAATCCAAAATCACCGTTACCTCTGCCTTAAAAGCCGCCGACGACAGCTCGGCTGCCATAAGCGGTTTTTATTCGGGGCGTTTCGACTCGCTTATAACACCCGATGAATATGCCGAACTTATAAATTCGGTTACCAAAGAGGAGGTTTGCGATATGGCGAAACGGTTCGCACTGTCGCACACATACACCTTATCGGGGAGGGAAAGCGATGAATAACGCTTCAAAATTTTTAGACTCGGTGCTTAAAAGAATCGACCATCCTTCGGGACTTACGGTTTACCTTTACAAAATGCCCGGTTTTGCTTCGAATTACGCCATTTTCGGCACCCGTTACGGCTCTATCGACAACCGATTTAGGTTTGGCGAAAAAATCATCGAGGTTCCCGGCGGTATAGCCCATTTTTTAGAGCATAAAATGTTTGAATGCGCCGATGGCGACGCCTTTGAAAAGTTTGCCAGGTACGGCGCCTATTCAAACGCCTACACCTCGTTTGACCGCACCTGCTATCTGTTTAGCTGCACCGACTTTTTTTACGAAAATCTGCAAAATCTGTTAAACTTCGTGAGCGTCCCGTATTTTACCGAAGACACCGTAAAAAAAGAGCAGGGCATAATCGGACAGGAAATAACCATGTACGACGATATGCCCTCGTGGGTGGTATTTATTAACCTGCTTAAATGCCTTTACAAAGACCACCCCGTAAATATTGACATCCCGGGTACGATTGAAAGCATAGCGCAGATCACCCCCAAACTTTTGTATGACTGCCACAAGACCTTTTACACGCCGGCGAATATGTTTTTGTGTGTTTGCGGCGACTTTGACGAGGACAAGGTCGTTGATATAATAGACGTTGAAATTAAAGGCGATAACGCGCCGCTGCCTGTATCGATTTTTGAAAAAGAAAGCAGGTCGGCGTACAAGCAAAGCTTTGGCGCGGTTATGCAGGTGCCAAAACCGCTTTTTGCCTTTGGTTTTAAGGAAAATCCAAAACTGTCGTGCCGTGAAATTGCGGCAAAAGATATTGCTGTAAAGCTTATTTCGGGTGAGTGTTCGCCGCTGTATAAAACCCTGTTGGAAGAAAAACTTATCGACGGCTCGTTTTCAGGCGCGTTCTCGTTCGGCAGAGGCTTTGCCTTTACCAGTTTTGAGGGTAACAGCGATAATCCGCAGGCGGTTGCCGACGCCGTTTTGGGCGAAATCGAGCGTATTAAAACCGACGGCGTTGATATTTCGCTGTTTGAAGATATTAAAAAGGGTTACGTCGGCGAGATACTGAAAGATTTTGATAACGGCGAGGATGTCGCCGCCTTTATTTGCGACTGCGCCTGCAAGGGATTTAACCCCGCAAAATATATTGAAGAAATCGAAAATCTCACCGGTAAGGACGTTAAAGACGCCATAGATAGCTTCTTCAAAGACGCCTTTGCCATATCGACCGTAACCGCCAAATAAAAAACGGAGAAAATTATGTACGACATAACCATTTTCGGAATAACCTTTAACATTAACCCCGTGGCTTTTACCATCCCGTTTATAAACTGGGACGTGTACTGGTACGGCATAGTTATTACGCTCGGCTTTGTGCTTGCCAGCTTTTACGGTTACAAAAAATGCGGCGAATTCGGTATTAAGTTTGACGATATTATTGACTGCATTTTGGTGGCGCTGCCGGTTTCGATAATCTGCGCGCGGCTGTACTTTATGCTGTTTTACGGTATGCCCATAACCGAATTTTTCGGGGGCGGCGGCAAGGGTTTTTCGGGGCTTGCCATCTACGGCGGTATTATCGGCGCCGCGCTTTCGATTGTGGTTATGTGCAAAATCAAAAAGCTTAAACTTTCAGACGTTATCGATATGACCCTTGTAGGCTTTTTGCTCGGGCAAGGGATAGGGCGCTGGGGCAACTTTTTTAACAGTGAGGCATACGGCACCTTCACGGGAAGCGACTGGTTTGGTATGACCGGCACGAAAATCGCAAACGAAATGGGCAGTACCGCCCTTGTTCACCCCTGCTTTTTGTATGAATCAATCTGGTGCTTAATCGGTTTCTTTTTGCTTTTAAGTTTTATAAAAAAAAGACGTTACAGTGGACAGCTTTCCCTTATGTACTGCGTATGGTACGGGTTTGAGCGCACCGTTGTAGAGGGGCTTAGAACCGACAGCCTTTACATATTCGGCGAAAACAAGGTGTTTATCGACCATTTTGTACTGTTTGTCGACCAAAACGGCGTGAGGGTATCGCAGTTACTTTCGGCCATTATTTGCCTTGGCGCGCTTGCGGCGCTTATAATAATGAAATTAAAAACCGGTAAAAAAGAGCCTTTGGCGGAGGTTAAAGATGATAATTAACGGTAAAGAGATATCCGAAAAAATTAAAGAGGAAATCGCGGCGGAGGTCAAAGACCTTAAAGATAGGGGCGTTTCGTGCGGTCTGGCGGTTATTCTGGTGGGCGACGACCCCGCAAGCGCGGTTTACGTGCGCAACAAAAAACTCGCCTGCGAAAAGGTGGGCATTTACAGCGAGGTTTATACCCTACCCGCAAACAGCGCCGAGGCGGACGTTTTAGACCTTATCTCTACCCTTAACAAGCGCGAGGATATAAACGGCATTTTATGTCAGCTTCC
>CADBUL010000020.1 GCA_902797875.1 Oscillospiraceae bacterium | reverse complement strand
TTTGCCGTTTGTTTCCGCAAGGTCGGTCACGTCAGAGTACAAAACTACCACGTAATCGGGTTTTATTTTCTTTATATACTCTTGTGCATTGATCTTTTTGCCGACATGATAATCGCTGTTTCTCATATCGCAAAGGTGAAGCTCGCTTGTCTGCAAAGAGAGAAACGGAGCAACAACGCAGGCGTAAGAATCGCGAATCATTAAGATTTTTTTGCCGTTTTGGTTTAGATTGTTTTTCATAATCTGCAAACGAAAATCTCCGCCGCTGTAGGTGGCATAGGCGCTTAACTTATAAAACGATTTTCTCAAATTGTCCATATAAAGGACGGTATTCTTAAAATCGCCGTTGCGTATTTCGCCCTTAAAGGGTTGCTCCTCGGTCATATCGGTTTTGAATTTGGGAGTAATTAAATCAAAATCGTCGGCGCCATTCCAGGTGAAAAATGTACCGACCTTCTTCCCTCTTGAGCCGAGAAAACAGTTGCGGTAAGTCTTAATATTGTACTGATTTATATCGGCATAACTTTGGTTGTACGAAAAACCGTATTTGCTTTCAAGCTCTTCACAAAGCGATTTAGCGGCAACAAAACCGGCATATGCGGTCCAGTGATGGTCCGTATTGTAGTAAATACTGTTATCTGATAAATTATTGCGCTTAAGGGCTGCCACATAATCTAAATACGGAATATTCTTTTGCTTTAACTGCGATAAAAATGCGGTGTATTTTTGCTTAAAATAATTGTTTATATTCGCGGGGGCTGTTTCGTAATACTCTTTTCTCGGTGCGGCGCAGTATAAAAACTTTGCTCCGTTTTCCTCGCTGACTTTCTTTAGCTTTGAAACACTATCGATCATCTCGTTAATATCTGCTTGTGGAACTAATTCCGCAGGGCATATTAAACTGCCCGAATCGGCCTTAACTATAGTAGAGTCCTCTTTTTTGACTACTCTTGTGCCCAAAACGTTCTCTTTAATCGAGTTAAGGTCCATCATGCCGTCGTGGTAGCTTAATTGTTTATTTGAAATATCGTCCACGGCGTTTTTAAAGTCAGAAATACTGCTTAAATTGCCATGTTTTATCCCTTTTGCTAAATCAATGGTTTTTTCTGTGAGCTGATCAAAACAATTGCCCCAGATACCGGCTATGATAAAGACAGCGCAAAACACAAATACCAAAATATTTTTGTTAAACTTCATCATATCAACCTCAGAAATTGAAATAGATAAACGGATTGTACGCACTGCTGACAAGACTTGCAACCGAAAGCACAAACAAACAAATTATCCCGATTGCTTTTATATATCCGACGGTATTACTGTTTTTAAGTTTTCGGTCGAGCGTTCTGAACAGCGGCGTGCAAAGGATGATGCCGACGGTAAGCAAAATCATATTTTGTGTAAACCAGGCTGTAAATACTCCGTCCGCAAAGACGTTGCCGACAAGGCCGAACATCGAGCCAAGATAGTATATGGCGTCGCCGATAGATTCCGACCTGAACAATACCCATCCTAACACAACAAATAGAATTGTATAAAGCCATTTGAAAACTATTATTTTTTTGCCGGTCTTTTTATGTAGTCCGGTGAACTTTTCAATAACAAGAAGCACAAAGTACATCAAGCCCCAGATAATAAAGGTGAAGTTTGCTCCGTGCCATAACCCGGTTAAAAACCACACAACAAGCAGATTAAAAATATTTTTTGCCTTGCCGCACCGGCTTCCGCCCAGCGGAATGTAAACGTAATCGCGAAACCAGGTGCCTAAAGATATGTGCCAGCGTCGCCAAAATTCGGTAATTGAGGTTGAAATATACGGGTAATCGAAGTTTTCGAGAAAATGAAAACCAAACATTCTACCCAAACCGATAGCCATATCGCTGTATCCGCTGAAATCAAAAAAGATTTGCAGCGTGTATGCGATTGCGCCAAGCCAACCTAACATAACCGAGATGCTGTTCCCGTTTTTAACCGCGTCAAACGATTGGTCAGCCAAAAAAGCAAAACTGTTTGCTAACAACACCTTCTTCGCCAGTCCCACAACGAAACGGGCAAAGCCGTCAAAGAAGTCATCAAGCGTTTCTTTGCGGTTCTTTATTTGATCGGCTATTGTATCATAACGTACGATCGGTCCCGCTATAAGCTGCGGAAAAAAGGAAATATATAACCCGACGTAAAGCACGTTGGTTTGCGCTTCGCCCTTTTGGCGGTAAACATCGATAACATAAGACAATGCCTGAAAAGTAAAAAATGAAATGCCAATCGGTAAAGCAATATTCGGAATCGGCAAGCCAAACCCGAATATGCCGTCTATAATACCAAGAGTAAAGGCTAAATATTTGAAGACAAACAAAATCGCCAGATTAAAGGTAACATCCAATGCAATCAGCAGTTTGCATAGCTTTTGGTTGTCCCGCTTTTTGCTGACCATTAGCCCGAAAAACCAGTTTGTTATGATAGAAGCAATCATAACCAAAACAAATTTCGGTTCGCCCCAAGCATAGAAAAACAAACTGGCAAACAGTAAAAAAATGTTTTGTAAAAGCCTGCTCTTTTTAAAAACAACAAAGTTGAAAAAGAGCACCGTCGGTAAAAACAAGTATAAAAAAATAGTGCTGGAAAAAAGCATTGCAAAACTCCAAATAATAATTACGATTTTACAACAACATACCGCCTGTTGTTATAATACATACATCATTATATATTGAAAACCAAATTTAATCAACATCTTTAACCTTAAAATTAAACGATACCGCAA
>CADBUL010000019.1 GCA_902797875.1 Oscillospiraceae bacterium | reverse complement strand
CTTTTTGTGCGCACTCGAACACGGTATGCCCCCGACGGGCGGCATAGGCTACGGCATCGACCGTCTTGTAATGCTCCTCACAAACAGCCCCTCCATCCGCGACGTCCTCTTGTTCCCGACGATGAAGCCGCTTGATTAGGATACCTTTTTACAAAAAACCTATACCTTTTGTAACATATGTGTTATAATAATATCAGAGGTGAAAAATGTGATTGAACTGCCGCTTGAAAATATTATAAGTATCGAGGAAGATTTGCTGAAATATACCGACGCGCAGGGCGAGGTTAAAAGCATTGACCTTGCAAAATGCGCCGACAATTATCGCCGTATGCAAGAGGTGTTTATCGGCGATATGGGACTGCGCTGTGTTGGAGAGCGATATTTTGATGCCTACGCCTACTACGAATTTTACGGCGATGAACAGGTGCGGTTTTTTATGAAAGTTAAACCTGCGCTGTTTGACGGCAAATTCGGGCTGAAACCATATCTTCACAAGCGCAAATTCAAAAAGTTTATAAAGCTTGAGCAAATGCTTAATCAGGCAGGCTACACAACGGTTTTGATTATGTAATAAAAATCGCCCGATATTTCGGGCGATTTCTTTATTTCTGTTTATTTATTTTTATTAAGCTTACCGTAAATTATTATACCCGCAACACTTATTATTGCGGTTACGGCAAAAACAATTATGGCGGCAAGGTAGCGCTGCGTACCTGCCATATTGCCCGCTAAAACCGAAGTAATTATTGACGGAAACCGCCCGAGCGTACAAATAAGTATTAGGGCGGTCATATTTATATCGGTTAGCCCGCCAAGGTAACACAGCAAATCTTTAGGTGTGCCGGGCAATATAAATATCAGCGCAAATAGTATCATTTGTGACTGTTTATTCTTAATGAATTTTACCGAATTTATTTTTTCTTCCGAAAAGATACTCTTTACAAGCCGTAACCCGAATTTCCTGACAAGCAGCAAAACAATAATGCTGCCTATACTTTCGGCGAGCAGGCACAAGAGCGTGCCGTTAAGCGAGCCGAAAGCGTATCCTGCGGCAATTTCGAAAGGCTCGCCGGGAATTACGGCGGCGACTATTTGCAAAATTACGGTTAAAACGTAAATAATTATGCTGTAAAAACCGTTATCATTTACCCATAAGCGAAAGTTTTCGGGCGTTTCAATGTACTTAATAAACGGCATTAAAACTGCAAACGAAACCGCAGTAACCAGCAAAACGGCAATGACAGTAAGCGTTATTACCGTTATTTTCATTTTATTACTCTTTAATTTATTGTTGGACATTTTGCCACCTCGCTTAACTTAAATTATAACATATTTTTCAAAATTTATCTATGTTTTTTACTTGATAAATGTTTTATATTATGATTTAATAGTAATAGTATTGTCGAAAGGAAGTTACCGTTTTGTTAAAAAAGCTCCTCTCTTGTGTAAGAGAATACAAACTGCCAACAATATTAACGTTGATATTTATTGTATTAGAGGCGGTTATAGAAACTTTTATTCCGTTTTTAACCGCTAATTTGGTTGACGATATCAGGCTTAAATCCGACGTTTCCCATGTTATAACCATAGGTTTAATACTTGTAGGTCTGGCGGTTTTGTCACTCTGCTGCGGCGGTATAGCGGGTTACACCTGCGCTAAGGCTTCGGCAGGGTTTGCCAAAAATTTGCGTCACGATATGTTTTACCGTATACAGGATTATTCGTTTGAGAATATTGACAAGTTTTCCTCTTCATCGCTGGTAACAAGGATGACCACCGACGTTACCAACGTTCAGATGTCGTATATGATGATAATTCGTATTGCGGTAAGGGCGCCACTTATGCTGATTTTTTCGATTATAGCCGCGTATTATATGGGCGGACCGCTTGCCACACCCTTTGTTGTAATAATTCCGATAATCGTAGTCGCCCTTGTGCTTATAGGCAGAAACGCCATGCCTGCCTTTAAAAGGGTGTTTAAAAAGTACGATAAACTAAACGAGAGTATCGAAGAAAACGTCCGCGGTATCCGTGTAGTAAAAGGATTTGCAAGAGAAGATTTTGAAAAGGAAAAATTCGGCTTTGCGGCCGACGAAATAAGAAAAGATTTTACAAAAGCCGAAAGAATAGTTGCGCTAAACGGTCCCGTAATGCAGTTTTGCATTTATCTTAACCTTATTTTTGTACTTGTTTTGGGCTCGTATTTAATTGTCAGCACCGGCGCAAAAATGATAGATGTCGGCGAAATGTCGGCTATGCTTACATACGGTTTTCAGATTTTGATGAACCTTATGATGCTTTCGATGATATATGTTATGCTCACAATGTCGAGCGAGTCGCTAAAACGTATAGGAGAGGTTTTGAACGAAGAATCTACCCTTAAAAGCCCTGAAAACGCCATAAATACGGTTGCGGACGGTTCGGTTGTATTTGAAAACGTAAGCTTTAAGTATTCTAAACACGCCAAAGAATATGCCTTGTCTAACATTGACCTTACCATAAAATCCGGCATGACGGTCGGGATTATCGGCGGTACCGGGTCGAGCAAATCGTCACTTGTACAGCTTATACCGAGATTATATGATGCAACCGCCGGCTGTGTTAAGGTTGCCGGAGCGGACGTTAAAAACTACGATTTAACCGTGCTTCGCGACAGCGTTGCTATGGTGCTTCAAAAAAACATACTCTTTTCGGGTACCATTAAAGAGAATCTTTGCTGGGGCAAAGAAGACGCCACCGACGCGGAGATAATCAACGCCTGTAAATGCGCCAATGCGCATGAGTTTATTATGACGTTTGAAAAGGGATACGATACTTATATTGAGCAGGGCGGTACCAATGTTTCGGGCGGACAAAAGCAACGACTTTGTATAGCCCGTGCGCTGCTTAAAAACCCAAAAATTCTTATTTTAGATGATTCTACCAGCGCGGTTGACACCAAAACCGACGCGAAAATACGCGAAGAACTTAAACATACAATTCCCGATACCACAAAAATAATTATCGCGCAGCGTATTTCTTCGGTTAAAGACAGCGATATGATAATCGTAATGGACAACGGTAGAATAAGCGCTGTAGGAAATCACGAAAAGCTTATGCAAACCTCCGATATTTATCGCGAGATTTATACCCAGCAAACGGGAGGTGCCGAAAATGAATAAAAATATGCGCGCCCCCAGGGGTATGCGTGCCCCCGGCAAAATAGATATTAAACTACTTAAAAGACTGTTCAAAATGCTTTTTAGCGCCTACCCCGTTATGTTGCCGCTTACCTGCGTTTGCATAGTTTTTTCGGCGGCGGTATCGTCTATACCCGCAATATTTATTCAAAAGGTTTTGGCTGTTGTAACAAAATATATCGATGCGCAAAACTTTGACTGGCAGGCGGCGTTTTCCGAAATCATGCCGCTTATAATCGTACTTGTAACGCTGTATGTAATTTCTATTTTGGCTATGACACTTTACACCCAGCTTATGGCGGTAATTACCCAGGGCTTTTTGAATAAAATGCGTACCAAGATGTTTGACGGTATGCAAAACCTGCCTGTAAGTTATTTTGACCGCAACAAACACGGCGATATTATGAGTTTTTACACCAACGATATCGACACCCTGCGCCAGCTTATATCTCAGTCGCTTCCGCAAATATTGCAGTCGGCTGTAATAGTTCTTACGGTAATGAGCATAATGCTGTACTACAGTTTTTGGATGACTCTCGTTGTGATTTTCGGCGTTGCTATGATGTTTATGGTTACCAAAATTGTGGGCGGCGGCAGCGCCAAATACTTTATTAAACAGCAAAAATCTTTGGGCGCCGCCGAAGGCTTCGTCCAGGAAATGATGAACGGACAAAAGGTTATTAAGGTATTTAACCACGAAGAGAACGCCAAAAAAGATTTCGATAAACTTAATAACGCTCTGTTTTCGGATAGCTTTAAGGCGCACGCCTACGCCAATATTTTAGGACCAATTATTCAAAATATAGGCAATATTTTGTACGTTCTATGCGCCCTTGCGGCAGGTATATTTATTCTTATACCTGTACAAAATATTGGTATTTCAACAATAATTGCAGGTGGTTTCACAGCACTTACAATAGACGTTGCCGTACCGTTTTTGAATATGACCAAGCAGTTTACAGGCAACATAAACCAGTTCACACAGCAAATAAACTCTATTGTTATGGCGCTTGCCGGCGCACAGAGAGTTTTTGACCTTATGGATCAGTCTCCCGAAACCGACGACGGTTACGTAACACTTGTCAACGCTAAAACCGATAGTACAGGTAATATTACAGAAACCTCAGAGCGCACAGGTATGTGGGCATGGAAACATCCCCACGGCGACGGCACGTTGACCTATACAAAGCTTTCGGGCGAGGTAACCATCGACCACGTCGATTTTGAGTATGTTGAGGGACATCCGGTTTTAAAAGACGTTTCGGTTTATGCGAATCCGGGTCAAAAGGTGGCTTTTGTAGGCGCTACGGGTGCGGGTAAAACCACCATTACTAACCTTATAAACCGTTTTTACGATATTGAAGACGGTAAAATCAGGTACGACGGTATTAACATTAACAAAATCAAAAAGGCCGATTTGCGGCGTTCTCTTGGTATAGTTTTGCAGGACGTTAACCTGTTTACCGGAACCGTCATGGACAATATTCGTTACGGAAGGCTTGACGCTACCGATGAAGAGTGTATAAATGCGGCAAAGCTTTCGGGCGCTGACGACTTTATTACAAGACTGCCCGACGGTTACGCTACCATGTTGTCGAACAACGGTTCAAACCTATCGCAAGGTCAGCGCCAGCTTATTTCTATCGCCCGCGCCGCGGTTGCCGATCCGCCCGTTATGATTTTGGACGAGGCAACCTCTTCTATTGATACCCGCACCGAAGCTATAGTTCAAAGGGGAATGGATAAACTTATGGAAGGGCGGACGGTATT
>CADBUL010000018.1 GCA_902797875.1 Oscillospiraceae bacterium | reverse complement strand
GTGATATAACGTAAAATACCGCTGCCGCTATTATAGCTAAAACTACGGCGATTTTGGGGTTTACAAGGTTGCATAAAAGCAGATTTGAAAGATACGCCGCGCCGCCGCATACAAGCGAAGCCGCAAAAGGACGAAGCAGCGACGATATAATATTAGGATGAACCTTTGAGTATCTTGTGATGCAAATAACGTTGGCGGTGCAAATATAAATATAACAGCAAAGTGTGCCTATAGGCGCGCCTATAATATTTATTTGGGGTATTCTGACAAGTACAAGATTAACAATTATTTTAATGGCGGCGCCAACCGCAATATTTCTAACCGGCACCCATTGACGGTCTATTGCCTGGAGCATATTGTTAATTGGCGACATAATGCCGGCAAAAATAGCCGTTACGCCTAAAATTTGCAGAATTTTTGCCGAAATATCTACCGTTTCGGCGTTAAACAAAAGCGCCAAAATGGGATGTGCCAGAACCACAAGACCTATACCGCACGGCATAGCGAGCAATGACGTTACCCTGATCATACTTTCGATGTTCTTTTTTATTTCCTCTTTATCGCTTTTTACCCAGCTCATTGCAAGTACCGGCAAAGCCGAAACACCTATAACGCTTGTAATTGTGGGCACAAGGTTATAAAGAGTAAAGGCGTAACCTTTATAAATACCGTAAAGGAAATTCGGTATATCGGCATCGGTACGCTGTCTAAGATAGCCCGCGTAAATATTGCGGAACACATCGGGCGACTGCTCAACCGCCGCGGTGAGCTGTCGCTGCACCATTGTAACGTCAATCAGACTTGCAATATTGGTAACAAGCGAGCCAAGTACAACCGGTATTGCTATTGTGACAAGACTGCGAAGAATTACTTTATCGCTGTCGGCAGCATCTTGTTGAATAAGCATCTGCGCGGTTATACCGTCACCCGGAACCTTATGACGGATAATTAAAAACAACGCGCCAAAAGCCGTACCAAGCGTAATACCGAACAACGCCCCTGCCGCCGCAAGCGAGGTGGCTTTTACAAACATAGGGTCGTTAACGGTTGGATTACCGTAGTAGCGCATAATTAAAAAGGCGAAACCGTACCCGAGCACCAATTTGCCGGCGCCCTCAATTATGGTGGATACGGCGGTCGGATACATATTGCGAAGTCCTTCGTAGTAGCCGCGATAGGACGACATTATACAACAGAATAAAACCGACGGCGCTATTGCAAAAATGCCGTAAAGCGAACCGCTGTTGCCCGTAATAAAGATAAACGGGTACGAAATAAGCATTAAAAGTAAAAAGCCGGTGATACCCGTAACCAAAAACGCCAGTTTGGCAACCCTTAGGGTACGGCGTACGTCGGCGTAGCGCTTACGCTGAACATACTGCGCCGTAAGTCGCGATACCGCCACCGGCAGCCCCGCCATTGCAAGGGCGTATATCGGCAGATATACATCATAGGCGGTCGAGTAAAAGCCCATACCGTCCTCGCCTATAAGGTTGGCGAGCGGTATGCGGAAAAGGGCGCCCAAAATTTTGACAATAGCGGTAGAGACCACCATTATCGTAGCGCCGTATATAAAACTTTGACCGCCGGTCGTTTTTTGATTTTCCATTGTTTTTCCTTTGAGTTATTTGTTAAGATTTTGTAAAAAGTCGCGGAATATGTATACGGGGCGGTCTAAAACCGTTGCGCACATATCGGTGTAACTCTGTCCCGCGCTATCATCGGCATTATCGCTAACAAGTTTGAAGCTTACAAAAGGCACGCCGCAAAGTAAACAGGTCTGCGCGCATGCGGTCGCTTCCATGTCAACCGCAACGGCGCCCATACTTTCAAGAAAAGCCGCCGTCTGGTTGTCGCTTACAAAAGAGTCGCCTGTGGCAATTTTCCCGATTTTTGCCTTGGGGCAAATCTGTTTCAGAATATCGATATAGCGCTGCGGAGTTACATAGTATTCGCCCTCGCTAAGTTGGGTGGGCTTTTTGCCTAAGGGCGAAAGATCCATATCGTGTTCAACAAAATCTTTACAAATAATTATATCGCCGCCACGCGCCCCGGCAAGTCCGCCGCACAAGCCAAAGTTTACGATTATATCGCACCCTTCTTTTGCAAGCAAGGCGCAAACAGCGGCGGCGTTTACCTTGCCTATACCGCCGCGAACGGCGTATATCTCAAGCTCTTCGCCGCCTATATTGCCGCAGATTTTAAGACCGTTAAGTCCGTAAAGCGGGCGTTCCTCGATTTTTAGGTCGCCAAACACTGAACGCAGCGGCTCGTATTCGGTTTGATCTGCAATAAAAAGTCCTATTTTTTTGTGTTTCATGCTTTCTCCAAAAAAATGCAGAACAAAAGGGTTTACCCCTTGTGTTCTGCGATTGTAATCAGTTCATCTGCTGTCCGCAATAGGGACAAAAAGACATGCCCTCTTCTACGGGCTTGCCGCAAGCGGGGCAAAGGGGCTTTCCCTTTACGGTACCGATTTCTACCTCGATTTCGGCAAGGCGGTTTTGGTATTCTTTAATAAGGTCTATAGACTTTTGGGTTTCTTGTGGGTATTCGTCGAGTTTAGAAAACATAATTTTACCAAAAGCTGCGTACTCATTATTCAATTTGGTTTTAAGGGTTGCGGCTTCAATTTTTAACTTTTGAACATTTATCATCTTTTCGGTAGCCTTTTTGGCTTCGCCTGCATATTCTTTGGCTTTTTGGATGGTCCTGTCAACCTTTTCGTTAAAATCCGACATAACGGTTCCTCCCCTTATATTTATTATAAATATTTTAACACGAAAAGCTCAATATTTCAAGTGTTAATAGTTTTTTCAGCGCTTTTCGATAAACTCGCAAAGAAGTGAGTTTGATGGCACAAGTTCAGCATTTATTCCGGTAATCTTTTTTAATACCGCTTCAATTCTTTTTGCGGTGTTGTAGTTTGGGGTATCCTGCGGCAGGTGTTTAAGCATATTGATTACGGTTTTTTTGAATACGCAAAGCTCATACGGATGAAAGGTGGAAAGCCGCATATCGGCGTATTTTTTGAATTCCGCAATATATTTCTTTTCCCCGTCGACTACGCTGTCCCACATTTTAAGGGTTTTTGAAGCGTCGGAATTGCGGTAGTATGCGTCGCGGGACAGTCTTCTTATAAGACGCATTGCCCGACTGTCTAAAAGCCGTTCGCCGTTTTGTTTTTTATCGTAAACGCTGTTTGAAACGCTCGCATAAATCTTATACAGATTCTTTTGCGGCAGACAGTTTGTCACCGCGGGGTTAAGCGCGTGAAGACCTTCTACGATAAGCACGCCGTCACCCGGCAGATCAATTGGCTTTACGGTGTTGCTTCGCTTGTGCGCCATAAAATCGAATTGCGGTATTTCGGTTTTACCGGTTTTTACAAATTCATCGAAACAGCTTTCCATTTTTTTAAGGTCGAGCGCTTCCACCGATTCAAAATCGGGCTCGCCTTTTTCATTTTGAGGCGGCGTGGCGGCGCCCCCGAAAAAGTCGTCGAGCGAAATTACGTCGCTTAAAACGCCTCTTCGTGCAAGTTCTTGTTTTATAAGCATGCTTGTGGTGGTTTTGCCCGAAGAAGACGGGCCGCAAATCAGAATTATGTTGGTTTGGTCTTTTTCGACAATCGATAAGACAACGTCGTGAATTTTGCGGTGAAAATCGTTTTCGGTAAACTCGACAAAGCTTTTAGGCGTTTTTGCAAAACGGTTTATCTCATCAATGGTCAGCATTATAAAATCCTCCTATTTTATCCTTGCGTTCGATTATTGTATTAAAGCGGTCGATATACTCATACGGGAATTTGAAGTTGGGCAGTCGCTCAATTTTGTCGCCATAAGGGTCTTTTAATTTGGTAACCGCCCCCGCACCAAGTCCGATTACGGTATGGGTTTCATCCATAATATATACGTTATATAAACAAAAGTTGCCGGGTGTTGCATATCCGACATTTTCGAGGTTTTGCGCGGTTTTGGACTGCCTGTACAAATAATAGGGCTGCATGCCGTTTTCGGTAAGTTTTGCGCGGGCATAATCAACCATCAATTGGGTGGTATCCGAAAGGTTTTCGGCCATATTTTTGCCGTAATCCGCCGCGCGTTTCACCGATAAAGTATGCACCGTAACCGACGAAAGATTAAGGCTTAAAAGTGTGTCGACCGTATTTTGAAATGAATTAAAATCATCACCCGGAAGCCCCGCTATGATATCGGCGTTTATGTTATTAAAACCGAGATTTGCCGCCATTTTCAGGGCGTCGAAAAACTGTTTTGCGGTGTGGCGGCGGCCGATATTTTGTAAAACCTCGTCGTTAAGGGTTTGCGGATTTATACAAAGCCTGGTGGCATAGGGTTTAACGGCTTGCAGCTTTTCTTTGGTTATGCTGTCGGGGCGGCCTGCTTCTACCGTAACCTCAAGATTTTGAGATAAATCGAAATTTTTATAAACCGCGCTTAAAATTTCTTGAAGCATTTTCGGATTAAGCGAGGTGGGGGTGCCGCCGCCCATATAAACCGTTTTAACCGTAAGTCCCAGACTTTTAACCTTGGCGGCGGTGTACTCGATCTCTTTAATAAGGTGGTCGACATAAGGCTCCATAAGACGTCCCATGTTTTCGACCGATTCGCTTACAAATGAACAGTAGGAACAGCGACCGTTACAAAAAGGGATCGAAATATAAAGACTTACGCTTTCAGGTGTTGAACGCCCTATAATTCTCTCTTCATTTTTATATACCGTTTTCAAAAGTTCAAGGCGCTCGGGCGTTACCATATAATCTTGCAAAAGCAGGCGGTCGGTTTGCTCCTCGCCTATATTTTGCAGGTTTTGACGATAAAGCCTTTCGGGGCGAACACCCGTGAGCATTCCCCACACAGGTTTATATTTTGTCAGGTCGCAAAGCGCCAAAAACAAGCATCGGGTAAGTGAAAATTCACCATCGCGTGAAAACTTTTGGGTGCGAAAAACCATATCGTTTTTATAATGAACCGTAACGTTATAGCACTCGCCATTGTTCAAAAGCTGCGCGCGGTCGCCCGAATCAGCCGGACCGTCGACAAAGTCGTACCTCTCAAAGGGTAAAAATAAGCGAAAGGTTTTTTCTACCTCATATTTATATTCAATTTGCGATAAATATACCTTCATATAAAGCCCTTAAATTTTGATAATATAATTCTAACACAAAAGACTTAAAAAATAAACATTTAATTTGCTTTAACAAGACTTATTGTTGATAAGGACAAATCGGTTTTGGAAGGCGATTTTTGCTGTCGGTCATCGCCTCAAAGCCTTGCTAAATGAGAGTATGCCTTGCGTTTCTCGGCTTCGACCGACAGCAAAAATCGCATCTTACAAAACTGCTTCGCACAGAAAAAAGAGAAAAATACGAGAAATTTTT
>CADBUL010000017.1 GCA_902797875.1 Oscillospiraceae bacterium | reverse complement strand
GTGTGTAGCCCATACTTTTAGCGTATTTAACAAGTTTTGGGGCTATTTCCCGGTAATTTATAAAACCGCCGTTATCATCGCGCCGCCAGGAACCCAGATGAACCTCGTAAATATTTACGGGGGCTTGTAAAATATTTTTTTTGGTTCTGTTCTTAATATATGCAGAGTCTGTCCACTTATATTTGGATATATCGTAAATTATCGAGGCGTTATCGGGAAGCGTGGCAAATCTTACCCCGTAGGGGTCTCCCTTGTAGACGCATTTTTTACCTTTTTGCACATAATACTTATAGCGGTCGCCCTCTTTTGCGTATGGCGAAAAGGCCTCCCATACGCCGTGGGGGTTTTTGTTCATAAGTATTTCGCTTGTGTTCCAAAAGTTAAAGTCGCCAACAAGGTAAACCGCGTCGGCGCGCGGCGCCCAAACCCTGAAAAGGTAACCCTTTTGACCGTCCTTGGCGCACCTGTGAGCGCCGAAATACTCGTAAGCATTACAACTTGTGCCGTCATATATGTTTTGTTCGATAAACCTTTGCAAAAGTGTCCCCCTTTAATATATTTTAATATATTTTTATTTTATTATATAACATTATTAGTAAAATTTCCACTGTTTTTAACAGATTTGCAGAAAATGTCGGGAAATCGGCTGCCGTTTTCTCCCGCAAAGGCTGAAAAATCAGCGCAAGCGTTATTGATTTTTTTTGGTAATGATGGTAAAATATTATGCAAATAACCTCGGGTATGGGGAGAATCGATGAAAAACGATAATCAATCTGCAAAAAGAAAAAGCGGTGTTTTAATGCCGGTATTTTCGCTGCCGTCGGGGTACGGATGCGGAAACTTCGGCAAATATGCCTATGAGTTTGTCGACTTTTTGTCGGCGGGCGGTTTTTCGGTTTGGCAGGTTTTACCGCTGTGCCTTACCGACTCGTATAATTCGCCCTATATGTCCCCCGCCTCATTTTTCGGCAACCCGAATTTTATCGATCTTGAAGACCTTTATAACCGGGGACTCATAACCGGCGAGGAACTTGAATCGCAAAAAGAGAGCACTCCCTTCTTGTGTGAATATGAACGGCTTAAAAAAGAGCGTCTGCCCTTACTTATTAAAGCGGCGGCGCGCTGTAAAAACCGCGGTGAAATTGAACGGTTCTGCGATAAGCGCCCGGCGGTCTTGCAGGCGGCAACCTACCTTGCGATAAAGCGCCAAAACAGCGAAAAACCGTTTTATGAGTGGAACAGCGACACCACCGAAAAAGAGTATTTGTTCGCCTTAAAGTTTACGCAATTTCACTTTTATTCGCAGTGGAAAAAATTAAAGGAATACGCCAACAAAAAGGGTGTTAAAATATTCGGCGATTTACCTTTCTATGTTGCGCCCGATTCTGCGGACGTATATTATAACAGCAAGGCTTTTTTGCTTGACCGCCACAAAAAGCCCAAAGAGATAGCGGGCGTTCCCCCCGATTACTTTGCCGCCGACGGTCAGCTTTGGGGCAACCCGGTTTATAATTGGGCTTATCTTAGGACCGACGGCTACGGTTTTTGGAAAGAGAGAATAAGCGGCGCGAGCGAATTGTATGATATGCTTCGCCTTGACCATTTCAGGGCGTTTTCGCGTTTTTGGTCTATACCGCAAGGCGCCGCAAGCGCCAAAGAGGGCCGCTTTGTAAAAGGCGGCGGCAAAGGTGTTGTCGACGCGATTAAATCGGTTTCAAAAGACATAACCGTTATTGCCGAAAATCTCGGAATTATCGACGGGGAAGTTAATGAACTTTTGGAGTATTCGGGATTTTACGGCATGGCGGTATTTCAGTTCGGGTTTGACGGCAACCCCGGGAATCCGCATCTGCCGCATAATTACACCCGAAAGACGGTCGCCTACACCGGCACCCACGACAATAACACCCTGCTTGGATTTATGTGGGAGCAACCAGAAAATGTTCGTAACAGCGTTATGGAATACGTTGGCTTTACGGGCGACTTTAATCAAAGTTACGAAAGTATTATTCGCGCACTTCTTATGAGTGCGGCCGGAATTGTTATACTGCCGGTGCAGGATTTACTCGGTTTTGGGGGCGACACCCGAATAAACACCCCGGGCAAAGCGGATGGCAACTGGGCTTTCAGGCTTTCACCCGAAGGTTTCTCGCACCTTCCTGCCGACCGTTTTTACAAACTTAACCACACTTACGGCAGAATTTAAGATTGTCGTAAAATATATTTTTCAGGTAAAAAATATGCTTCAAATTAAAAACATTACAAAAATCTATAAGACCGACGGTTTTACACAAACCGCCTTAGCTGACGTTAATCTGAATTTTCGGCAGAGTGAATTTGCCGCTATTTTGGGGCCTTCGGGCAGTGGCAAAACGACGCTTCTAAACATAATAGGCGGTCTTGACAAGTACACAAGCGGCGACCTTGTAATTAACGGCACCAGCACCAAAAAATACAAAAGCGCCGATTGGGACAGTTACCGCAACCATCGCATTGGTTTTGTTTTTCAAAGTTACAACCTCATTTACCATCAATCGGTTCTAAACAACGTAAAACTTGCCCTTACCCTTTCGGGTATTTCTAAAAAAGAAGCCGTAATGCGCGCAACCAAGGCTCTTGAAACCGTTGGGCTTTCGAAACATATTCATAAACGCCCGAATCAACTTTCGGGCGGACAGATGCAGCGCGTTGCCATAGCCAGAGCGCTTGTGAACAATCCCGAAATACTGCTTGCCGATGAGCCCACCGGCGCGCTTGACAGTGAAACTTCGATACAAATTATGGAGCTTTTGAAAGAGATTTCAAAGACCAAACTTGTTATAATGGTTACCCACAACCCCGACCTTGCAAAGGAATATGCAAGCCGCATAATAACGCTTAAAGACGGGCAAATCACCGGGGATTCTAACCCGCCCACAGAACAAGAAATAATTACTCCCGCGGCGGTGCCGGTTGCGGCGGCGGTTGCAGAATCGCCGCAAAAGTCAAAGAACAAAGACCGCAAAACGTCAAAGACAAGTATGTCGTTTTTAACAGCGCTGGGGCTCTCTTTTAACAACCTTATGACCAAAAAAGCGCGCACCCTGCTTGTCGCTTTTGCAGGTTCTATAGGCATAATCGGTATTGCGCTCATTATTGCGGTTTCAACCGGTTTTCAGGCTTATGTTGACTCAATCCAAGAAGATACCCTGCGATCTTACCCGCTGACCATTATGCAGGAATCTACCGATATTGCAAGTACCTTGCTTGCCCTTAGAAGCGGCGGCGGCGAAAAAAACGGAACCGAAACGGTAAAAGAGCAGCAATTTTTGACCTCGATACTGGGCAATATTAAAGCTAACGACCTTAAGAGTTTCAAAAAGTACTATGAAGACCATAAGCAAAGCCTTTCAAACAGCATAAACAACGTTAAGTATTCCTACAGTATTGACCCGCTTATTTATGCGGTCGACGCCACAAACACCCTTTCAAAACTAAATCCAAATAACCTTTTTACCTCTATTTACGGTTCAAGTATGCTGAGCAGTTATTCTTCGATGGCGTCGATTTATTCGCAAATGATAGATAAACCCGACCTTATACGCGAGCAGTATGATATACTGAAAGGCCGCCTTCCCGAAAAATATGACGAAATGTTATTGGTGTTATCAGAACCCAACGCTATTTCGGATTTACTGGTTTACTCACTCGGACTGCGCGACACCAAAGAACTTGCCACCCTCGTATCGACGGTTATGAGCGGCAAAGGGGTGGATATAAATAACACCCCCAAGGAGTTTTCGTACGACGAGCTTATGGCGGTTGATTTGCGGCTTATTCAACCAAGCGACACCTATGTTTACAACCAAAAATACGGCGTTTATGAAGATATGAGCGGCGATAAAGACTTTATGCAAAAGCTTTACGATAAAGCAACACCGCTTAAAATTGTAGGCATTGTTACAGCCAAAGAGGGGGTAACGTCTACGGCGTTAAACCCCGGGGTCGCGTACACCTCGGCACTTGTAGAGCATATTATTGATTATTCATATAATAGTGAAGCGGTTAAAAAGCAGTTAAGCGACACCGCAACCGACGTATTTTCGGGCAAGAAGTTCGACAGTGAAGACAACAACTACGACATTAAGTTTTCCGATCTTGTTAAAATGGACGAACAAAAACTCAAAAGCATGTTCGGGAACAATTTTGACGCTTCGTCCATTGAAAAATCTTCGGCCAAGTATATAGATAATATTCAAAAATCGATAACCGCCGACCTCACCCCCGCCCGTAAAGACATAACACAGGTATACGACCTTGCGGCGGGCGAATTGTACGCGGGGCTTGGCGACACATTTTCTGTTTCGCAGGCTAACGCGGCGGTTGATAAATGTTTAGACGGCGCCGCCGTAAGCCAACAACTCACCTCGCTGCAAAAGAAATACTTTGTGCCTCAATCGGTTTATAAGCAGGCTCTTTCGGGACTGCTTAAAGGTCTTGCGGCTACCTATGTTGCGGGTTACGTCAAGCAGGATTTTTCACTTACAACCGACCCGCAAAACCCGATTGCCGCCAAAAACGATACGCTGTGGCAGACCGTAAAATCGGGGTATGATACATCGGCGGCAATTCTTACCGCGACCGAAAAAATGGCGGTCGCCATGACCGAGGCAAGCGTTAAAATGCAGGTGCTTTCGAATGTTAAAGATATGATGAGCGGCGTAACGAGTGCGCTTTCCTCCGCGTTTAAGGTTAACCCGGAAGATATTGCATCGGCTTTTTCACTTAATTTTTCGCAGGACGAACTTATGCGCGTAGCCACCGCTATGGCGAAAAAGACCGATAAAAACGCCACACAAAACCTTATCTCTCTGGGTTATCAGGATAAAGACGAACCAACCTATATATCCTATTATTTTAACAGTTTTGACGGTAAAGAGGCGTTTTTGCAATTTATTGACGACTACAACAAAAGCGTAAAGGCGGCGGGCGAAGACCAAAAAGAAATCAGGTACAGCGACACGACCGGTATACTTATGGATTCGGTAAAAACCATAGTCAACGCAGTATCTTACGTGCTTATCGCGTTTGTGTCGATTTCGCTTATTGTATCGTCGATCATGATAGGCATTATCACCTATATTTCGGTTTACGAGCGCACAAAAGAAATCGGTATTTTACGCTCCATAGGCGCTTCAAAGCGCAATATCTCGTCAATATTTAACGCCGAAACCTTTATTATAGGGCTGCTGTCGGGGGCGTTTGGTATAGGCATTACCTACTCGCTAATACCCGTAATAAACGCTGTTTTGCACCACTTTGCGGGCAATATACCGCTTAATGCGGCGCTTAATATACAAGACGCGCTTATACTTGTTGTGTTAAGCATAATTCTAACCCTTATCGGCGGACTGATCCCCGCCAAAAAAGCCTCGACCAAAGACCCGGTCGAAGCGCTGAGAAGCGAATAGCTTACAGTAAAATAAAAAAGCCAACCGAATGCAGAGTGTTCTTAAGGACAGTTATTGAAACAAGAACAACCGAGCATTTGCAGAGCAAGCGAAATACCGGGATTACAGAAATGTAGTCCCGGTATTTTCCTATCTCCGCACATTCATATTATCTGCCGATTTGCGCTACAATGTAGGCGAAAGGATGCGGAGACGCTATGAAATTCATAACACAGCCCAAGTGGCACATTGTTCTGGATTATTTTGAATGGAGGGCACTTGTCAAAGATGTCAACGAATATCTGAAGCAAGCGGTCGATGAGGATGGATGCGTTGAGGTCGTAAACGAACTTCTACTTAAGATCATCGACGCGTCGACAAAGAAAATCAAGGTTATGGCATGACCGAAGTGCTCAAGCGACAGGATCAGATGTTATGGGCCCAGAGCATGAACTCTATACGCAAACGCGCCGAAGAAATTGTAAAAAACGATTTAATTTACCTATAAAAAGTAGTGGTGGAAATTGCCATTTTCCACCGCTTATTTATTTGAATTATCCCTCGTCGGGATACTTCCCTGATTTTAATATTCTCATCCAACTTACTAAAGTTGACTTTTTTAAGATCATACGGGAACGAACCTGAAACTCTCCGTTCTTTTTAATTCCATCTTCAAGAGCAAAAATAATGTCTTTTCCATTATCATAATCATACATCGCGAGTCTTCCATGAGCAAAAGCATTTCTTATGTGATAGCAAACACTCAAAAACTCATTATAACGTCCTTTGAAAATCACAATTCGTTCTTGTTCTCGGATTTTATGGAAGTTCTTCTTTAGAGATGTTTTCTCGCATGCTACCTTCATTTCATTTGTTTTATGGGCAACCGAGAAAGAAGTACCTTTCTTTATCCCTGCTATTTCAAATAGGCCTTTTTTGAGCTTTTCATCTTTCCAGATGTCTTTTCTCCAGCCATATTCACTTAGGTTTATGCTACTACTGCTCAAGTCTGTACAAGGAGTATTTATTACAAAGAATAGTATTAGTTCTTTCAAATCATCGTCAGCATAACTATCCGGAACTCGCTTTTTTATCCAACCGGGATTCATAGGCGATAATTCATAACCGTTATTTTTTGCCATATTTACCTCCCAATAATTAAATATAATTCATTTGAAAAATCAGCACGCCGGGATAGGTGATATTCCGGCGTGCAGTTACTTATCTCAATTATCTCGCTTTTGTCAATTCGGTATGTATGGCTTCGACTCTGCTTTGGAGAGGAGCCGCTTTCTTTTCAAAATCGGATCTTGCAGCAGCAATTTTACTCTCTATTGCTCGCTTTTCAGAATCCATTTTATCTTGAATAGTTTTTCTTGATGCGCTCACTTGATCAATTTGCTCTTGCAGTGCTTTTTTCTCTTTGCCTTTGAATAGACCCAGTGCGGCTTGCTCATTAGAAAGTTGCTTTATTCTTGCATCAAAATTTGCAATTTCAGAAGTACCCGGTATAGACGCAATTTCTTTATTAAACGCTGCTAACTGATCGTTTAATCCCGACTGTAAAGCTTTAATCTGATCATTTAAACCATCGCGTTCAGCTTCCAGCTGTACTTTCTCATTCGCGTGTTCAGTCCAATATGCTTCAAAACGTTTTTGTGCTTCTTCTTCTGCTATGCGCTTTCGTTCGGCTTGTTCAGCTCTTTCTCTCTCTGCTTTAGCACGCTCAATCTCTCGAATTTTAGCTCGGTATTGAGAAATTTGATTTCTCCGTGACGATTTCGCGGAATCAGTCAATTCTAGATTTTTACAATATCTATTTTCATATGTTGGTTGATAATCATTCCAAAAGCCTCCCTTTACTTCCACAGTTCTATACTCGTATGAACAACTACCAATTAGATACTCATGAATTGCAATTAGATTTTTGTAGCGAATAATGTCAGCCTCGTCATCATTATCTGATAATTTAATTGCTTGATCAAGAAGTTTCTCGCAATATCCAGCCCTGGAAATCAACTGTTTAAATGCATAATCGCTGGGATATCCATCACTATCATTTTTATACTCGGGCACTATTTTATTGTTCCAAGCGTTCATTACTGAGTTGTTTATTTGAGTTGCAACCGGAGACATGAGTTCATCTTTATCAATAACATCCGAACCGACACTTGTTGCAAATAAAATTAATGCTTTGATTATTTCGACAACAGCGCCAAGTAATCCCGCTGATTCATCCTCATCAGGCCATTTTTCGAACCTATCTCCCTGTAATTCCATTATTGCAGCAGAAAGGTTTTCAACTTCATTTTTGGCGTCAATTATCAAGTCATCTTTTTCTTCATCTGGAGCGTTTGAAATCGCAGACGAAAAACAGTTAATTGCCTCTGCAAACCTATTATTCTGTAAAGTTGACTGCCATCCGGCAGCTTTACCTTTAAACATTAACGCTTGATAGTTATTCGGATCTATTTCAATAATTTTGTTGCAATAATTCTCAACTTCTGCATTGTTACTTGATTGATAAGCTCTCTCTGCCATCTCGAGATAATTCTGAATCAAGTGTGAATTATCGACTCGAACAGTTCCCTCAACCATCATCTTTTTTGCTTCTTCGACCGAATACTTGCTTCCGCAATCTTGACAGACAAACATACCATCCTGTTTGACAAGATTGTTGCTTCCGCACATTTCACATGTTAGTTGTTTCATTTTGAACCTCCAAATAATTATTTATATATTTTGCATTTTGCATTTCGTTCAGAAATTAATTGATCTATTTCATTGATTAAATCCACTGTTATTTCAGTTGATTTTAATTGAAGTATCTTTTCAGATATTTGCTTTTCCAACGGTTCCAAATCATCGTTGCTCATTGGATCGCTATATTTAATTTTTTCAGCAAGTTTTCCTAAGGCTTTTTTTGTTTCCGCATCCTTTTCCGATGAAGCCATCATTTCAACATCGACCTGTAAAGACTTGAGAGAGAAAACCTTTCTTTGGACTTTTTGTTCTACTCTTAATATCTCCTCTTTTCCAACTTCTGTCGTTATCAGACAGATTGCTGATATGCCCAGAACCAGAACAGAGACGATGATAACGGCCCAAGCCGGGGTAATTGGGGCAGCAGCAATGAATACTCCAAGCACTATTACTTGAATGATCAAATACACAATGCCAACATGAACAAGAGAAATGCCTAAGAATTTGCTTTTTAATGGTTCGTTCTTACCTAAAGCATTTTTCCAAATTAAAATTTGGATTCCAAAAGCAAGAATTGTAAAACAATATGCTATCCAAAAAACCGTGTTTTTTTCCGTTGGTAATACGAACGCAATGGCCGAAACTAATATGAAAGCAATCGCCAAAATGAAGTATCCAAGCTTATTCGTCATTTTCATTATCACTCACCTCTTTTTGCGCCACATTTCGGACAGAACTTTCCCGGCTTTAAAAACTTAAACCCACACTTATTACAACAATCGGTATTTTGTGCAGCACCGCAATTATCACAGAATGCTGCACCGGGTGTTAATTCAGCGTCGCACTGATCGCAAAACTTATTGGTAACAGTTGACTCCTTTGGCGAATCATTTATTCCGGAAATAGCGCCGTTAATAGTTCCGCCGACTATTCCTCCGACGGCTCCGCCTACTCCAGCCATCGTTCCAAGACCGACACCCATATTGGTAAATTGACCGACGGCTTCGTTTTGTGCGACATGTTCCGCCACATCAAATCCACGCTCCTGCGCGTATGTATATCCTTCTTGCGCGCGTTTTGTCGCTTGAGCTTGAGAATCGATAACAACCTTTTGAGCTTCGGTTTGCGCATAAATCACATCGGTCTGTTGTTTCAACTTAGCTTCTGCAATATCCGCATACTGCCTGAAATGCAGTTCTTTGAATTTTTCGTATTGAGGGTCTCCGTCCGGCTTAACAATGGTAGTGATAAAAAATCTGTTCAAATTTACACCGTATTCAGAAAAATCAATATCAAGTTTTGTCTTTATTCCGGCGGAAAAATCTTCTAATCTTTCATCAATCTCAAAAATGTTGACTGAGCTTGCCCTCATTGTTTGGGCAATGTAGGTCTTGACCCGAGTCATCAAGAACGCTCTAAAGAAAGCCATAACTTGATTTCGGTCAAGGAAGCTTTCGGTACCAACAATATGTATAAGAAGTTTTCGCGGATCTGATACACTCAAAGTCATTTCCCCGCTTGCACCGATTGACAGCGGAAACCTATATGTGGGTTCAACATATTGAACCTTACTATCCGTTCCCCAGCGGATCGCCATTTGTTCGGTCAGATTTATAAAGTAAACTTCGCAATGAAAAGGCGTCTTTCCGTCGGTAGGAATGTTGATAAATTTTTTAATCAAGGGAATATTTTGCGTCTCAAGTGTGTGTCTACCCGGTCCGAACGAATCAAGTGCCTGACCGTTCATAAAGAAGATTGCTTCCTGACTCTCATGAACAATCAGCTGAGTTGTAGTATTAAAATCTTCACACGGGTGTTTCCAGATAAAGGTGGAATTATCGCCCTCGTACTTAATTATTTGTGCTATTGACATTTTTTTGCAAAAACCTCCTATTTTTTTATAATATTATAGGTCAATTTCACCCTAATGTCAATAGGTCAATTTGACATAATATATATGGGTGATAATATGTCAAGATTAAAAGATTTAAGAAAAGAACGCGGTTTCACACAGGTAAAAATGCAAATGCTGACCGGAATAGATCAAAGCGACTATTCAAAAATTGAAAACGGCAAACGATATTACACTTTTGAACAATGTGTAAGAATTGCAAAAGCGCTTAATACAAGTATGGATTATCTCGCGGGGCTTACTGACGAGAAGAAACCCTATCCCAGAAATTATAAGAGCAATTGATTTTATTCTAATAAACGCAAAAATAAAAGCCACGGAAATTCCGCGGCTTTTTTGTCGTATATTCTTATTTTTTCAGCAGGGTATTAAGCTCTTCCATAAAGGTGCTTACATCCTGAAAACGGCGGTAAACCGAAGCAAAACGAACGTAAGCTACTTCGTCGATCTCTTTAAGTTTTTCCATTGCAAGTTCGCCGATTTTTTCGCTTTTTACCTCGCGGTCGAGCGAGTTTTGAAGCTGCATTTCGATATCATCCACCGCTTTTTCGATGGTTTGAATCGATACGGGACGTTTCTCACATGCGCGCAAAAGACCGTTTACAAGTTTATCGCGGTCGAACTGCTGGCGTGACGAATCTTTTTTTATTACGATTATGGGAAGCGTTTCGATTATTTCGTAGGTGGTAAAACGCTTTTCGCATTTTAGACACTCACGGCGGCGGCGGATACGCGCGCCTTCGTCGGTCGGTCGTGAATCGACCACCTTGCTTTCTTCAAAACCGCAAAAAGGACATTTCATATTTTTTACCTCAACTTATTTTAAGAATGTCAACATAATAACATTGCCTTGTTGAACGCCATGTGAAAATACCCTATATATTGTTATTTTATCATACGCGAAAAATAAAGTCAAGATTTTATGATTTATGGCTTTGGGGCGCAAAAAAACGGCTTTTGAGCGCAAGCCGTTTTTTATACTCTATAAAAATGTAAAATATTCGGGCAGACCGTTTTTATCGGTAAAGACCTCTACGTCGCCCTGAATAAGCGGCAGAATATAGTCGGCGATTTCTTTTTTAGACTGCTCGTTTTCAAGGTCGCACCAGGGTAGCGGAACGTACTTTTCGGCATCGGCAATGCCCTGTATGGGGTGCGGCTCAAACTTTACGGCGTAGGGGTTGTTCCCTGTTCTTATTATGCAGTTCATAACGCCGGTAATACATTTTTTGGCGGTATCGGCTGCCGAAAGACCAACTGCAAACGACTCCTCAATATCGCTTTCAGAGGCGATATGGTAGGCGCAGCGCTGTAAAATATTAAGTTCTATCGAGCGCACCTTACAGCCGATTTTATCGCGAACCAGCATTTCAAGATACTTGCCAACGCCCGACAGCGCCGCGTGGCCGAAAAGGTCGGCAGAGCCGCATTTTTGCGCCGATACGTAAGAGCCGTCGGCAAATTTTATCCCTTCACTGACCGCCACAATAACGTTGTCGGTCTTCTCAAACAGCGGATTGATTTTAGATAAAAACTCGTTCTCATCAAAGGGGGTTTCGGGCAAATATACAAGGTCGGGTTTATTACCGCCAAGCACCCGCGGAAGCGCCGCCGCAAGGGTAAGCCAACCGCTGTTGCGCCCCATAATTTCGACTATGGTTACGCATTTAATCTTATAAATTTGTGTGTCGGCAATAATCTCGTTCATGGTGTAGGCTAAATATTTCGCCGCGCTGCCAAAGCCGGGGGTATGGTCGGTAATGCATAAATCGTTGTCGATAGTTTTGGGAAGTCCTATGCAAACAACCGGTTTTTGGATGCTTTTGAAGTATTTATCAAGCATTAAAACGGTGTTCATCGAGTCGTTACCGCCGATGTAGAAAAAGTAGCCGATATCGTATTTATCGAAAATCTCTTCGATTTTTTTGTAGGGGGCAAGGTCGTCTTCTATGGCGGGCAGTTTAACACGGCAGGAGCCAAGCGCCATTGCCGGCGAACATTTTATCCTCTTAAGGGTATCCTCGTCAACCGCCGACAAATCTACAAAATCTTCTTCTAAAATGCCCTGTATGCCATGCTTTGCGCCGTACAGCTTATTTGCAAAACCGCCGTTTTTAACCCCCTGAATAACACCTGCAAGGGTTGCGTTAATGGCGGCGCTGGGTCCGCCCGACTGGCCTACTATTGCATTTTTCAACATGTGATACCTCTCTTTATATTCTGTTTCGTTAATTATATCACAGCGCACGCGCATAAACAACTATTTTTTGCTTTTTTATTGACAACAAGCCCAAATAAATATAAAATTGTATGGGGTGATATTTTGAATAAAAAACCTTTTATTATATGTCTTAGCGCGGCGGCGGCGCTGGTGGCGGCAATCCGCACGGTGCAGCTTACGGTTTTTACCGATAGCGCCACCGGTTTTTACGCCGACCGTTTTCATATTCTGGGTTCGGTATGTTCGTACATTATAATTGCGATTATTGCGGCGTGCCTTGTATTTGCGATAGTTACCAAACAAAAGGCGGTGGTTTCGCCCTCGCCTACCGTAACTACGGTGCTTTCGGAAATACTGCTTGGGCTATCTCTTGCCGGCGAGCCCTTTTGGGCGGCGGCGCTGCCCGATACGATTCCGCCTGTTTTTGCGGTGCTTCGCTTTGTGCTTATGGTTGCCGGCGGACTGATATTTATCTATATGGGCATATTCCACCTTATAGGCAAACCAACCGTAAAACAACTGCACTTTGTCGTTATTTTAATGTGGATCATCCGCCTGCTTGTAACCTTTATGTGCTATACGGGTATGTCGAATATTCCGTCAAATTTGTACGACGTCGCCATGCTTTGTTTTGCGCTGCTGTTCTTTAATTACAACGCCAAACTTGATTGCGGCGTCGCAACCGTAAAAGACCGTTCACGCGCCCTTATTTGCGGCATACCGGCGTTTTTGACCGCCCTTGTGTGCTCGGTACCGAAAATTTTGCAAATACTGATATTCGGCGCAAGCAGTATTCACCGCAATATCGATAGCCCCGTAAGCAGCCTCTGCCTGGCGTTTTACGTGCTTGTCTGTTTGCTTAGCCGCGAAAGCCGCAGCACCAGAAAAATAAAGGAATTTAATGAATAAATAAAAAACAAATAGCAAAAAAACCGCCCGTTTGGGCGGTTTTTTTCAGTTAATAACTATGAGTTAATAGTTATTAGTTAATAGTTTAAGCTATGGGGTAATCCTCGGGGAAGAAGGTGTACATAAGCAGGTACACCGCGTCGGCGTCGGTAACCTGTCCGTCGCCATCGAAGTCGCCCGGTTGATTTAATGGGTAATCTTCGGGGAAAAAGGTG
>CADBUL010000016.1 GCA_902797875.1 Oscillospiraceae bacterium | reverse complement strand
TTCAACTGCGTAGACAGTGGCTTTGGAAGACGGCGCCGCCGAATCGAGCGAAATAACCGTAATTTCACAGGCGTTGTCGTTATCAAGGTCGCAAACCGCAAATTTGCTGTAGGCTTCCTTAAAGCGTTCGGTCAGCTTACCGTCTTTCAGCGCGTAGACCACCATTTGTTTATCCACCGAAGAGAATACGTTGTAACCAACCGCTATTTCGCGCATGCCGGTACCGGTAATATCGGCAAACTCCACCTTTTCTATGCCTGCGGCTTGTATGGTGGCGTCCGAACGGCTTTGCCACACCTTATTCTGCCGGCTTATTAGGTTAAGGTGAATTATTTGGGTAGAATCTTTTTCTACGGTTGCGTAAAATACGATGTAGCACTCGTTTTCGCCGTCGTTATCAAGGTCGCAGGGAATAAACGCCGAACGGTACTTTCCAAAGGTGGGGAACTTTAATTTGTACGGCCCGTCAACGTATCTGTCGAGCGCCTCTTGTATCTTGTAAAGGTCGCCCGTTGGTTTTGGGGGCGCGATAAGGTCGTCTTCCGAAAAACCGATTTGCGAGCAAGAGCACGCGCATAGCGTCACGGCGGCGCACAATATAAACAGCGCAACGCCTTTAAGCAGTTTCAAAGACATACACACGGCTCCTTTCCCTTTTCATTGTATGAATATAATTATTTATTATAGTATAACAACAAATTCTAAAAAAGTAAAGCAAAACCGCACCAAAATCGGCACATTTTCATAAAATATCTTAGAATTTTTGAAGGAGCAACCAAAATGCAGCATAACACAAGATACTTTTTAGGAACAACCACCCCGGACGGCTTTTTCAACAGCATAGACGATATGAAGCATAAGGGCGAAATTAACCGTCTTTTTATAATTAAAGGCGGACCCGGTACCGGCAAGAGCAGTCTTATGAAAAGGCTCGCAAGCTACTACGAAAGCAAAGGCGAGCAGGTCGAAATTTTTTACTGTTCAAGCGACCCGCAAAGTCTTGACGGCATATACAACCCCGCGCGCAAGGTCGCCTTTGTCGACGGCACCGCCCCGCACGAAATATCGCCGAGGTATCCGGGCGCGTTTGAAGACGTTATAGAGCTGTCGGCGGGCTTTAACACAAAGCAGCTTCAAAATCACCGCGAGGAAATAAAAAGACTTTGTGATATTTGCGATGGTCTTCACTTTCAGGCAAAACAATATTTAACCGCCGCCAAAACCGTAAAGGCGGCGGTTAAAGACAGGGCGTCGCGGTACCTTTCAAACCGCCTTGGCAAAAACGCTTTTGCCCTTAAAACGCCGCCCGCGTCCACCCGGATTTTATCGGCTGTTTCCAATAAAAGGTGTATCTTCTTTGCCGACGCTATCGAGAGCCAAACAAATACGGTCGCTATTTGCGACCCCTACGGCGCGGCGGGAATAAGCGTAATAAACCGTTTTATAACTACAGCGGCAGGCGATGTAACTATGGGACTTTGCCCCCTGACCCTTACGCCCGAACATCTTATAATGCCGCAGATGGATACCGCCATAACGGTTAAAAACTCCTACCATAACGCCAAAAGCGGCATTACTTTCGAAAAAAATATGCTGTATAAAAATATGCCCAAAGATGAGGAAGCGCAACTTGACCGGTCGGTAAATTTAGTACAAAAACTTGTAAAAACCGCCTGTGAATACAAGCAAAAAGCCTTTGAAATTCACGGGCAAATCGAACGGTACTATATAAATGCTATGGATTTTTCGGCGGTAGATTCCGCCTTTGAAAAATATAAAGACAGAATTTAAGCAAAAACCGGCGGCGCTCCCGAATAACAGGGAGCGCCGCCGGCCAAAATTAACTTTTGAGGAGGGTAGATGTTCGATCGGGGTGCGGACCACCGAACGACATCTATAGTATACACCGCCGCAGTTTTATATGTGTTAAAAAATTGTAAACAAATAATTAGCCCGCCAAGGACACAAGCCGAAAAGGGCCGCATTAGGCCGCTTATCCGGCGTTTTGTCCTTACCACGGGTCAGCAATAATTATTTTTTTGAATATTTTCTTTCAAAAAATGCCACAATATTTTTGAAAAGGAGAAATATTATGGCAAAAGAGAATAAAATTATGAAATTTCTGAACGGCAAAGGATTTTATGCGGCGGTGGGCGCCTGCGTTTTGGCGATAGGCATTACGGCCTGGGTGGCGTTCGATTCGCTTCCCAAACCCGTAACAAAAAACAACGCCGTATCATCGCAGACCTCTTCGCTTGCCCCTGCGGCAGGCGTGCAGTCGGGCGTTAAGGCGGCAAATGAGGCGCCCAAACAAGAGGTATCGTCGCAAGCACCTAAGCAACCGGTTGCCACCTATTTTGTACTTCCGCTTACCGGCGAAATTATCAAACCTTATTCCGACAGTGAACTGCAATACTCTAAAACCTACGATGATTTCAGAATTCACAAGGGTATAGATATCGCCGCCGATAAGGGTACGGTCGTAAAATCGTGCGGGGACGGTACGGTCCGCGAGATTAAAAATGACGCGCTTTTAGGCACCCTTGTAATTATTGACCACGGCAACGGCGTTGCGGCGCACTACTGCGGACTTGCCGCAAAAACCACCGTAAAGGTTGGCGACACCGTAAAAAGCGGCGATACGATAGGCGCGGTGGGCGAAATGCCCGAGGAATCGGGCGACGTTAGTCACCTGCACCTTGAATTTTACGAAAACGGCGTGTTGACCTCCCCGCTTTCGCTTATAAAATTAGGTGAAAAAAATGAATAATCAACCGCCCAAAAAACCGATAGACTGTTTTAAGCGTCCGCCAAAATTTCGGCAAAACCCCACCAAAAAGGCGCTGCAAATCGTAAATATGCAGCAGCCGTCCGATCCGCTTGGTTCCTACACGGGTTCCCCCGAAAACCGATTTGAAAAACCCACGCAGGACGCGGACGATTTGTAAAGACCGTGAGGCGGCGATTTGCCCGTCGGGCAAAATAAAGAGGATGTGAAAACTTCACATCCTCTTTTTATAAAACCCATACGGGTTTTTCGCCGCCCTCAAAACAAAAATCCGTAAAATTTCGCCCCTTTTTAGGTTGATTTTTATAAATCCCGGGTATATAATACTAATCGAAACAATTTTAAGGAAGTATAAAAATGGTAGTAAATCTTCACTCCCACACCTACCGTTGCCACCACGCAACCGGCACCGAAAAACAGTACATAGAACGCGCCTTGCAGGGCGGCATAAAGGTTATGGGGTTTTCCGACCACATACCCCTAATAAACGATGACGGCACCCAGGATATTCACCGTGTATGGGTAAACGACGCCCCGGGTTACATCCAAACCGTAAACGCCCTGAAAGAGGATTACCGCGAGGTTTTAGAACTCCACGTAGGGTTTGAGAGTGAGTTTTACCCCGCGCATTTTGGAAAAATGCTTGAAACCGCACAGAATTTAGGGGCTGAATATCTGCTTCTCGGCCAGCACTTTTTGTTTAACGGAACGGTATATGTCGGAAACGCCGCCAATGGCGACGCCGAACTTGAAGATTACGTTTACTGCATAGAACAAGCCGCAAAAACCGGCAAATTTACCTACCTTTGCCACCCCGATATAATTGCCTACGGCGGCGACCGCCGAAACCTTATTAACGCCTACAAAAAAATTTGCGAAATAAGTAATAAATACAGCCTGCCGGTCGAGATAAATATGCTCGGCATTCGTGATAACCGCCGCTACCCCAACCCCGAATTTTGGAAAATCGCCGGCGAGTACGGCTGCGAGACCGTCTTTGGATTTGACGCGCACGACGCACAAAGCGCCTACGACGGGCAGTCGCTCGCGGTGGCGGAAAAAATGGTCAAAGAGTTTAACCTGAATCTTAACGAACACCCTAAAATTGTACAAATATAAAAAAATCCGCCGAAATTCTCGGCGGATTTTTTAACGCTGTTATTCCTTAAACTGTTCTTGGTAACCGTTGTCGTTTACCGACATATACGCTTTTTTGTCCTTATAATAGGCTCTAAGTCCAAGTATCGCTGCCGCCGATCCCGTAATAAGCAAAACAATTATGCAAATGCCGTGCCGCACCATAAAGTTCAGAATACCGTAGTTTTCGATATTCTCTCTCATGCAACCCATAAAAGCAATAAAAAGACCCGTACACCCCGCCGTGTTTGCAATAATAAAGGGCAGATGTTTTTGAACGAGGCAAAAAACAAGTCCTGCCGCCGCCGTCGCCGAGAATAAGGCGATGGCAAAAATTCTTTCCTTAATATTCATTAGCGCCGCGGCGTCGTTTTTGCCCTGGGTGTACATATCAAAATTGCGCACGTAGTAGGACACCGCCGAGAGAATACTCACCGCGGCGGTATAGATAAAGGCTATAATGTAAAACAACTTAAGGGTTTTGTAAGAAGCGCTGTCGGGCTTAATGTAATTTATGCCCGCTTTGGCTTGTTTACGGCGCACCTTTGCCATAATTTCGGGGTCAAATTTCATATTATACCTCGCTCCATTTATAGTCGTGAAGTTCCCCTTTGTTTTCAAGGGATGGAAACCCCCACTGCCTAAGCACCTCGTAGGTTGCAAGCGCCACCGTGTTTGACAGGTTAAGACTTCTGATCTCCCCCTGCATGGGCACGCGCAAAGCGTTTTGGCGGTTGGCGATTATAAAATCTTCGGGAAGACCCTTTGTTTCTTTACCGAAAATAAGGTAGCAGTTATCGGGAAAACTGACGTCGGAATAAACCTTTTGCCCCTTGGTGGTAAAAAGATAGTAATTCGCGCCTTCGGTCTTTTGCAAAAAATCGGCAAGATTTTCATAGTAGGTAATATCAAGATATTGCCAGTAATCCAGTCCGGCGCGTTTAAGTTTTTTGTCGTCAATTCTAAAACCCATCGGTTTAACTATATGCAGCCGCGCGCCGGTAGCCGCGCAGGTTCGCGCTATATTGCCGGTATTTTGCGGTATTTCGGGTTCAACAAGCACAATGTTAATTATCACTTTTTATAGCACTCCAAAACAGTACCTTTGCCGCTGATTTCAAAATCGGGGGCGTTTGCGCCGACAATCGCGGCGGTATAGGTCGAAAGGGTAATATTTTCAAAGGTCACCTCGCCCTCAACACACAAAAGGGCGCAAAGTTTGCCGCTTGGTTCAAACCGTGTTTTGCCGTCAATTTTATGGCGGATAACCGTAAAATAGGGGGTGTCTGCCAAAACACGGTCGTTTTTGCAAAGATTATGGGCGGGGGCAAGCGCGCTTACCCGCACCGCTTTTTCAATATGAAGTTGGCGCGGCTTGCCGTCCGGTCCCGGGCGATTATAGTCGAACACGCGGTAGGTAATATCCGAAGGCTGCTGAATTTCGGCGATAAGTATACCCTTTCCTATGGCGTGCACCGTTTTAGAGGGGATATAGTAACATTCCCCCGCCTTTACCGGTTGTTTGTGCAAAAGCGAGCATACGGTGCCGTCTTTTATGGCTTGCTCAAAATCTTGTTTAGAGGTTTCTTTTTCAAAGCCGTAGTAGATATAAGCGTCTTTTTCGGCGTCTAAAATGTACCACATTTCGGTTTTGCCAACGCCGTTTTCAAGCGCTTTTGCCTCCGCGTCGTCGGGATGCACCTGAACCGAAAGATTTTGCGCAGCGTCGATTATTTTTATAAGAAGCGGAAAGCGGTCCAGCCCGCCCGTAAACCCTTTTGAAAGGGATTTTAATGTTTGTGAAAGCGGCGCGTCCCCTACGGTGCTTTCGCAGTTTTCTATCGAGGACACCACCCAGCTTTCGGCAATGTTGCCGTCGTGCAAAAAACCGTATTTTTTAAGTCTTTCGCCGCCCCAGACAATACTTCTTAAATACGGTTCGACCTTAAAAGCAAAAAATCTTTCGTTTTGTTTTTTCGGCAGTTTGTGCCTGGTGCCGTCAGGCTCAACTATGGTTATATTTTCAAGCTGTCCCACAAGGCTTTTCTTAAAACTTTCAATATATTCTTTTCTAAGCGCGGCCTGTTCGGTCTTCTCAGCTTCAGTAAGACCCTGCTCGCGCTGTTTTTTTGCCAAAATATTTATGCGGTCGATTTTAGCCTGTTCCATTTTTAATTATCCTCTTTTATCGGTGTAAAGGGAAAGGCTCCGCGAGCGCCCCCGGGCGGAATTTCGCCTATTACCTCTATAACGCCGCTGCTCGCGTAAAGCGAAGGGGTTATTTTTACGGTAAAACCCTTGCCGTTTGCGGCGGCCCATTCGGTCATTTTTTCTTTACGCGGAAGTGCGCAGGTCTGCAAAAGCATCATAATGCTTCCGCCGTGCAATACCGCCGCCGCTTCGAACACCTCGCAGTCCATCATATACTGCACCGTCTGGCGAAGCGCAAGCACTATGCGCTGTATAAAATCAGAGGTTTTTTCGCCAAAAGGGGGTGCCGGAAGTCGCCCGAGCGCCCAGTTGATGTACTCTTCGTCGTTTGAAAGTTCGTCGATGGTCTTTTTTTCGAATTTGCCGAAGTCCATTTCCGAAAAGTTCGATATTATTACGGGTTCTTTATCGGGGTAGATTATTTTGGCGGATTCTACCGCGCGCGCAAGCGGGCTCGAAAAAACCAGCGGGACGTCCGGATAAATGCCGCTGTCTTTAAGGTCTTGTAGTTCTTTTATACCATTTGTAGTAAGATGCGAATCGGTAACCCCAATATATTGCCCTTCACGGTTGCCAAAACACTCACCGTGCCTGATTAAATGCAGTTTATAGGTTTTCATAAATTTATCATTTCCTTATAAAAAATAATTTACATTTTGTATATTTTCACTATTTACAAAGACGTCTTTTTAGTTTATAATAGCACTTACCACTCTAAAAATCAATTGTAAAGTGAGGTGAAAAATCGTGATATGCCCTTTCCCTAAAATAATAACCGACCTAAGAAAGTCCCGCGGCCTTTCTCAAAAGCAGGTTGCTATGGACCTTAAAATTTCTCAGGCGTTGCTTTCCCACTACGAAAAGGGAATAAGGGAGTGCGGTCTCGATTTTTTGCTTACCCTTTCAAACTATTACGGCGTTTCGGTTGATACGCTTCTCGGTAAAAAGAAACCACGTTCGCTTTCGGCTGAAAAAGAGATTAAATCGCTGAAAAAAATAATCAGCGAAGCCGAAGATATACTTAATAAGATAGAATAAAATTTGCGCGGAAACCTTCCGCGTTTATTTTTTTATTAAAATCTGTGTTATTATCTCGTTAGATAAAAGGGCGCCGCGGTCGGTTAAAACGGTGCGCGTGCCGACGGTAGTGGTAAGGCCTTCGTCCTGCAACCTTTTAAGAAAGGGTTGCAATTTTTTATTGCCCGAAAAATCGTAACCGATGTTGGTTCGCAGAAGCAGCATTATTTTTTCGTCCTCGTCGCCCGCTTCTCCTTCGGTGATTTCGACGGGGGCGTTTATATAACCTTCAATATCTTTTTCGTAGTAAAAACGGCGGTTTGAAAGCTTTGAGTGGGCCGCGGGCCCAAGACCCAGATAATCTTCGCCGGTCCAGTATTTCAAATTGTGAACGCTGTAAAAACCTTTTTTGGCAAAGTTCGAAATTTCGTACCTCTCAAAGCCGAAGCTTTTAAGAAAATCGCATACAAAAAGATATAAATCGGCGGTTTGCCGCTCGTCTGCAAAAGGTAAATCGCTTTGGTAAAACGGGGTTCCTTTTTCACGCTTTAACATATACGCCGAAATGTGGGTAACCCCAAGGTCTGTCAGTATTTTAAGGTTTTCTTTAAGGCTGTTTAGGGTTTGATAGGGTATTCCCAGCATCAAATCAGCCGATACGTCCTTTATGTGTTTTTTTGCGGCAAGCAGGGTTTGTTTCGCCTGCTTGGATTTGTGACGGCGACCCAGCGCCGTAAGCTCATTATCATTAAAACTTTGCACCCCTACCGATATTCGGTTAAAGGGCAGCGCCGCAAAATCGACCCGATCCCCCGGGTTAACTTCTATGGCGGCGCTTTTCGGCGTGCAAAAATACTTTTGCACCGCCGTGTAAATGCTGCACAGGTTATCGGTTGTTAAAACGCTTGGAGTACCGCCGCCTAAATATAAACTGTCGGCGGGGCGATTAAGATAATCTCCCCACCGACCGATTTCACGCAAAATTGCCAAAACGTATCTTTGTTTCAAAGATGCGCCGGCCGAAAACGAATAAAAGTCGCAATAATTGCACTTTTTTTCGCAAAACGGAATATGTATGTAAATCCCTAAATTATTCAACAATGGTACCGAACATCTCGCCGGCTACGCCCGCGGCGTTGCTTTCATCGGTGTCAATGTGCATGGCAAGGGCGTATTTGGGGCTAACGCGTACAACCGTATCGCCGAAAACAAGGCTGCGGCCTTCGCTTTCGATTTTTACCGATACAATTTGGGTATCTTTAACGCCAAACCGCTGCGCCGATTCGGGGTCCATATGTATATGGCGTTTTGCGGCGATAACGCCCTCTTTAATCTCTACGCTGCCACAGGGGCCTACGATGGTGCAGCCTGCGCTGCCGTCCAGGTCGCCCGATTCTCTTACCGGGCAGGATATACCTATCGAACGCGCGTCGGTAAGCGATATTTCAACCTGGGTTTGAGGTCTTTCGGGTCCTAAAATCGAAACGCCGGTAAGCGTTCTTTTGGGGCCTACGATGTCAACCCTTTCGGTGCAGGCGAACTGACCCGGCTGCGAAAGGTCTTTTTTGGGAGTAAGGGCGTGGTCGGGCCCGAACAGGATAGCCAGATGCTCTTTGGTTACGTGAACGTGGCGCGCCGAAGTTTCAATAATAAACTTATTCATTTTGGTTTTCCTTTCAAGATTTATTTTTTGTAAATTCGGTTTGTACAAGAATTAAGGTGGGGGCATTACCCCCACCTTTTATGTAATTAAATTATTCGGGTTTAATAGCTTCAACGGGGCAGCCGCCTTCGCAAGCGCCGCAGTCGATACAGGTATCGGCGTCGATAACGTATTTGCCTTCACCCTCACTGATAGCGTCAACCGGGCAGGTTGCCGAGCAAGCGCCGCAGCTAATGCACTCATCATTTATTACGCGAGCCATAAAAAAGTACCTCCATATTTATTTCTAATTATATGATAACATTATATATATGAAAAATCAATAGTTATTTGTCTTTCTTTTTGACGAAAAAGGGAATTTTTTGAAAATCTATCTGCGCCAGTATTACGGCGACAAACACAAGAGCGCACCCGAACAGTTCTTTAAGCGAGAGCCTCTCGCCCGAAAGCGCCCACCCCGCAAGCGCCGCAAAGACGCTTTCCAAACTCATAATAAGGGTCGCAACGGTAGGCTCGCATAACTGTTTTTGACCGACCATCTGTAAGGTGTAGGCGATACCGCTTGAAAAAACGCCCAAAAACAGCAGCGGAAACCACACAAGGGTTATATTCGTATAGTTGTTGCGCTCGAAAATAAAAGATATTGCAAAAGATACCGCGCCGGTTGTAAACAGCTGTATCACCGAAAGCAACACCGCGTCGCCGTAGCGCACGAAGTATTCTATAACCAAAATATGCACCGCAAAACATACCGCGCAAAGCAAAACAAGAATATCGGCGCCGCTTATCGAACCGCCTGATTTTATGCACAAAAGGTATAGCCCCGCAGTTGCAAGCAATATACTTATAATAAGGGTAAATTTCAGCCGTTTGCCCGTAAAAACCGTAATTACGGGCACAAAAATTATGTAAAGCGAGGTCAAAAACCCCGACTTGCCCGCTACCGCTTGGTCTGCTAAATAAAGCGAAATACCGTACTGCTGTAAAAACGCCGCCGTACCCAAAACAAGCCCGCAAACAATACCGCCCAAAACTATTCGTTTATCGGTAATTTTAACCTTTTTAATTAAGATGTAAGGAAGCAGCGTGACGCCGCCAAGCAACATCCTTATGCCGTTTACCGCAAAGGGCGAAAGCGCGCCGTTAATTTGGTCCTGATACACAAACGCCGTACCCCAAATAAGCGAAGCCAAAAGCAAAATAGCCGCGCCTCTTATTTTCATTCGCGCCGCACCGTTTTTCAATCTGACACCGCCGTTTCTTTTGCAAACTTGTAAGACGGCGAATCAAGGGTGCCGTCTAACACTATGTTGTCCTCTTTTACGTTGACCGCTGTTATGGTGTAGTACATATCAAAGTTTACTCGCATACGAAAGTCCCATTTTTGATACTTATCAAGGTCGCCCCCCGCAAATGTGTAGGAGAATTGCGCGCCGGCTACAAAATCGTACTCGACTCTCTCCCAACCGTCGAAACCCGACGGCTTAACCTCTACGGCGTTAAAAGAAAGTTCGGTATTATTGGTTATAGTAAACATTTTTATACCGCCGCCCGAATTTACGTGCTCCCAGTTTTTGGGGGCTTGCGATACCACGATCTCGGAGGTCGCGCGGTAAACCGTGTCGCCTGTTATGTCCTGCGGCGTAGTGCAAGAGCAAACCGCCGCCGCCGTCAGTATACATAAAATAAAAAGCGCCGCTTTTTTCATTTTAGCCCCCTGTAAAATTCGTATAAATCATTTTAACACAAAAACAACAAATTATCTATACTTTTTACGGTTTATGTGCTATACTTTTTTTGTAAACCAACTTTGGAGGTAAAATATGAAATCACTTAAAAAATCTTATGCTATAGACAGCGTTTTATATCTTTTGGTCTGCGCCGCTTTTACGGTGGCGGTAAGGGTGGTAGACACCGCCCCCATTGGCTACAACGGCGGTACGGTCGGTTTTTCGTTTATTAACGATTATTTTCAAAAGCTGTTTCCGTTTAACCAAACCTTTTACACCGTCACGCAGCTTCTCGGTTATTTTGCTTTGGCGGTTGCGGCGGCGTTTGGCGTTTTTTGTATTGTTCAGCTTATTAAGCGTAAAAGTCTGCTTGCGGTTGACGGCGATATTATAGCCCTTGGCGTTTTTTACGTTTTAGTACTTATTACCTATGCGGTATTTACCAAAATACCAGTAAACTACCGCCCGGTGGTAATCGACGCGGCTCAAGGACTTGAAACCTCTTTCCCGTCTTCACATACCATGCTTGCCGTTTGCGTTTTTATAACCGCGGGCATGCAAATAAAAAAGCGCATAAAAGGCCGTCTTGGCGCCGTGCTTTCGGTTATTTGCGCGGTTTTGACGGTGTTTATGATAGTAGGCAGAATTATTTCGGGCGTGCATTGGTTTACCGATATTTTGGGCGGCATTTTATACAGCTGTTTCTTTATTTCGGTTTACAAACTTTTGGGCGAACTGCTTAAAAATGAAGAAACCGGTAAGCACGACCGTCAATAGGCGGTAAATACAAGAATAAAATATTCCTTCTTGCACACAATAGTGTCAAGGAGGAATTTTTTATGATAAAACTAACCGAAAAAGAAAAACTTTTGTTAAAAGACCTTAAAAATCAAGAACAGCTTTGCGTTGATAAATACACAGCCGCTTCAAGCAAAGCTAAGGCCGAAGACCTTAAATCCCTGTTTAAGAACATCGCCGCCATAGAACAGGGGCATCTTAACACCGTAAACACCATAATTTCGGGGAAAGCCCCCTCAATGTCGCCAAAGCAGGGTCAAAGCAAGCCTAAGTTTAAGACCACCTTTAAGGCGGTAAGCAACTATTCGGCGGCGGGCAAAAAGAACGACAAATACCTTTGCAGCGACCTGCTTGCAACCGAAAAATACGTTTCGGCTACCTATAACACCTGTGTTTTCGAGTTCGCACAGCCCAAGCTTCGCCAGGCGCTCAACCACATTCAAAAAGAAGAGCAAATGCACGGCGAGTGGCTTTACGGGTATATGGCAGCCAACGGGATGTATTAAAAACAGACGGTACGATACGTACCGTCTTAAATTTTGTGTTTTGTGGATTTTTGTGCCCTATAGGGCGGTTCACGCGTTATGCGGCGCGTCGGTAAAACCTATAAAACCCCGTTTTTATACAACCAACGCGTTTTGTTTTCGCCGCTTATAAAATTGCCGGTCAGATAGGAATTAACAACAGCGGCAACCTGTTTTTTGTCCTCGTCGTAAAATTTTAGAAACAGCGCGTCAAAGTTGCCCTCGCAGTCGGCGATATCGGTAATTTTAGATGACAGAATTTCGACATATACCCCGTCGCAGTCGACGGTCAGCTTTTCACCCTTGCGGTCGGTCAGGGTGTGGGTGCAGTCCTTACATCCCTTGCCGTTTTTAAGCGGACAGTTGCGGCAAAGCATAAGGGGCAGCCTGCCGTAGGCGAAAACGGCGGTGGGGATACTTCCGTAAAACAGTTCGCTTTTTTTAAGCTCCGCCGAAAGCACCGCCGCGCTTACCCCCTCTTTCGCGAAAAACTCAAGGGTGTGGCTGTTAAAAATATTAAGGGTGTGCGCCGCAACAATTTTGAAACCCTGTTTTTTGGCAATCTCAATTTGACCAAGCGCAGTGCAAAAGGCGGTATCTATGCCGTTTTCCTTAACCGTTTTCAGCGTGTTTTCTATCTCGGTATCGTCTGCCGCGCGGTCTAAAAGAACCAGGACGGCGGCGTCGTTTTGTTTTTGTTGATTATATAATACAGCCTGCGCGGGCGGCAAGATTACCGTATCTATGCCTTTAACCCCAAGCAGCTGCCGCGCTGTTTTAGCCTGCGCCACAATTTTTTTGGCGCCCTCTTTTTTGGACGCAGGTGCGTTTGTAATATCTATATTTTCAAACTCTTTTGCTTGCGCTAAAACCTGCTCTTTTTGTTTGTCTATAATGGCTTCGGCGCACTCAAGCGCCTTACATTTAAGCGCTTTTAACGACGGACAAAAAGCGCCGTCCGCAATATCCGCTTCAAAATCTCTTAAATAGTAAACCGTTCCGCCGGTGCGCGAAAGCAAGCTTTTGGCGTATTCTATGGTGGTGGGGGCGTTTTGGGCGCGGTCAACCACCTCGCCAAAAAGCGTAAACTCTTTGCCGTAGGCGGTGCAGGTAAGCTCTGCGGGTTTACCGATTTTGGCAACCAGCCGCATATCAACGGGGACCTTCTGCCGCGGCAGGCGGTAAAATTCGTGAATACTGTTTTTAATTTTGGCGGTCAGTTTTTTGTCGTCGTCGCTTCGCACACCGAACATATCTTTACCGATGTGGTTTTCAAAATATCCGTCTGTAAAGCCCGAGCGCGAAAAAACGCCAAACAGTATATCCCGCAAATCGTTATTTGGGGTAAGCCCGTCCACCGCCTCGCGGTAACTTTTGGTGGCGGCGGCAACGTATTCGGGTGATTTTAGCCGCCCTTCGATTTTAAGCGAGTCCACCCCCGCGTCTTTTAGCAGTTTAAGGCGGTCGATAAGGCACAAATCTTTCAAGCTTAAATCATACCCTGTGCCGCCGGGGGCGGTGTGAGGCAGGCGGCAAGGCCCGGCGCAAAGTCCGCGGTTGGCGCTTCTGCCACCCAGACTTGCCGACATAAGACACTGCCCCGAAACACTCATACAAAGCGCGCCGTGAACAAAGACCTCGGTAGAAATATTAAGTTTTTTTGCGGCGGCGCAAAGATTTTTTATTTGCCGCAAAGAGGCTTCGCGCGGCAGTACCACGCGGCTAAAACCGTGCGCCGCCAAAAGTTTTAAGGCGGCGGGGGTGTTTGCGGTAGTTTGGGTCGAGGCGTGTAAAGAAAGACCGGGGAACCTTTCTTTTATAAGCGCGGCAAGTCCGAGATCCTGTACGATAACGCCGTCAACCCCGCATTTTTCACACAAGGCCGCGCAGGATATCGCCTGCGATATTTCACTGTTTTTAATAAGTACGTTAAGGGTTATATAACACTTAACGCCGCTTTTACGACAAATAAAGACGGCGTTAATAAAATCCTTATAAGAAAAGTTTTCGGCGTTTTGGCGCGCGTTAAATTTCGGCATACCGAAATAGACGGCGTCGGCGCCGCAGCGAATAGCCGCCAAAAGACTTTCTTTATTTCCTACGGGCGATAAAACTTCCATAATTTTCCCTTTATAAAAGTTTTTCAAGAGCGGCAATTTTTACCGAAACGCAAAATATTTCAACCGCCTTTTCGATTTCGTCAAGGGTGGCAAAAGAGGGGGCAAGACGAATGTTGCGGTCGGCGGGGTCTATTCCGTAGGGGAAGGTCGCCCCGGCGGGGGTGAATTTAACGCCGCACTCGGCGCAAAGGCTAACCGTTCTTTTAGCGCAGCCTTCGGGTGTGTTAAACGAGATAAAGTAACCGCCGCAGGGTTTGGTCCATTCCCCTATACCGCAACACGACAGTTCTTTTTCGAGCACCTTTTGTACGGCGGCAAACTTGGGCGCCAGCACCGCCGCTTGAAGTTTCATATGTTTTTTAATGTTTTGCTTATTTTTGAAAAACCGTACGGCGCGCAGCTGGTTGATTTTGTCGGGTCCTATGGTGGCGTATTTAAGAAAGCCCTTAATATCTATTATATTAGCGGGCGAGGTGGCGATGGCGGCAATTCCGCCGCCGGGGTACGACATTTTGCTGGTCGAACAAAATTCGTAGACCATATCTTCGTTTTGCGCCTTTTTGCACTCGCTTATTATATCCAAAATAGTATGGGTGTCGCCGTCGTAATTGTGCATACAGTAGGCATTATCCCAAAAGATACGAAAATCAGGCGAGGCGGGTTTAAGGGCGGCAAAACGGCGCACCGTTTTATCGCTGTAAACAACGCCGGTGGGGTTTTGGTACTTTGGCACGCACCACACACCCTTAACGGCGGGGTCCTTTACAAGCTCTTCGATTTGGTCCATATTCGGGCCGTCGCTTTCCATATCAACCGTTATAAGCTCGAATCCAAAGTGCCGGGTCATATCAAAATGGCGGTCGTAACCGGGCGCCGGGCACAAAAATTTAATTTTCTCCTGTTTACAAAACGGGACGCCGCCCATAATACCGTCTATCATTGCGTGAGAGAGCAGGGCAAACATCAAGATAAGCGAACTGTTGCCCGCCACCAGAACGTTTGAGGGGTCGGTATCTAATATTTCGGCAAAAAGGTTGCGCGCTTCGGGGATGCCCTCTAAAAGTCCGTAGTTGCGGCAGTCGGTACCGTTTTCGGTGTAAAGCACACTCGAAGAATTGACGCAGTCTAAAATGGCGTTGGATAAATCGAGTTGCTCTGCCGAGGGTTTTCCGCGCGAGAGGTCAAGACAAAGCTGCTGCGCTTTAAGGTTTTCGTAGCGTTTGCTTTGCCGTTCGTACTCGTCTTTAAGTTGCTGTTTTGTAAGTGAAGAATAGTTCATAGATTACTCCAAAATCATATTGCTTTTTTGATACTGTTAGATTATAATACAAGTATGGCGATTTGTAAAATATATATTTGTTATTGTTAGTATATCAAATTGATATTAAGGCGGTGGGCTTTTGAACATCAGTTACGATTGGTACCGGGTATTTTACTATGTGGCAAAATACGGCAATCTTACCAAGGTTGCCGAACTGCTTCGCGGCAGTCAACCCAACATATCGCGTTCGCTTAAAAACCTTGAGCAGGCTCTTGGCTGCTCGCTTTTCGAGCGTTCCAACCGCGGCGTAACCCTTACCCCCGAGGGCGAAAAACTATACGGACATATCAGTATCGCCTTTGAACATATCGCTATGGGTGAAGAAGAGCTGCTTGGCGAAAAGGCGCTCACGGGCGGCATTATCGACCTGGCTGCAAGCGAAACGGCGCTTGACGGACTTTTACTTTTGGTGCTTTCACGCTTTCGCGATACCTACCCCGATATTAAGGTAAAAATCGCAAACGGCTCCACAAAACAAAGTATTTCGCGCGTAAGCGCGGGACTTAGCGATTTAGCGCTATGCACCACCCCCACGGGTGAGTACGGCGACAATACGGTTGAAAAAATTATGCCGTTTAGCGAAATTGCGGTGGCGGGCAAAAATTTTTCTAACCTTAAAGGGCGCAAAATAGGTCTTGCGGAACTTGTGAAACATCCGGTGGTAAGCCTGGGGAAAGACACCAAAACCCACAGGTTTTACAGCGATTTCTTTCTTGAAAACGGACTAACCCTCGAACCCGACGTCGAGGTCGCCACCGCCGATTTGGTGCTGCCGACCGTAAAGGCGGGCTTAGGGGTTGGATTTATTCCCGAGTTTTCGGCCAAAGAGGCGCTAAGTAAGGGCGATATTATAAAAATCGACCTTATACAGGAAATCCCCACGCGGTATATATGTATGGTTTTGCCGCCGCGCCCCTCGTCCATAGCCACCAAAGAACTTATTAAAATGATTAGAAAACAAAAAGAAAAATATTCTTTGTAATATATATTTTGCCGGTGATATAAAAAATTCCGCCTGCTCAAAATATTCGGGCGGCGGAATTTTTATGATTTTTATACCATTTTTTCGGGGTCTAAAATTTCTTGCAGCTTATCGGCGGGTAAATCGCAAAATTTTTGCGCCGCCGCGATTATCGAAACGCCGTTTTTTTCGGCGTACTTGGCTATCTGCGAAGCGGTTTCATAACCCAAAACGGGGGATAGCGCCGTAACGGTCATAAGCGAGTTATCAAGGTACTCTTGTACCTTTTCTTTGTTTACCGTAATACCTTTTACACAGTGCTCGCAAAGCGAGTTTACGCCGTCGCTGAGCAGTCGCGCCGTTTGAATAAGCGAGTAGCCGATAACCGGCATATAGGCGTTAAGCTCCAGCTGTCCGCCTGCGGCGGCAAAAGTTACGGTGGCGTCGTTACCCGTAATTCTTGCAAAAATCTGGGTAAACGCCTCAATTTGGGTGGGGTTAACCTTGCCGGGCATTATTGAAGAACCCGCCTCGTTTTGAGGTATATTGATTTCTCCTATTCCGCAACGCGGACCGCACGCCATAAAGCGAATATCATTAGCGATTTTGTTTACCGCCGCCGCCGTATTTTTCAGCGCCGAGTGGGTAAAGGTAATCGCGCTTTTTTGCGAAAGCCCGAAGAACTTATCGTCAAGCGGCTCAAAGTTCAGACCGGTACGCCTGCTTACAGCCTTACAGACCGCCCTGTCAAACCCTTTTGGGCAGTTAAGGCCGTTACCTACCGCCGTGCCGCCTATGGGTAATCGGAGCAGTTTTTTAAGGGCTAAACCTATCTCCTCCTCGCCTTCGCTTATGGCGGTGGCATAGGCGCAAAATTCGTCGGAAAAGCGTATGGGGGTGGCGTCTTGAAGGTGGGTTCTGCCTACCTTTATAACGTCGCCGTTTTCTTTTGCAAGTCTTAAAAATTCAAGTCTTAAACCTTTAAGCGCGGGCAAAAGGTTGTATTTTATGATTTGCGCCGCCGCTATATGTATCGCCGAAGGGAACACATCGTTGGTGCTTTGCGAAAGGTTACAGTGGTCGTTAGGGTGGCAAACGCCGCCGGTTAGGGAAGAAAGCACCTCGTTAACGTTCATATTGGTCATGGTGCCGCTTCCGGTTTGCCAAACGGGCAGTAAAAATTCGTTGTTGTACTGTCCCGAAAGCACCTTGTCGCAAGCGTCTACGATAAGGTCGCGGTTTTCTTTTGAAAGCTTTTTGGCCTTATGGTTTACAACCGCCGCCGCTCGCTTAATTTCGGTAATTGCCATAATAATTTCTATGGGCATAATTTCGGTGCCTATCTTAAAATTTTCGTAGGTGCGCTGGGTGTGCGCCCCCCAGATATGCCCCTTTTCTATCTGCTTTTCGCCGAAACTGTCGTGTTTTATATCGCTCATATAAACACTCCTCAATTTTTGTATGGATATTTTACCATATCACGCGGTTTTTTACAATAAATACTTTGAAAATTAAAACGAGTTGTGATAGAATAAAAACGAGGTAATTATATGGAGTTTGACAGCCGTGCGGTAAAGGCGCTCGAAATATTTGAGAATAACGGGTACACCGCCTATTTTGTGGGCGGATGTGTTCGCGACCGTCTTTCGGGCAAAACCCCGACCGATTACGACATTGCCGCGCCCTGCCGCCCCGACGTCGTAAAAAAGATTTTTTGCGATTTTCCTCAAATTCTTACAGGCGAAGCCTACGGTACTGTTACGGTGGTTATCGATAACCTGCCGCTTGAAATTACGGCGTTTAGAAGCGAGGGCGACTACGACGATAACCGTCACCCGGGCAGGGTAAACTTCGGTTGTGACATTTTAACCGATTTATCCCGCCGCGATTTTACGGTTAACGCCATCGCCTGCGATAAAAATATGCGGCTTTACGACCCCTTTTTTGGAATTGACGATATAAAAGCCGGCATAATAAGGTCGGTGGGCGACCCCGCCAAGCGGTTTGGCGAGGACGCGCTTCGAATCCTGCGTGCGGCAAGGTTTTGCGCGACGCTCGGTTTTGAAATTGAGCAAAACACCGCTGCAGCGATGCTTGCATTAAAGGACAGTTTTTCGTCCATATCGCCCGAGCGCACCGCAACCGAGATAAAAAAAGCGGCGCATGGCAAAAACTTTTATGGCGCCTACAAAACCTACGGCGAAATATTTCGCGCGGCTTATAGCGGGTTTGAAGGTTTTGATACCAAGGCGGCAAAAATCACCCAAAACGCCGACAAAAACATAAAAGATTACGCCTTTTTGTGCGGTTTTGCCGACACTCCCGCGGCGGCAAAAGATTTATTTTACGGCAAACAAACAGCCGCCGTTTGCGAGTTTTTACAAGAAAATCTGCATAAAAAACAAGAGGACGTTCGCACCGTGCTGAAGACGGTCGAATACGATACCTTTTCACTGCTGTTAGCGCTCAAAGACGCCTACGGTATTAACTGCGACGGCGAAAAGGCGCAGTACCAAAATATTATAAATAACCGCCTTTGCTGTAAAATTTCCGAGCTTGCGGTAAACGGTAACGATATAAAGGGTTTAGGATACAAAGACAGTGCGGTGGGTGAAATGTTAAATACCGCCCTGCGCCTTGTAACAAACGAGGGCGTAGAAAATGACAGGCAAGCCATTTTAGACCGCCTGAAAAATATGTAATTTTGTTAAAATACCGCCGCCGCAACTACGCGGCGCGGCAAATATATTATTTTGAAAGGAATAAGCTTATGAGATTAACCGGAACTGAGATTATGCCAACCTTAAATCGTTTTGGAGCCGAAAAAGCCTTCAAACTGTTTAAGGAAGCGGGGTTTGAAGGATGTGATTTTGACCATCTTTCTCAAAATTATTTTTACCGCAATGGACCTGAGGCATTTAGAAAAGAAACCCGCGAGACGGTCGAGGCCGCCCGCAAAGAGGGTCTTGTTATTTACCAGTGCCACGGCCCGTGGCAACACCCCACTATGGACTACACCGAAGCGCAACGCGCCGAACGTTTTGAAAAAATGTCGCTTTGCCTTGAGGTCTGCCGCGATAACCAAATACCGGTTATGGTAATTCATCCCCTTATGCCCTACTCCGACGGACATGACGGCGACTACGAAGAATTCAAAAAAATAAACTACGAATTTTTCTCGCGCCTGACCGAAAAGGCGATAGCCTGCGGTGTAAAAATCGCGTTCGAGAATATGCCCTTTAACCACCTTACCATGTCTTCGCCCCAAGAAACGCTTGCGTTTGTTAAAAAGATAAACTCCGACCACTTCGGTTTTTGTCTTGATACGGGGCACGCGCACTGTCTTCATTTTGACGTTGTTCAGGCGGTCAAGGACGCGGGCGACAAGCTTATAGCCCTGCATGTTCACGACAACGACGGCGCCCTTTGCAACGACGCCCACCTTATACCCTACCGCGGCACCATTGACTGGGAAGGCTTTAAGACGGCGCTTAAAGAAAGCCCCGCCACCTGCGCCCTTTCGCTTGAAACCTCGGTCAGGGACACCTGCCCCGAAGATATTTTCTTCAACTATCTTAAATCGCTTTCAATGATAGCGCATTATTTAGGCGAGTAAATTTTACACAGCAAAAAACCGACCGCTTGCGGTCGGTTTTTTCGCTTTTTATTTTGCTTTTTATTTTGAAAGATATTCGTCTATTTCGGCTGCCGCCTGTTTACCCGCGCCCATAGCAAGTATTACGGTTGCCGCGCCCGTTACGGTATCGCCGCCGGCGAAAACGCCCTTTTTGGTAGTGGCGGTGGTGTTTCCGGTAACGATTATTCTGCCGCGGTTATCGCAGTCAAGTCCGGTTGTGGTGCGGTGAATAAGGGGGTTAGGCGAGGTGCCCAGCGCCATAATTACGGCGTTTACCTCTATTTCGTATTCGCTGCCTTCAATAGGTACCGGGCGCCGTCTTCCGCTTTCGTCGGGCTGTGAAAGTTCGGTCTTTTGGCATTTTATCGCCGTAACGTTCAGGTTTGAATCGCCGATTATCTCAACGGGGTTGCACATAAATTCAAACTGTATGCCCTCTTGTTTGGCGTGATGTACCTCTTCGGCGCGGGCGGGCAGTTCTTTTTCGCTTCGACGGTACAAAATATATACCTTTTTTGCGCCAAGTCTAAGGGCGCATCGCGCCGCGTCCATAGCTACGTTGCCGCCGCCTACTACGGCGACCGTGCCGCCGCGCTGTATGGGGGTTTTAGAGTCTTCTTGATAGGCTTTCATAAGATTTATTCGGGTCAGGTATTCGTTAGCCGAATAGACGCCGCAAAGCGCTTCGCCGGGTATTCCCATAAAAATGGGAAGTCCCGCTCCGGTGCCTATAAACACCGCCTGATAACCCTTTTCAAAAAGTTGGTCGACGGGTAAGGTTTTGCCTACAACAAAATTAGTCTTAAAGGTTACGCCCATATTTTCGAGCTGCGATACGGTGCTTTGTACTATCGATTTAGGCAGACGAAATTCCGGTATTCCGTAGGTAAGCACGCCGCCCGCTTTGTGAAGCGCCTCGAATACGGTTACGGCGTAGCCGCGTTTTGCAAGTTCGCCCGCGCACGAAAGCCCCGCGGGGCCGCTTCCTACAACCGCCACCTTTTTAGCGCCGGGCATTTCTTTTTTTACCTGATTTTTAAGGTTTTTAAGGTGGTAATCGGCTACAAATCTTTCAAGGTAGCCGATTCCTACGCTTTCACCCTTTATACCTCTTGCGCATACGCTCTCGCACTGGCGTTCTTGCGGACAAACCCTGCCGCAAACCGCCGCCAGCGACGAGGCGCGCTCGATAATTTTATACGCCTCTTCAAATTCACCTTTTGCAATTTTGGCGATAAAATCCGGTATGGCTATACCGACGGGGCATTTTGAAACGCAGGGGTGATGTTTACAATTAAGACAACGCTGCGCCTCTTTTATGGCGGTTTCGGCTTGGTAGCCGAGCGCAACCTCGTCAAAATTGTGAACTCTTACTTTCGGGTCGAGCGAAGGCATAGGGTTTTTTAAGGTTAAATCGCTCATATTTTACCCTCCAAAAGTCTGCACGCCTTTTCGCGTTCACGAGTTTCAAAATCTTTGTAAAAAGTGCTGCGGCGCATACACTCGTCAAAATCTACTTTATGGCCGTCAAAGTCGGGGCCGTCAACGCAGGCGAATTTTGTTTCACCGTCGACCGTAAGTCGACATCCGCCGCACATACCCGTACCGTCGACCATTATTGAGTTCATTGAAATGATGGTCTTAACACCGTATTTTTTGGTAAGTTCGCATACAAATTTCATCATAATAATGGGGCCTATGGCAATTACTTCGTCAAACTTTTCACCCGAAAGTATAAGCTCTTCGAGTTTGTTTGTTACAAGGCCGTGTTCTCCTGCCGAGCCGTCGTCGGTCATAAGATAAAAGCTGTCGCTGATTTGCGAAAACTCTTTTTCCAAAATTACAAGGTCGCTGCTCCTAAAACCGGTAATGCAGGTAACCTGTGCACCGTTTTTTTTAAGGTCTTTTGCAACGGGAAAGGCTATTGCGCATCCTACGCCGCCGCCTACAACCGCAACCTTCTTAAAACCGTGAGTTACGGTAGGGTTACCCAAAGGACCTACGATATCGCAAAGACTTTCGCCCTCGTTCAGGGTATCGAGCTCCATGGTCGTTCTGCCCATCTTTTGATAAATGACGAACACCGTGCCGTTATCCGCGTCGCAGTCGTGCACCGTAAGAGGTATGCGTTCGCTGTCGTCAAACGGGCGCAAAATAACAAACTGCCCTGCTTTAGCGGCAGACGCAATTTCGGGCGCGGCAACCCCTATTTTGGTTACCAGGTCGTTAAGTTTTTGCTTAAATACGATTTTGTACATACTTTTCCTCACAATCATTTTAACATTATAACAAACAACACTCTTAATATCAAGTGTTTTTGGAATAATAAATACCATAGTCGCGCAAACTAATTCCGGTGAACAGAAAATGCAAACAAAAACAGATTTTTCGGTAAAACCGCTAAGCGGAAACCTTAAAGATGACATTGCTCAATTTAAGGTGATTTTTGCAAATCAAGCGCTGTTTCGGATGCGCGAACTTTGCTGTCCTAATTTTGAGGCGGCGGTGATTTTCTTTGACGGCGTTGCGTCGTCCCAAATGATAAGCGAAAGCATAATAAAACCGCTTTTATTATTCAAAGCGCAAAAAAACGATATTTTGCAAAGCGTTTATAAAAGCGGCATTTTTTCGGATGAAGCCGCCGTAGCGCAAAGCAGCCAGGAGATAGTCAAGGCCATAATGTACGGCGATACCGCCCTGTTGCTTCCCGGCGGGGCAATCATACTAAACACCAAAGGATTTTCTACCCGAAGTATCGACGAGCCGAAAGAAGAACGGGTTTTACAGGGCCCCCGCGAGGGCTTTTGCGAATCGGTGCTTAAAAACCTTACCCTTATTTTGCGGCGGCTTACAACGCCGGATTTACACCTTAAAAAAATGACGTTCGGAAGATCTACGTCTACAAGCGTATTTATCTGCTATCTCGACAACATCGTAAACAAAAAGGTGTTAAACGAACTTTACCGCCGCTTGGAAAAAATAGATATTGACGGAGTTTTGGATTCGAATTATTTATGCGAAATGATAAAAGACCACCCACGCTCGCTTTTTAAGACGGTCGGCGCAACCGAGCGCCCCGATATTATAGCGGCGCGGCTTTTAGAGGGTCGTGTGGCGATATTTGTCGACGGTACGCCGTCGGTACTTACCGTGCCGTATCTTTTTTGCGAAAACTTTCAGTCTAACGACGACTACTACTTAAATTATATGCTGACCTCTTTTTCAAGGATATTAAGGTACGTGTGTTTTGCAATTTCGGTACTTGTCCCCGCGCTTTATCTTTCGCTTGTAAACTATTATCCGCAGCTTTTACCCTCGTTTTTTCTTATAACCATTTCGGGGGCGCGGCAATCTATGCCTTTTTCGTCTTTTTTAGAGTGCCTTCTTCTTATTTTTGTTTTCCACATACTTAAAGAGGCGGGGATTCGCATGCCCGAAAGTATGGGACACGCGCTATCTATTGTGGGCGGACTTGTGGTAGGGCAGGCGGCGGTCGAAGCCAAAATAATAAGCGCCCCAATGCTTATAGTGGTGGCGCTTTCGGGAATTTGCGGTCTGGTGGTAACAAGGCTTAAAAGCGCCATACTTTATTTGCGAGTAATATACGCCTTAGCAGGCGCGGGGCTTGGGCTTTTGGGTCTGTTTTTGGCTGTAACCGTTACGGCGGCGGCGGTATTCAATATGTCGTCATTTTCGGTAGATTACACGGTTTATCTGCGCGCGCCGTCGAAGCAGGGCTTAAAAGATACGGTTATTCGCGCCCCGTGGAATAAAATGCTGACAAGACCTGTCGGGCTTTCGAAAAACCGCACAAGAGAAAAAAGAATATGAAGGTTAAAGCGTTTTCGGTTTTTGCGGCGGCGCTGTTGGCTATTTCGTTTTTTTGCGGAGATTACCACGAGGTAGAGGACTACGCCATAATTACCGCCTTCGGGGTGGACAGTATCGGGGATAATCTCCTTATTACAGCCGAGATTATAAATACTCAGAGCCTTAGCCAGGGCGCCACCGCCACCATACTGTACGGCAGCGGCAAAAGTATGGTTGAAGCTATGAGCGACCTGTCGTCCTCAACCCCCAAAAACCTGATTTTCAGTCACGTGAGCGTTGTTGTTATGGGCGATACGCTTTCCGCAAAAGAGGTGCAGGGGGTTGAAAGCTTTTGCCTTAACAACCCCCACCTTACCCTTTCGATGAAAATAATTGCCGCTAAAAGCGCAAAGGAGCTTCTTTGTGTAAAACCCTACACCCTTTCAATTACGGCATTTGAAATTGTTTCGCTTCTAAACGCTACCGATAAAAGCCTGTCTTTCGGCAAATATAATTCTTTTATAAGCGCCGCAAGGGGCAATTCTTTATGCAGCAAAATAATGGCGCTTCCTTATTTTGAAACGGCAAGCGAAGACGACAAAACAATTTATAAATTAAAGGGACTTAAAATCTTAAAAAACTACCGCGCCGCCGCGCTGCTTAATTACAGTCAAAGCGAGGTTTACGAAATACTTCAAAACGAGTTTGCAAGCGGCAACCTGACGCTTTTTGATAAAAGCGCGTTTATAAAAAACTGTAAGGTTACCCTTGGCGTAAAACTTTATAAAAACCGTCTTTATTTTAACTATGACATAAAACTTTCGGCAGGCAAAAGCGGTATAACAAGCCTTGATAAAAACCGGCTTAAGAGCAGCTTTGTTCAATTGTCAAAGTCGATTTTTGCACTGCAGGAAAGCGACGTTTTGGCGCTTGGTTCGACCTTGCAAAAGCGGTACTGCCACATTTACAGCCAAATAAAAAACAATACGGCGCTTTATATAAAAAGCGCCGATTATAAGGTCGGGATAACCTTTTATGAATAAAACTGAAAACCATAATACAGCCTGCGCGTTTTTGATTTTCGAGATAATTCTGGGCAGTATTTTAATAAATTTTCCATCGGGCAAAAACGGTATCGAAGATATAGCCGCCACCCTTGCGGCTTCGCTGTTTGCGGTACCGTTTGCGGCGCTTTTGTATAAAAAAACCGTTCAAAACAAGCCGCTTGGCGTATCGCCGGTCAAAGGCGCGTTCGCCTTAATTATTTGCCTTTATTTTATTTATGCCTGCGCAAAGAATTACGTTGGCTTTTGCGATAACCTTATGCTGCCGTTTACCCCCAATATCGTCCTTTGCGCGCTTATTGTTGTTTCGGCTTTTACGGTGAGCAATATAAAAGCGCAAGCCCTTCTTAAACTTGCCGCGGCAATAGGCGTATTATGCCTTGTGTTTTACATTGTTGTGTTTTTATGGCTTTTGTCTTGCGCCGAAGTAAGCCTTGATTTTAACGGTTTCAGTTTTAAGACCGCCGCAAAAGAAACGGTGAAAGTTTTTGCAGGAAGTTTCGGCACCCTTTGTATTTTGCCCATAATAATCAAGGGTAAAAATATTAGCAAAAAGGGAATTGCCGCAGGCGTGTTTATGGGAGCGGCGGCATTGTTTTCGGCGGCAACCCTTGTACATTTTTCACTTGGCGCTATGGCGGCAAACCTAAACGCTCCGCTTTATGCCGCTTGCGGAACCGTAAAAATCGGCGAAGACTTTACCAAAATAGATTTTTTGTGTCTTTTTAATTTTTTTGCTACCGCGTTTATTGAACTTTCGGTTTTGTTTTTTGCGGCAAAAGAGATTATTTTCAGCCTTTTTACCAAAAAACAGGAAGCGGCGTTTACCCTTTTTTGCGCCCTGGCGGTGCTTTTTACCATGCTAAGCGGAAAACTTTCGTTTTTAGACTCGTTTTACGCCCTGGCGGTGCTTTTTGTAACAGAGTTTTTGTTTGTTTTTATTTATCCTTAAAACTGTTTGCATTATTATAAATTGTATTGTATAATAACAAAGTAATAAAATTTCTTAAATATTTAAGAGGTGTTTAATTTGATTAAAGCAATTACGGGCGCAAACTGGGGCGACGAGGGTAAAGGTAAAATTACCGATATGCTCGCGCAGAAAAGCGATATTGTTGTGCGTTTTCAGGGCGGCGCAAACGCCGGGCACACCATTAAAAACGAGTACGGCAAGTTCGCTTTACATATGATGCCCTCGGGCGCGTTTAACAAAAACGTTACCTGCGTTATAGGCAACGGCGTAGCCCTTAATATTCCGCAATTATTAAAAGAACTTAAAGAGATAGTCGATAAGGGCGTACCCACCCCCAATCTGGTTGTATCCGAACGCGCGCAGATAGTAATGCCTTACCACATTTTGTTCGACCAATACGAGGAAGAGCGCCTTGGCAAAAACAGTTTTGGCTCAACCAAAAGCGGCATAGCGCCTTTTTATTCCGACAAACACGCCAAAATCGGTTTTCAGGTCAACGAACTTTTCGACGACGAGCGCCTAAAAACCAAAATCGAAAACGTTTTAACCATTAAAAACGCCATCCTGCGCGAGATTTATCACAAACCCGAAATCGACGGCGACGAACTTTTTAACACCCTTGTATCGTGGCGCGACCAAATTGCGCCCTACGTTAAAAATACGCACCGTCTTTTGTGCGACGCGGTTAAAGAGAATAAGACCATTTTGTTAGAGGGTCAGTTGGGTTCTCTTAAAGATACCGACCACGGCATTTACCCCATGGTAACCTCCTCTTCTACTCTTGCGGGTTACGGTACGGTGGGCGCGGGCGTTCCGCCTTACGCCATTACCGATATCGTAACGGTCATAAAAGCCTATTCTTCGGCTGTGGGCGCAGGTGCGTTTGTAAGCGAGATTTTCGGCGAAGAGGCTAAAGAAATGCGTGACCACGGCGGCGACGGAGGCGAATACGGCGCCACCACAGGCAGACCTCGCCGTATGGGCTGGTTCGACTG
>CADBUL010000015.1 GCA_902797875.1 Oscillospiraceae bacterium | reverse complement strand
GCCAACCGTTGCTCACTTCATCCGCCACCGGCGGCGTTCGCAAAGGTTGCCCGACGAGCTACCAACTGCTCTACCTCGCGATATATTGCAGGTGCAAAGACCTTACGAAGATATTATACACGCTTTGTTTTGTTTTTGCAACTGTTTTTTAAGAATTTCTTAAAAATAATTGCAAACCGCCGCCGAATATATTATAATTATACATATTATATGCTAAAATATTTCGATTATTCAAAGTTGGGTGTTTTATGGGCAAAATTATTTCGGTTGTAAACCAAAAGGGCGGTGTAGGCAAAACTACCACCGCCGTAAACCTTGCTTCGGCGGTAGGCATACACGGTAAAAAGGTGCTTCTGTGTGATCTCGACCCGCAGGGTAACTCTACTTCGGCTTTCGGCATATCTAAAACCGACAATGCCGCCAGCAGTTACGAGGTGCTTATAGGGCGTGCCGACGCCGCTTCGGCCGTAATTACATCCAGGTTCAAAAATGTCGACGTTATGCCAACTAATATGCAGCTGGCAGGGGCGGAGGTTGAACTGATTACTTTGCCCTCACGCGAGGCGCGGCTTAAAACCGCCCTGTTTGCGGTTAAGGACAAGTATGATTATATTTTTATCGATTGCCCGCCCTCGCTTAGCATAATAACGGTTAACGCGCTGGTTGCATCGGATAGCTTTTTGGTGCCGATTCAATGCGAATATTTCGCCCTCGAGGGGCTTAGCCAGCTTATGAGTACCGTAAGGCAGATAAAAAGGCTGTATAATAAATACATTGAGCTTGAAGGGGTGCTTCTGACCATGTTCGACGGGCGGCTAAACCTTACCCGTCAGGTGGTTGGCGAAATAAAAAAATATTTCGGCAAAGATTTATATTCTACCGTAATACCGCGCGCGGTGCGGCTTTCGGAAGCGCCCTCGTACGGTATGCCCATACAGTATTACGACGGCAGGAGCAAAGGCGCCGTGGCCTATGACGACCTTGCCAAAGAATTTTTGAAACGGAACAGGGGGAACACCCGATGAGTAAAATAGGGGGACTTGGCCGCGGGCTTGATTCGCTTTTTGCCGACACAGCCGACAACGGCTCTTCGATAGTTGAACTTCGCATATCGGAAATCGAGCCAAACAAGGCGCAGCCGCGTAAGAAATTTGACGCTACTGCCCTAAACGAGCTTGCCGAAAGCATAAAAGAAAACGGTCTTTTACAACCGATTTTGGTGCGCCCGTATAAAGACGGTTACCAGATAGTAGCCGGTGAACGCCGCTGGCGAGCTTGCCGCTTAGCGGGACTTAGCACGGTTAAGGCGACCGTAATGGATATGGATGACAGCAAGGTGGCATACCTTGCGCTTATTGAAAATCTGCAGCGCGAAAACCTCGACCCTACAGAAGAGGCGGCGGGTTATAAGAACCTTGCCGAAAGCTACGGCGCAAGTTTTGAAGAAATAGCCAAAAGGGTGAATAAATCTCGAAGTTACGTGGCAAACGCCGTAAGACTGTTGAGTCTGGACGAAAAATCACTTGCCGCGCTTAAAGAGGGTAAAATAACGGTGGGACACGCCAAGGCGTTGCTTTCTATCGAGGAACCCGAACTTCGCAAACAAGCGCTAGAAAAGGCGATAGGCGGCGCGAGCGTTCGTGAAACCGAGCGCGCACAAAAAACCGCCAAGACAAAAACCGCTTCCTTGCACGATAATTATTACAGCGAGGTTGAACTAACCCTTAAAAAATCGCTTCACCGCGCCGTTAAAATTACTGTCGCGCAAAACGGCAAAGGCAAGATAACGCTTGAGTTTTACAATAAAGACGAACTAAAAGAAATAGCCAACCGCCTGGGCAAAAAAGAGTGGTAGAAAGAGGACGAAAATGTTAGATATTAAGTTTTTGAAACAAAACCCCGAAATCGTAAAACAAAACATAAAAAATAAATTTCAGGACCATAAGCTTTCTATGGTAGACGAGGTAATTGCGCTTGACGACCGCATCCGCGCCGTAAAAAGCGAGGGAGATAATCTTCGCGCCAACCGTAATAAAGTTTCCAAAGAAATCGGCTACCTTATGTCGCAGGGCAAAAAAGACGAGGCGATGGCAAAAAAAGAAGAGGTAACCAAAAATTCGAAACGCCTTGAGGAACTGGAAAAAGAAGAGCAGGAACTTGCCGAAAAAATTAAGGGTATTATGATGGTAATACCCAATATCATCGATAAATCGGTGCCTATCGGCAAAGACGACAGCGAAAATGTTGAACTGCAGCGTTTCGGCGAGCCGGTCGTGCCCGATTTTCCCATACCGTACCATACCGAAATTATGGAAAGACTCGGCGGCGTCGACTTCGATTCAGCCAGAAAGGTGGCGGGCAACGGTTTTTACTACCTTATGGGCGATATTGCGCGCCTGCACTCGGCGGTGCTTTCTTACGCGCGTGATTTTATGATAGACCGCGGTTTTACCTACTGTGTGCCGCCCTTTATGATTAGAAGCGAAGTTGTAACCGGTGTTATGAGTTTTAACGAGATGGAGTCGATGATGTACAAAATCGAGGGCGAGGACCTCTACCTTATCGGCACCAGCGAACACTCGATGATAGGCAGATTTATCGACACCATTATCGACGAAAAAACCCTGCCGCTTACCCTTACAAGCTATTCGCCCTGTTTTAGAAAAGAAAAGGGAGCTCACGGAATTGAGGAGCGCGGCGTTTACCGTATTCACCAGTTTGAAAAACAGGAAATGATAGTGGTTTGCCGCCCTGAAGAAAGTATGGAGTGGTACGAAAAACTTTGGAAGAACACGGTTGATTTGTTTTGCACACTCGATATTCCGGTAAGGACCTTAGAGTGTTGCTCGGGCGACCTTGCCGACCTTAAGGTAAAATCGGTTGACGTAGAAGCCTGGAGCCCCAGACAGCAAAAATATTTCGAGGTTGGTTCTTGTTCCAACCTTGGCGACGCGCAAGCAAGACGCCTTAAAATACGCGTAGCAGGTGAGAACGGCAAATACCTTGCCCACACCCTTAACAACACCGTTGTAGCCCCGCCGAGAATGCTTATCGCCTTCCTTGAAAACAATCTTTTGGAAGACGGCAGCGTAAAAATACCTAAAGTGCTGCAACCTTATATGGGCGGCAAAACGGTAATTACCCCAACCAAATAAAACCTGAATATATAAAAAATCACGGTACCAAATAGGCACCGTGATTTTATTTTATTTATTTTAAAATTCTACTGTAATTTCGTGTACGCCGTTATCGTTAAAGGGTTTAATTATATCGCCGTCAATTTCTTTGCCGTCAACAATAAGGGTTACCTTGCCGGCGTTTTTATTTATATAGGTAAGCTCAAGGGTGCTTCCGCGGTAGGGGCGGGTTGCGGTTAACTTGTCCCAAGACGCAGGGATATTCGGTTTAATCTTAAGACCTGCGTATTCGCGGTCAATACCCAAAATACCCTCGTAAAAATCGCGAAGTCCCCAGGCGGATGAACCGGTCTGCCACGAAAAGCCCACCAGCATTTTTTCGGCTGGGTGCTGTTGATAGCAGTTGGTAAATACATAGGGTTCGGTAGTGGTATGAGAAGAAGGATTAAATTCGCCGTCGGGTATCATTTTAAGAAGGGTCTTTATGGCGTTTTCTTTTCGTCCTACTTTACAGTCAGCCATAACCTTAAAGGCGCAGGCGTGGTTATAAATACCACCGTTTTCGAATATGCCCGCCGGCATAGCCGACATACGGCCCACAGCACTGTCGTAATGTTTGTAAGCCGGGTAGCAAAGCGGCACGCCGCCGTCGTTTTCCATTTTATCTACCGCCGCCATAATTGAAGGAATACGCTCTTTTGGTACGATTTCGGCTAAAATTGCCCACACTTGCGGGTTGACGTAAATCTCGCCGCCGTTTTTATCGCCCTTGTTACCTACAATACCGTATTTAGAAAAGGCGCGGACGTAGTATTCGCCGTTATACGCCTTATCGTTGGTAATATCTGCAACCTTTTGACGAAATTCTTTAAGGGTTTCTATAAATTTTGGATCATCACCGATAAACTCGGCAAGTTCGGCAAGTTCCTTAAATATAAGGCAAATCATCATTGCCATAAATACACTTTCGGCGCTGTGATCGGGAATATTAAGGGCGTCGTTCCAGTCTGCGTGGTGAATAAGGGGCAACCCGTTAGGACCGTAGTTGTCCTCACGCATAAACCACTCGGCAGCCTTGGTGAGGTGCTCGTAAACCGTACCGTCTTCGCCGTCAACGAAGGGGATATGCTCTTTAAGGAAATCGGTATCGCCGGTTTCTTTAATATATTGGCAAACCGCCAAAACGTACCATGCGGACGGGTCCGAATACAAATGCTTTTCGCGGAAGTTGGGTGTCCAGGTCAAAAGCGAATGACCGTCGAAAAACTGGTTGGCGGTGCATTCGGCAAGGGTTTTGCGGGCTAAGGGGGCGTCGTAGTTAAGCATACCAAGCGCCAGCTGAGCGTTATCGCGAACCGCCTTTTTGCCTATCATACAGTAAGAAACCTGCTTTTGCACCCAAAAATTCATTATATTGTTTACGCGCTCGTTGGGGGTGTGGCATCTAAGGGCGCCGTTTTCTTTAATACCCCGTTCATATTTGGTTGCAAATATTCCGGGAAGTTCTTCCATAAGGGGTTTTCTAAGTTCAATAAGATCTTGCGGCTTGGAAGAGGTAAACCCAAGCGCGTAGTAGAGGGTCTTTTCTTCGCCGGGCGCGAGTTTAATTTTGTTTTGAAGCAGTCCCGAGCGTTTGCGGTAGGCGGCGTTGGTGCAGGGAAGATCCCTGCCTTCTTCCAGAAGGCGCGGTTTTGTGTTGTTGCCGGCGGTACCGGTAAAATGCTCGAGTCTTCCGCAGAAAAGGTCGGTAGGCTCACTCGACATCATAAATCCGCTGAAAATATCAGCCGGCATAAACGGTCCGTTTTGAATGCAAAGAATGGCGTTGGCTTCTTTAACAAATTCGGTCCAGCCGGTGTTTTCGGCGGCGTAGTAAGAATGCTGAACAAATCCGTCCAAATCAAAATTACTAAAGGGAAAAACACTTATATTACGGGTTTTATCGCTTTCGTTTTTAAGGGTAACTTCCCATATTTCGATATCGCGGTTCGGGTGGATGCAAATTGTTTGTTTGGCATAAATACCCGCATGTCTTGAAGAAACGGCGGTAAACGCCTGAGAATGCTCGCAGCGGTAGTCTTCCACCTTGTTGTAGGAGGGCGCATAGCCTATATTCCAGTAATCTACCGCGTCGTCATCGCGAAGATAAACGCAGGCGGATTTTTCTTTACCGAAGGTAAGGTGTACTCTTTCGGCTTTTGCGGTAACAAGACGGGGGAACGATTGACCGAACTGGTTAACCGTAGTAAGAAACTGGTTTTTATTCCATATATTATTCTCCCAGACTTTGCCGGTTTCGTAATCGTTTATTATGAAACTGCCTGTTTCCTGTTCAAAATGGTATTTCATAGAATTCACCTTTCTAATTATCTGCGTTGAGCCGTTTTACTTTCGGCTTTTTCGAAAAATCGGGATTATAAACTAATTTATATGTGCTGTCATATTTGCCGCTTTCAGATTTTATTTCAACCGTAAGGTGGTCGGCTTTAATATTTGGCAGTACAAAATTAACGGTGGGGCAAAGCAGGTTGGTGCGCTCCTTGGCGGACGCGGTAAAACTTAAAAGCGCAAAGCGTTTATTGCCTATTTTAATATACACGTCGGCGTGTTCCGTAACGGGTGCGGGGCTGTCGTTAATAAGATAAACGTCAAAACTCATCTTTTCGCCCGAGCGCCATAAAAACTTGGTTATTTTTGCGCTGAAAAGGGCAGGGCGAAGCGAATCTTTCACCGCGAAATAGGCCGGTTTTTTAATGTTGGGGTAGGCGATTAAAGAATTGTTTGCGGCGGTTATCCAGGGTTCGTTAAAGCACCAGTTTATCGCCATAGAGCAGTGCGGCCATTGGCGGCGCGCCTCTTCAAATATGCTTTTGTACCCTTCGCATTGCATCCATTGTGAACGGCTTATTATTTTATCAAGACTGTCCGACTCGCCAAAGTATCGTTTTATTGTATCTTCACAAAGCCAGGTATCAGGCGTCCAAGCGTTGTAACCGTGATGGTAAACATATGAATCGGTCGGCTTAAAGGGGAAAAGCTCGTCTTGCGGTATAACCTTTTCAAGATTTTGACGGGGCGAAATCGACGGAACGCCGAATTCGGTGTAAGCCGAATTGTTTGCCGATTGAAAAATATCGTAGCATTCGCGACCGTTTTTTTCGCAGAAGGTATAACCGCCGTGCGCCATACCGCACATAGGCGAGGTAGAAAGAAACGGAATTTGCGGTGTTTGCTCATAGCATAGTTTATTTAACAGGCGAATCGCATGCGAGTTATCGTCCATGCCGCTCCACGAATTAAACAATTCGTTTCCGCCGCACCACAAACATAAACTTGCGTGGTTTTGCATAAGTGAAATAATCGCGGTCGCTTCGCTTTCGAGCACCTTCAAATAATGCGGCGTGCCGACGTAATTATTACAAGCCAGCATAAATTCCTGCCATACCATAATGCCGTATTTGTCGCAGGCTTCGTAAAACTCGGGTTTAAGCAGTCCCGCGCCGCCCCAAATACGAAGTATATTCATATTGCAGGAAACGGCGAGTTTTACCATCTCTTCGCAGCGTTCCTTTGTAACCTTGCCGAAAAACAGTTCAAGGTTTACAAGGTTGCTGCCCTTTGCAAAAATTCGTCTGCCGTTAATTTTTACGGTTATAAAACTTACATATCTCGGGTGAGGGAACCCCTCGGGTTCGTTGGCGGTGCCGAGGTTTTGCACAAGTTTAATCTTCTTAAAACCTATTTTGCCGCTTCGTTTGTAACCGGCGGTTTTTACGGTGTACTCATAAAGGGCTTGTTCACCCTCGCCGTTTGGCCACCATAAATCAATATTTTTTAAGGTGCATGTCGCCTTTGCGCCGCGGTAAACCACCTTGCCGTTTTTATCTTTAATAATGTAAACCGGCTTACCGGCGCTCTCACAAACAAATTTAACCTTTGCGTTTTTTAGGTTTTCGGAAAGTTCATAAGTAACCTTCACCGGAGAAATATAATCGGTATCTCTGGTTTCAAGGTAGCAGGGTTTCCACAGCCCTGAGATTAAAAGGCGGGGGTTCCAGTCCCATCCGTAGGATACCGCCGGCTTACAGCTTTGCGAGGCGTCCTCACGGCCTTTTATCTCTTTATTAAGCCTTGGGTGAGGGTAAATAAGAATACTTAACCTATCGCCCGCCTTTGCGCCGGTTATGTCGAGTTCAACCGTTTTGTACATACCCTCGCCGCTGTGTATTTTTTTGCCCGATAAAAATATATCGTATTTATAATCAATGCCCTGCGCCACAAAGTATAATTTTTGACCGTCGCTTAAATTAAAATCTATATTGCAAAAATATTCAAAATAATCGTCTTCGGTTTTTTGTAAAACCTTGGCGTTATCCGAATACATAATATCTTCTATACCTAAAAATTTTGCATAATCACTTTGAATATTGCCCGGCACCTCAGCGGCAAAAACCTTGCCGTTTTCACTGCCCGATTTGCCCTTGTTTTTAAGTTGCCAATTCTGAAAATACTTCATAGGTAACCCCCATATCGACAAAATTTCGATATAGTCTAATTATGCCAAAGATATAGCGGTTTGTCAACTATAAATATACAATATATCATAAATATGTTTGAAATTTTTCTTGACAACCCCCAAATAGGGTGATACAATATCTGTATTGACCGAATTTGGGGTAAAAGTCCCCAAAGAATAACAATTTAACGGGGTGCTTTTGCTGAGACGAAAACCGTTTTTACGGTATTCGAACCCTTAAACCTGATGCGGATAATGCCGCCGTAGGAAAAACCGTAATACTCCATCGGCGTCAAAGTATCAGGCTTCGGCGCTTTTTATATTATGGAGGTATTATTATGAAAAACAAAGTCAACGTACAAAAGCTATGCGTAAGCGCTATTATGATAGCCCTTGCCACCGTCCTTAGTATGATTAAGGTATTTCAAATGCCGCTGGGCGGATCCATTACCTTGCTTAGCATGTTGCCTATAGTGACTGTAGGCATACTGTACGGCGCGGGCTGGGGATTCAGCGCGGCCGGTATTTATGCGGTTATTCAGTTTATGTTTGGCGTAACCATCGACGGTCTGTTCGCATGGGGACTTGACGCTCCGAGCCTCATTGCCTGCATATTGCTTGACTATATTCTGGCGTACACAGCCCTGGGCATTGCGGGAATTTTTTATAAAAAAGGCTATTTCGCGGTTATTTTAGGTACTGCGGCAGCCCTTTTTGCGAGATTTGTGTTCCACTTTTTATCCGGCGCCATAATTTTTGCAAACTTTGAAAAATTTGTAATTTTCGGTCAGGCGTGGGTAGGACGTCCGTTTTTATATTCACTTTGCTATAACGGTTTGTACATGCTGCCCGAACTCGTTTTAACTTGCGTTGCTGTAGCCTTTATAGCAAAATCGCCTTTGTACAAAAGGTACGCCGATTTATAAACAACAAAGGGGTATTATTTTGGCAACATTAAAACCTTTTAAAGCGTTAAGATATACCGAAAAAGCGGGGGATATGAAAAACCTCGCCTGTCCGCCTTACGATATTATATCGGATAAGCAGTACGAAGAGCTTTTAGAAAACAGCAGATATAACGTTATTCGCCTGGAACTTCCCAAAGAGGGCGAGGATGTCTACGCCACGGCAGCCGCAACTTTGCAAGAGTGGGTAGATAACGGCATTTTAGCGCAGGATCAAACCGAAGGTCTTTATTTGTACCGCGAAGAGTTTGAAATTTCCGGCCAGCGCAAGAGTATCTGCGGTATTATCGGCGCGGTGCAGCTTGAAGAGTTTTCAAAAGGCATAATTCTGCCTCACGAAAACACCCTGTCCGCCGCAAAAGAGGACCGGTTTAATCTTATGTGCGCCACCGGCTGCAATTTTTCGCTTATTTATTCGCTTTATTTTGACGAGGACAAAAATACCCTGCAAAAGTGCGAGGACGCCGTAAAAGATACCAAACCCTTTGCAAGTTTTTGCGATGGCGACGGAGTAACCCACACCTTTTACAAGATTGAAAACACCGACGAAATATGCCAAGATTTTGCCGATAAAAAACTGTTTATTGCCGACGGCCACCACCGTTACGAAACGGCGCTTAGATACCGCGATACCAAACAGACAGACGGTTCGCGCTACGTTATGATGATGTTAGTTCCCATGGAGAGCGACGGTCTTGTGGTGCTGCCCACCCACCGCGTTATTAAAAACAGCGAAAACTTTGACGCCGCAAAGCTTCTGAAAAACTGCGGAGAGTATTTTGATATTACCGAAATGCCGTCAAAAGCGGCGGCGGAAAATGCGCTGCAAGAAGTTTATGACGGGGGTAAAATCGGCTTTGTATTTTACTGCAAAGGCAAATTTTACACCCTGACGGTTAAAGACCAAAACGCCCAAAAGGCGCTTACCAAAGGGGTTGAAAGCCCGGTGGACGAGCTTGACGTCACGGTGCTTCACACCGGTATACTTGAAAGATTTTTGGGTATAGATTTACAGGTGCTAAAAGGCGGCGAAAGAGTAGAGTATTATAAACAGGCCGACGACGCCGTTAAACGTGCCGACGACTGCGATTGCGCCTTTTTGCTTAATCCCACACGGGTAAAACAGATAGCCGACGTAGCCTCTGCCGGCGGGAAAATGCCCCAGAAATCTACCTATTTTTACCCCAAACTCATCACCGGTCCGGTAATGAGAAAAATCGACTGATACACAAAATAAAATATTAAAATCCTCCTTATAATTCTGCCTAATTTCGGCAAGATATTATTAAGGAGGATTTTTTTATGAAAAGCAAAACAGCAAGTTTTTTTAAGGGTATGGGAATAGGCCTTGCCGTCGGAGCCGCTTCGGCGTACACCTGCCAAACGGTTATCGAAAATAAAAACTCACTCAGCAAAACCGCCGCCAAAGCCTGCAAAGCGGTCGGCAGTTTTCTGAACAATCTTAAAACGATGATGTAACGTCTACGACAATGAATTGCGCCTTACTGCGCGTGAATTGACCTAACGGTCATGAATTGAACCTACGGTTCATAAATTGCCCTTCGGGCGTATTGTCGCAATTCAATTCATGGAGCGCCAGCGAGAAATCATGGCGAAGCCAAATCATGACGGCACCGCCGTCAATTCATAAAAAAGGCTGTAAACAACCGTTTACAGCCTTTTTATTAGTGTCTGTTCTTAAAACCGGGACGGGAGGAACGGCGCGGACGCGACTCTTCGGGAGGCAGTTCAATGCCCTGCATTTGAGCAAGCGCCGCCTTGCGCGAGAGGTTAAGGCGTCCCTGGTCGTCGATTTCGGTGACCTTAACGACAACCTCGTCGCCTACGTTTACAATGTCCTCAACCTTGTCAACGCGGTTAAGGTCGAGCTGGCTTATGTGAACAAGTCCCTCTTTGCCGGGGGCAATTTCAACAAATGCGCCAAACTCCATAAGTCTTGTTACTCTGCCCTTATAAATCGCGCCGATTTCGGGGTCATTTGCGATGGTTTCAACTATCATTAAAGCGCGTTTTGCATTTTCGGTGTCGATGGCCTGAATAAACACCTGACCGTCGTCGGTAATATCGATTTTGCAGGAGCAGTCAGCCTGGATTTTTTGAATAACCTTACCGCCGCTGCCAATAACCTCACGAATTTTCTCGGGGTCGATTTTGGTGGTAATAACCTTAGGAGCGTATTTTGAAAGCTCGGGACGGGGCTTGTCAATGGCTTTAAGCATAACCTCATCAAGTATGTAAAGACGCGCCTTATAGGTCTTTTCAAGCGCCTCTTTAATGATGGCAGGGGTAAGACCGTGAATTTTAAGGTCCATCTGAATAGCCGTAATACCCTTGTGGGTACCTGCAACCTTAAAGTCCATATCTCCGAAGAAATCTTCAAGACCCTGAATATCAACCATGGTCATAAAGCGTTCACCCTCGGTAACAAGACCGCACGAAATACCCGCAACCGGCGCTTTAATGGGCACGCCTGCGTCCATAAGCGCTAAGGTCGAACCGCATATTGAACCCTGGCTGGTCGATCCGTTAGACGAAAGAACTTCCGATACAAGGCGAAGCGAATAGGGGAACTCTTCCTCGCTTGGAATTACCGGTACAAGGGCGCGTTCTGCAAGAGCACCGTGACCGATTTCACGTCTGCCCGGGCCCCTTGAGGGACGGGTTTCGCCAACCGAGTAGCTTGGCATATTGTAGTGGTGCATATAGCGTTTGGTTTCTTCGTTATCAATACCGTCTAAAAGCTGGCTGTCGCTAATGGAACCAAGGGTCGCAATGGTAAGCACCTGGGTCTGTCCGCGCGAGAACAGGCCGCTTCCGTGAACGCGGGGCAAAAGACCAACCTCTGCCGACAGGGGACGGATTTCGTCAATGCCTCTGCCGTCAACACGCTTGTTTTCGTCCAAAAGCCAACGGCGAACCACAAATTTTTGCAGTTTGTAAAGGCACTCTTCAAGCTGAGCTTCCATTTCGGGGTATTTTTCGTCGAGTTTTTCGTGAACCATATCGTAAACGGGGCGCAGACGTTCGTCGCGGATACGCTTATCGTCGGTATCAAGCGCCTCTTTAACGGCGTCAAGTGCAAGTTCTTTTACGTCCTCGTACATCTGCTCGTCAGGGTTGGTGCTGTCGTAGGTAAATTTGGTTTTGCCGATTTGCGACTGAATATCCTTAATAAAGGCAACCATCTTTTGGTTTTCGGCGTGGCCTTTCATAATGGCGTCGAACATGGTGTCGTTATCGACCTCATAGGCGCCCGCCTCTATCATGGCAACAAGGTCCGCGGTAGACGCAACCGTAAGCTGCAGTTCGCTTTTTTCCTGCTGCTCGGCGTTCGGATTAAGCACAATCTGACCGTCAACAAGACCTACCGAAATGCCCGAAATGGGGCCGTCCCACGGAATATCCGAAATCGAAAGCGCAACGCTGGCGGCAATCATACCGGTGATTTCGGGCGAGCAGTCGGGGTCAACCGACATAACTGTACAAACCACCGTAACGTCGTTTCTCATATCCTTGGGAAAAAGGGGACGGATGGGGCGGTCGATAACGCGCGAAGCAAGTATCGCCTTGTCGGTAGGTTTACCCTCGCGGCGGGTGAACGAGCCCGGGATTTTGCCGACCGAATAAAGTTTTTCTTCAAAGTCTACCGACAGCGGCAAAAAGTCAATGCCGTCGCGGGGTTTTGCCGAAGCGGTAGCGGCGCAAAATACGGCGGTTTCGCCATATCTTACAAGACAGCTGCCGTTTGCAAGCTGTGCCATTTTACCGGTTTCTACCGTAAGGGTTCTGCCGGCAAATTCGGTTGAAAAGGTTTTGAAATTTTCGTACATTTTTATTCTCCTTATATTTTTAGGCGTATAAGGGTTTAGCAATAAAGCCATAGTCCGCGTAAGCTCGGGCTATCGATTTACCGCTTTACCCGTATGCGCCTTGTTTAACGATAATCGGCAGACCGCAAATTATTACGGTCTGCCGTTTTTCATTATTTTCTAAGACCTAACTTAGCAACGATTGCACGGTATCTTTCGATGTCAACCTTTTGCAAATATGCCAAAAGGTTGCGTCTGTGACCTACCATTTTAAGTAAGCCGCGGCGAGAGTGATGGTCGTTCTTGTTGAGTTTCAGATGTTCGTTAAGCGAGTTAATGCGGTTTGTAAGCAAAGCAATCTGAACCTCGGCAGAACCGGTGTCGCCCTCGTGGGTGGCATACTCGGTAATGATTTTGGTCTTTTCATCTTTGAGCATCATAACTGTTTTCACCTTTCTGTAAATTTTTCCTTTATCCGGGCCTTCGTCAGGTGAATGGCGCAAGACGCAGATAAGGTATTTAATACGAAATCTCTTTCGCACCAAAGTATTATACTATAAACTTTCTGAAAAGTAAAGTATTTTTTTACTCGGGATCGGGAATACTTTCACCTTTCAGGGCTTTTTGCAAATAATCCTTTATGCAGTTAAAATAGTTGTAGTTAATAAGCCCTTCGTAGTTACCGTCGATAATTACCTCGTATTGGCGGTCGTTATGCTTTTTGAACTGAACCGTAATATTGTTTCCCAAACTCTTATCGCGGTAGTGGAATACGGCGGTATATTCACTTTTGCCGCCAAGACTGTTTTCCACAACCTCGGGCTTCAGGTTGGTAAAATAATAAAAATAGGTGCGGAACAAATCGTCGTCAATCTCTTTGCCGTTGTAGTATTCGGCGGTGGTGTTTTGGTCGGCGTCGTAGTCGATTTTAACCGTTTTGGTAGTAGAACCGTCTATAAAATCAATCTGCGAAAAATCTGCAATATCCTGCAAAAATGCAAATTTGTTGTAGTAGTCTTCAACCTTATAGTTAAATAAATCGGTCGAAGCCAAGAATTTATAAATCGCGTTTTTGCCGTCAATCATCAGGGCATAGTAGGAATCGTCATATTTGGCGGCAGAGAACGAGACGGTTTTATTATCGTACACAATTTTTACGGTAATGTCGGGTCGGTCAAGCTTATAACTTATTATATCTTGATTGGTGGGGTTGAATTTATACGCCCCTGTCGCCACAAGACCGCTGTCAATTATCGATACCGCCGTACCTACCGTGTCGGCGTTGGCATAGTGGCTGCGCGGACTTACCATACGGTATGCCGCCATTTCCTTGCCTACGTATTTAACGGTTATTTTTTGCGGATAATTTCTGCCGCCGATTTCAAGGTAGTCTATATGGTCGAGCGAAGAGGTGTTGCTTAGATATTTTTCGCTGACTTTACTGCTGTCGAGCGCGCCTACGATGGTGTTGTCCGCGTAGTCTTCGGCGCAGTAGTTAAAGTACATGGTGTTAGATGTCAGCGCAAAATAGACCTTATCTGAAAGTGAGGTTTTAATATAGTTACCCGATTTATCGGGGGAGTAGTTACCGACAAAAATCTTGTAGCTGCCGTCGCTTTTATAGGCGGTTACGGTTGCCATGGGTTTTTCTAAACCGTAGTTGTTACCCTGCGGCATTTCTTTTACAGCCGAAAGCGTGGCGGTTTTACCGGCAAGGGCGCTTACGGACACGCCGGCAATAAGGTTTTCATCGTAACCGTTTAGCGACCAAACCGAGGTATTATCACCGTTTTCATCCTTTTTCGGGGTGTTTATAAAGATAAGCTTTCCGCTTTGGTTTTCAACCTCGATTTTAGAGAACGAATCGGCCGAAAAACTTAAAACCTCTACGCTTGCGGTTACATCTTGTTCGCTGTCTTTTTCGGGTGCTTTAAGTACGAACAGATAAAGACAAAGCACGCCGGTAAGAATCACCGCCGTCGCCGCCAGAATTATAAGCGGCAGTGCGCGAAATTTCTTTTTATGTGCACCTTTGCTGTCGGTTGTGACAGGCTGCGAAAATATGGTGGAATCTTCGGACTCGTCCGATACGATATCGCCGAGGGTTTGGTTATTCTCTATTTCTTTCTTCTTATCATCCAAAGAACTACACCTCCGATTATACATGCAAGCGGAATAATGATTGCAAATATCCAGATTACTATGCTTTTTTGGATTGCGCTTGCGGGTTTTTCAATACCCGTAACGCCGGTTATTTTCGGCGAAAACGCAAGGGCGTTGCTTCTGCCCGAAGCGGCGTTGCAGGCCACAAGAGCCATATCCATATTGCCGATCTGTTCATATACCGACCACTCGGTGTTTACGAGGTTTACGCTCGAAAACGCAAGAACGCAGCTTCTATGCTCGTCGGCGTTATCGTCATACCTCGAATCTTCGGTAAGAATTACAGTTGGGTATGCCGCACGCTGGGTAGTGGACGCAACCGTTATTTTACTCGAAGTGCCTTTTGGGGCAATAACTACGCTGTCGGAAGTGTTAAGCAAAACATTGGTGGTTTTGGTGCCGTTTGTGGTATAGGCTGCGGTGAAGGGAATATTACCCTGAGAAAGATAACCCTTTTGACTGTTTTTAAGGCTTAGCGTGTGGGCGTTTTCTTCGTAAAACTGTATAAACGATGTGGGGTTTTCGCTGTTGCAGTAAGAACTGTTGGTTTCGTATAAAACGCCGTCGTTAACCTTAATACCCCATTCGGCAAGGAACTGGTTAAGGTTGGGGGTAGAAGGCGAAGAAGCGCTTGCAAAGTATATAAACGACCTACCCATTTTCCCGTCGTTTTCAAGGAAGCGGTCCAAAACCTTGAGGGTTTGACTGTCAAGGTCGGCGGTGGGCTGAGCCAAAAACAGTACGTCCAGTCCCTTTACGGTTTCATCGTTTATAATACCCGAAATCTCGGTAAACGAATAATCATAGTTAACAAGACCGGTTTTAAGGGCTTCGATGGTGGAGGCGTCGCTGCCGACCGTTATAATTCCCGCTTTTGTAGGCACGCTTAATGCGATTTTATTAAGCGAACCCGAAAGGGCGTTTTCAAGATTGCTGTATTGTATGGAGTAATAACCCAGCGAATTGCCCGAAGCGTCGCCGGCGCTTTCGGTTTGATAAATATCGGTGAAGGTTAAAATATCGGTTTTAACCGATTTATCTTCTTTATAACATCTTACCAAAATATCGCCGTAGGAAATATTTACGTCGGTTTCGCTGCTTAAAAGCGAGAAAGAGGGATCCTGCGGGTTTTGATAACTAACCGAAATTCTAGGGTCGTATTTGGGATATTCCTCTACAAGACGAACCGTCTGATTAAAGAAGTTATAGGGGGTGGAATTTTCGTAAATGTTGTAGTTTTGACCGATGTAGTTTACCATGGCTGTACCGGTAAAATCTTCGCGGTCGGCGCACATTATTATTTCGATTTTTTCAATGTTTTTTTGTTGTGAAAGCGCTTTTATAAATTCAACGTTGTCGTCGCTTAGCTTAAACGATTTATCGGCGGTAAGGTCAATGGTGGTTGAGTAACGCGACGCAATAATGGTTGAAAGTACATTTACAAGCACCAGTATTGCCAAAAAGATTATTATAACCCCAAGCGTAAACGAGCCGCGTTTAATCATAAGCTTATTTTTGATTTTCTCGCCTATGTTGTTTTTTGCTTTTTTGGCGGCCTTTTCGGCTCTTTTTTCGTCCTTATATTCGGCTTTAGCCTTATCGTTTTCGGCGGAAGAATTAGCCAGAGCCTCTAATTTTTTCTCGAATTTACTCATCTGTAATCTCCTCCTTTACGACCAGCGTTTGCGTTCAAGCGAGCGCACAGTCAAGAATAAGAACAAGGCGATAAAACTTAAAAAGAATACCGCGTTTGAAAAGTCAAGCACACCCGAAGCAAAGGTATTAAAACGGGTGTTAAACGAAAGGTAATTACAAACAGATGTAAGTATATCGTTGTTAAACAACGCCGAGAAATAATCCAGCATCATAATAAACAGCGAGGTGATTATGCCGATAATGGCGGATACTATCTGACTCTCGGTGCAGGACGAGATAAACAGTCCTATGGCAAGTAATGCGCCGCCCATTAAAAAGGTTCCCAAAAGTGAGGAAAGGTATAACATCCAGTTGACGGTCGAAACGGTCATAAGAATAATCTCAAATACAAGGGTTATACTGTAACACAGCGCATACAGAGTAAACGCGGCAAGATATTTACCGCCCACGATTTTCCACAGTTTAACGGGACTTGTAAACAAAAGCTGGTCGGTTTTCTGCCGCCGCTCTTCCGAAAACAACCGCATGGTAATAATGGGTATTATCATCATCGCATAGATGTTAACGTAAACAAAACAATACGAAATATTGTTGTAATCGCTTGAAAAAATAGAAGAAAAGATATAGCCAAAGAAGAAGAACATAATCGCCAGCACCACAAATCCCAGCGACGAGGTAAAATAAGCTTTAAGCTCGCGTTTATATATTGCACCCATACTATTTTTCCTCCTTGCCAAATACGGCATTGCGCGCAAGTTCTTTATCTGTTTCCGAAAGTTCTTCCGCCTTTTCCGGTGCTTCGGTATCGCCGCCGTTTGCAGGTGTTAGAGAAGCGTCGGTAAGCCGCAGGAAGATTTGCTCCAACGTCAGGCGGTTGCTGGTCATGTTAAGCACCGGCCATTTTCTTTCCGCCATGCGCTCAAATACCGCGCGACGAACATCGCAATTATCTTTTGGTTGTATAACACAGTCGAAAGAACCGCTTTCGATTATGCCCATACTTTGAACGCTTTCGATTTCTTTTATCGATCGCAGCACCTTAAGCGCCGTTTCCTCGGGGCCTTGTATTCTAACCGAAATGGCATGGTCGCTTGATAGATTGTTCTGCAGGTTTTCAGCGGTGTCGTCGGCAACTATAACTCCTTGATTTATTATAATTATGCGCTTGCAAACCGCCTGAATTTCTGAAAGGATATGCGAAGATACTATTACGGTATGGTGTCTGCCGAGTTTTTCTATAAGGGTGCGGATTTCGATAATCTGTTTGGGGTCGAGACCTACCGTAGGTTCGTCGAGTATAAGCACGTCGGGGTTGCCTATAAGCGCCTGCGCAATACCTACGCGCTGACGATAGCCCTTAGAAAGGTTTTTTATAAGGCGGTTTTCGACATTTTTAATATTTACCAGCCTTTCAATTTCGTCCAGATGCGGCTTTTTTTGAAATTTCGCCTTTTTAAGTTCGTAAACAAACGAAAGATATTCCTTTACGGTCATATCGGTATACAGCGGCGGAAGTTCAGGCAGATACCCTATATGCTTTTTGGCTTTTTCGGGGTATTCCAAAATATCGTAACCCGAAACCGCAACGCTGCCTGAAGTCAGCGATAAATAGCCGGTCATAATGTTCATTATAGTACTTTTGCCCGCGCCGTTTGGTCCCAAAAAGCCGACGATTTCGCCGTCTTGTATAGTAAAACTCGCGTTTTTTACGGCAAGGTTATTGCCGTATCTTTTGGTAAGATTTTTTACCTCTATCATATACGATCCTCCAAGGTTATTTGCCTTATTATAAACAGAATTTTCTGCATACATGTTAACAAACTGTCTACAAACACAAAATGTCAATTTATTTTATCACAAAAATATATATTTTTCAATAAAAAAACAACAACATTATTCTTTTTATTGAAAAACGCGTAAAAATGGTTTATAATCTTATTTGTTAATTTACCGCCAAAGGAGAATAAAAATGTCTGAATGTACTCACGACTGTCAAAGTTGTTCGCAAAACTGTTCATCCCGCGAGATACCCAAAGAAAAACTTAACGAGTTTTCAACCGTTAAAAAGGTAATCGGCGTCGTAAGCGGTAAGGGCGGCGTAGGTAAAAGTATGGTAACGGCGCTATCGGCGGTTATTTCACAGCGGCTCGGGTTTAACACCGCGGTGCTGGACGCTGATATTACGGGCCCCTCAATGCCCAAAATGTTTGGCTTAAAAGAGGCACGCGCGGCACAGGAAGGTCTTTTGCCCGCCCTTTCGGCAACCGGTATTCGGGTTATGTCGCTTAACCTTTTGATGAAAAACGAAACCGACCCCGTAGCCTGGCGCGGTCCCGTTATAGCAGGCACAGTAAAACAGTTTTGGACCGACGTTATCTGGGGCGACGTTGATTATATGTTTGTCGATATGCCCCCGGGTACGGGCGACGTACCCCTTACGGTATTTCAGAGTATTCCCGTAGACGGAATAATAGTTGTTACAAGTCCGCAGGAACTTGTTTCGATGATAGTAAAAAAGGCGCTTAATATGGCAAAACTTATGAATATACCGGTGCTTGGTATTGTCGAAAATATGAGCTATACGGTATGCCCACATTGTGATAAAAAAATCTACCTTTACGGCCAAAGCCATATAGAAGAAATCGCTAAAGAGTATAACACCAGGGTGCTCGGGCAAATACCCATCGACCCCAAACTTGCCGCCGCAAGCGATAAGGGTACCATCGAGCTATTTGACGGCGACTTTTTGGCAAGTACCGAAGAAATGCTGAAAACCCTTGTAAAATAATTACCCATAAAAATAGTGCGGAAGCAAAGTCTTCCGCACTTTTATTTTGCCGTTTTTATTTAATGCATTTCATAGGGCAAACGTCAACGCATTTTTTACAGTTTGTGCATAAATCCTTATTTATTTTCGCCAAAAAGTTTTCTACTACTATGGCGCCGCTTTCGCAGTTTTTGGCACAAAGCCCGCACCCTATACAGGCAGCTGCGCAACCCCTTTTGGCATCGGGCCCGCGGTCAAGACTGCGGCACAAAACGGTGGGCTTTTCGCTTTGAGGCAAAATCTCTATAACCCCTTTTGGGCAAACCTTTGCGCAGGCGCCGCAACCGGTACAAAGATTTTGGTCGACCGTCGCAAGACCGTTATTTAAGTCTATCGCCCCAAAAGGACACGCCTTTTGGCAGTCGCCAAAGCCAAGACAGCCATAGGCGCAAACCTTCTGACCGTTTTGAATATAGGCAGCGGCGGCGCAGGAGCGCGGCCCCTCATAGTCGAATTTTATTTTGGCGTTACCGGCGTTACCGCGGCACAAAACCACCGCTTTTTTGGGGGTCGACGAAACCGTAACGCCAAGTAATTTGCCAAGTTTTTCGGCGGTTTCGACGCCGCCGGGTATACATAAATTTGGCTCTGCTTCGCCTTTTGATATGGCGGCTGCATAGCCGTCGCAGCCGGTGTATCCGCAGGCGCCGCAGTTAGCCCCGGGCAGGCACTCTCTGACGGCGGCTTCTTTTTGGTCTTCTTTTACCGCAAGATATTTCGATACCACCGCAAGCAGTCCGCCAAATAAAAGCCCGAGTACCGAAAGCACCAAAACTGCGTTTAATATAAGTTCCATAATCTACCCCCTAAAAACCGGTAAGGTTTTCGATAAGCCCGGCAAAGCCCAGGAACGACAAACTTACGATAGCAGCCGAAATAAGGGTTATGGGCAGTCCTTGCAAAAAGGGCGGTACGTCGCTTTTTTCAATTCTGGTGCGCACCCCTGCAAACAGCATCATGGCAAGCAAAAAGCCGAGTCCTCCGCCAAGCGCGTTGCAAAGGGCAAGCCCAAAACTTGTAATTTTGGTATCGGTAAAGTTTAACAGGGTAATACCAAGCACCGCGCAGTTGGTTGTAATAAGCGGCAGATAAATACCAAGCGCTTTGTATATGGGCGGCAAAAATCTTTTAAGCAAAATTTCTATAAGTTGAACCAGCGCCGCAATAACCAAAATAAAGGCTATGGTCTGCAGATATTCAATTTTAAGCGGAAGCAGTACAAGGGTGTAAAGGGGATAGGTTACGGCGGTAGCCACCAACATTACAAGCGTTACGGCAACCCCCATTGCAAATGCGGTATTGTATTTTTTTGAAACCCCCAAAAACGGGCAGATACCCAAAAATTTCGACAATACCATATTATTTGTAAGTATACCGGCTAAAATAATAGCGGTTATTTTAAGCATTTTCGGGCGCCTCCTTTACCTCGTTTGGGCAGATTTCACTGCAGGCGGCGCAGTTGCCGTCACACTCAAAGCTTTCCTTTACCTTTTTGCCGCTTTTTTTCGAAAGCGAATTGGCAAGCGCGATTAAAACACCGAAAACAAAGAATCCCCCGGGCGGCAGTATGAATATCAGCATTGGCGGCAGTACCCCCGAAAGAAGGGGAAGTCCAAACACCGTACCCGCGCCCAAAAGTTCTCTTATTATACCCATAAGGGTTAGTACCGCGGTAAAGCCTATACCCATTCCAAGACCGTCCACAGCCGAAACAAGCACCGTATTTTTGGCGGCAAACATCTCTGCCCGCGCTAAGATTATGCAGTTTACGACTATAAGCGGCAGATAAATGCCAAGCGCCTTATCTATTTCGGGCAAAAAAGCCTTTACTATCATTTGCAGCACAGTTACAAAAGACGCGATTATGGTAATGTAGCAGGGAATACGCACCTTTTCGGGTATTACCTTGCGCAAAAGCGATACCATTATATTTGAACAAACAAGCACAAAGGTAGCCGCCAGCCCCATACCTATACCGTTAAAGGCCTGGGTGGTAATGGCAAGGGTAGGGCAGGTACCCAGTACAAGACGAAGGGTCGGGTTTTGGTCGATTATGCCGTTTTTAAGGGTTTTAACATATTTATTCAACGCCTGCCACCTCCCCGTAAATCTCAAGCGCTTCGCTAACGGCGGACTTTACGGCTTTGGATGAAAAGGTCGCGCCGGTAACGGCGGTTACGCCGTCCACGTTGCTAACGCCCGAAAACCGCGAAGTAAATTCGTCGTCGGCAACCTTTTTGCCTATTCCCGCCGTCTCGCTCGAAACGTCGGTTACGGTTACGGCGGTAATTTTCCCGTTTTTTATACCTATTACGGTTTTAACGTCTCCGCCGTAACCTTTTTTGGTTTCGACTATGCAAAAACCGATCGTTTCATCACCCTTAACCGCCTTGAACACGGCGGCGTCGGGGTGGTCATTTATTTCAAACGGCTCATATTTTTCGGCGGCAAGCACAAGGTGAAACGCCAAAGCTTGGGCATTTTCTTCGCGCGATTTAATGGCGTCGGCGGTTAAAAGGTTGGTAAGTCCCAAAATAACCGAAGCCACAAGACAAATCGCAAAAAGTACCAGGACGGGCTTTATAACGGTTTTATACATTATACGTCCTCCTTTTCGCCAAAGGCCTTGCGCGGAGGTATTTTGTCTATGGCGGGTACGAGCAAATTCATTATAAGTATGGCGAACGATACCCCTTCGGGCATATTGCCAAACTGTCTTATAAGCACCGTTATAAGACCGCATCCCGTACCGAAAATCAGTTTACCGATACCGCCGGCGGGCGAGGTAACGTAGTCGGTCGCCATAAATACCGCGCCAAGCAAAATCGCGCCCGAAAGTATGGCAAGCACCGAAGCGTTAAAATTGCCGGTTATTGCAAAATTAAGTATAAAAGCCGACCCGATAAACGACAGCGGAATAATCGGGTTTATAACCTTGCGAAGCACAAGATACACTCCGCCTATAATAATAAGCAGAGCCGAAGTTTCACCGATACATCCCGAATAATTGCCTAAAAACAGGCTTATATCCGCCGGTTTTTCGACAATACCCGGCGTAAGGGGCGTGGCCGAAGTTACAATATTGGAAAGCGGCTGGCGCCAGGTGGTCATGGCTTGCGGGAAGCTTACCATCAAAACAATTCGGGCGCAAACGGCGGGGTTTACAAAATTATGACCTATTCCGCCGTACATCTGTTTTACCACTATAATGGCAACTACCGAGCCGATTATAGCCATCCAAACGGGTAGGTCGGGCGGTAGGCTGTATGCAAGCAAAAGTCCCGTAACGACGGCAGATAAATCGGTAGTGGAATTTGGTTTTTTCAAAATACGGCACCAGGCGTATTCACAAAAAACGCAGGTGGCAACCGTTACGGCAATAAGCACCGCCGATGACAGCCCGTACATAACGACCGCCAAAACGCCTATGGGCAAAAGCGCCAAAATAACGTCTAACATTATACCCTGTGTGTTGTCTTTGGTAAATTTATGGGGAGAGCAAGCAACCTTCAACAGTTTGTTCATTACTGTTTACCTCCCTGTTTGATTTTGCCCTTTGCAAGGCGGATGGTATGGGTAAGCGGTCTGCCCGCGGGGCATATATACGAACAGCAGCCGCACTCCATACAAAGCATGGTTTTGTGGCTTGAAAGTGTGGCGGCATCCGCGCCGCTTTCGTAACTGTCAATAATGGCTTTGGGGTTTAATCTCATAGGGCAGGCGTTAAAACACCGGTTACAGTTTATGCAGTTTTGTATAGGCGGTAAACTCGCCTGCTTGCCGCAAAAAGCAAGCACCGCGTTGTTTTGTTTTAATAACATAGATGAAAGGTCGGATAGCGCCGTACCCATCATAGGCCCGCCGTAAAGCACCATATCGGGGGCGGCGGCTTCGCAGTAGTCCAAAATAGCCGAAACCGGCGTACCTATTTTACATATAAGATTTTTGGGCTTTTTAACCGCGTTGCCGTCTACCGTAATACGCTTAGATATAAGCGGCATACCGGTTTTTACAAAACGGTAAAGCGATGCGGCAGAGGTAACGTTCATAACAAGACAACCCACGTCTGCAGGAAGAAGCCCCTCTTTGACAATTCTGCCGGTGGTGGTGTAAATAATCATTTTTTCGGCGCCCTGGGGATAACGCGAAGATAGTTTTACAAGCCGTATTTCGTTGTTTTTATCCTTGGGAGACGCCGCCATTTCGTACAAAAGCTGAATTGCGGTCGGTTTATTGTCCTCTACGGCAATAAGGCAGTTGTGTATGCCAAGCGTTTCTTTTATAAGATATATCGCCTCGTACACCTCTTGAGTGTTCTCGATAATCTCACGATAATCGCTTGTAATGTACGGCTCGCACTCGGCGGCGTTTATTATAAGGGTGTCTATCGGCTTTTCGGGATTTATCGAAAGTTTAACATGCGCCGGAAACCCCGCGCCGCCAAGCCCCACAAGTCCGCACTCGCGCGCTGCCGCGGCAAGGTCGGCGGCGGTTTTAACAGGGTGGGGTTTAATGGCGGGATCGGGCGTGTTGGAAAGGTCGTTGTCTATAACAACGCATTGCACCTTGTTTCCGGTTGCCATTGTAACGGTGGTTATATCGGAAACCGTACCCGAAACGCTTGAATGCACCGGAGAAGAAACAAATGCGTCGCTGTCACCGATTTTGGTACCGACATACACCCTGTCGCCCTTTTTAACAATAGGGGAGCATGGCGCACCGATATGCTGCACCATGGGTATTGTTACCGTAGGTATATTTTCTTCGGGCAGCGTTTCGGTGAACATATCGGCGGTGTTTTTGTGATGCTCAAGTTTTATGCCGCCGTGTATTCTTTTTACGGGTTTTAAGATTTCACTTGATTTGTATTTCGGCATTGATTCCTCCAAAAAAGGGGTATTATGAAAAAACAAAAGCCGCCGCGGCGGCCATAAAAGTATCGTTTTATTTTTTGTACACAAAGGGCGCAATTTCGTCTTTGATCGAAGGGTCGCTTGTATGCGCCACAAGTTTTACGGGCTTTGTAAGGTCAAGACTGAAAATACCCATGATACTTTTGGCGTCGACAACATACTTACCCGAAATAAAGTCGAGTTCAAAGTCTTTAAGCATGGCGATGTTTACAAACGATTTTACATCTTCCAAAGTTTTGAAGTACAGGTATTCTTCTATCATCAATATATGTCTCCTTGTAAAAACTATGTTTTATTATACACGGTTTTGCAAAAAAATCAACACGAAAATTTATACCTTATACTTATTATATATGCCTTTTTGCCGCTCGTGATTTCGGTCGGTTTTTCAATTTTTTTATTAAATCAAAATAAATGGAAATTTCTTCTTGACAAGCCGTTAAATTTGCTATATAATATTAAACTGCACAATGATGGGTGAATATCGCCTTTAATAGGTTTTTTAGTAGCGATTTCACCAAAAATATATGTGGAAAAAGCCCGATTATAAGTGGTTTTTCACATATATCAAGCAAAAAAATAAGGAGTGATCGAAGCAAATGGCGCCTAAAAAGGTAATGTTCGGCAAAAACGAACGCATGAGCTTTTCAAAAATCGACGAAGTTATCTCGATGCCAAATCTTATTGAGGTACAGAAAAAGTCGTACAAATGGTTTATCGAAGAGGGACTGAAACAGGTCTTTGAAGAGATGTCGACCATCACCGATTATACCGAGAATCTCGAAATCAAATTCACCACAGAATACCGTTTGGACGATACTCCTAAATACAACGTAATAGAGTGTAAGGCAAGGGACGCCACATATTCGGTACCCCTTAGGGTTAAGGTGCGCCTTCTTAACAAAGAAACCGGCGAAATCAAAGAGAACGAAGTATATATGGGCGAAATTCCTCTTATGACCGAAAGCGGCACCTTTGTAATCAATGGCGCCGAAAGAGCGGTCGTATCGCAGCTTGTCAGAAGCCCTAACTGCTACTTCGAGTTTGACGATACGGTTCGTCCTCCCCGTATGGTGCTGCGTTCGACCATAATCCCCAACCGCGGCGCCTGGATCGAGTGCGAAGCCGACGCCACCGAACCTATAGACAAAGAACCGGTTTATGTCAAGATAGACAAAAACCGTCGTTTTCCGCTTTCTACCTTCATTAGGGCGCTGGGTTATTTCTCGGGCGTAGCGGAAGAAGAACGCGGCAAGATTACCGAGGGCAGTCAAAACGAGTTTTTGTGGGCTACGGGCACCTTTGTTCCCTTCTCACTTGAAAAGAACGCCGATATAGATAATATTGTCGGCATTGACGAGCGTATGGGCGCCACCTTTGAAAAGGATACCACCGAAAACAGCTCGGACGCCATCGTAGAGGTATACAAAAAGCTCCGTCCGGGCGAGCCTGCTACGGTTGAGGGTTCGGCTACCTATCTTCGTCAACTCCTTTTTGATCCACACCGTTACGAAATTTCGCGTGTCGGCAGATACAAATACAATAAAAAACTTTCTATAGGCGACCGTATCGCGGGCAGAGTGCTCGCCGCCGACGCCGTAAGCGCTGTTACAGGCGAGATCCTTGCGCAAAAGGGTGAAAAAATCGACCGCGCCAAAGCAAAAGAAATGCAGACCAAGGGCGTATGCGAAGCCCGCATCATACTTGAAGAGCATAACGACCGCGAGTTTAAGGTTATCTCTAACTCGATGGTGGATATTTCAGGATTTGTTTCCAAAAAAGTTTACGATAAGGTTAAGGACGTTATTTGCGAAAACGTTTCAATTCCCGTACTTAAAGAAATCCTTGAATCTTCCGACGACGAAAAGGCGCTTATTAAAAACATCACCGAAAACGCCGATTTTCTTATGCCCAAGCACATCACCGTTTACGATATACTCGCAAGCGTTAACTACTTTCTGGGTCTTCCCATGGGAGTTGGAAAAGACGACGATATCGACCACCTCGGTAACCGCCGTATCAGAAGCGTAGGCGAGCTGCGTCAAAACCAGTTCCGCATCGGTTTTGCGAGAATGGAGCGTTCTATCCGCGAAAAACTTTCGCTTATGTCTAACGATCCCGACAGCATAACGCCCCTTACCCTTATAAACGCGCGCCCGGTTGGCGCCGCCATTAAAGAGTTCTTCGGTTCAAGTCCGCTGTCCCAGTTTATGGACCAGACCAACCCGCTTTCCGAACTTACCCACAAGCGCCGTCTTTCGGCTCTGGGCCCGGGCGGTCTTTCGCGTGACCGCGCGTCGTTCGAAGTGCGCGACGTTCACTATACCCATTACGGCCGTATGTGTCCTATCGAAACCCCCGAAGGTCCTAATATCGGTCTTATATCCTATCTTGCAACCTTCGCAAAAATTAACGACTACGGCTTTATCGAAGCCCCCTTCCGCCGTATAGACAAAAAGACCGGCAAGGTACTTGAAGAGGTGGTTTATATGACCGCCGACGAAGAGGACGATTACATCGTAGCGCAGGCAAACGAGCCGCTCGACGAAGAGGGCAGATTCAAAAACAAGAGGGTCAACGCGCGTTATCTTGACCGCTTTATGGAGGTTCCCGCCGAAAAGGCCGACTTTATGGACGTTTCGCCTAAGATGGTCGTATCGGTAGCAACCGCCATGATACCCTTCCTTGAAAACGACGATACCAACCGCGCGCTTATGGGTTCAAACATGCAGAAGCAGGCTGTTCCGCTTCTTAAAACCGAGAATCCGATTGTCGGTACCGGTATGGAATACAAAGCGGCGGTTGACTCGGGCGTTGTGGTACTTGCAAAAGAGGCGGGCGAGGTTGTTCGCGTTTGTGCCGATACCATCTCGATTAAAGAAAAAGGCGGCGAAATCCGCGATTACAATCTTATTAAATTCCTGCGTTCCAACCACGGAACCTGCATAAATCAGCGTCCTATTGTAGCCAAGGGTGAAAAGGTCGAGAAGGGACAGGTTATCGCCGACGGTCCCGCAACCGCCAACGGCGAGATTTCACTTGGTAAAAACGCCCTTATCGGCTTTATGACCTGGGAAGGCTACAACTACGAAGACGCGGTGCTTATTAACCAGCGCCTTGTTCGCGATGATGTGTACACTTCTATTCATATAGAAGAACACGACATTGAAGCCCGCGATACAAAGCTTGGCGCCGAAGAAATCACCCGCGATATACCAAACGTCGGCGAGGACGCCCTTAAAGACCTCGACGAGCGCGGTATTATCCGCATAGGCGCAGAGGTCCGCAGCGGCGATATCCTCGTAGGTAAGGTTACGCCTAAGGGTGAGACCGAACTCACCGCCGAAGAAAGACTGCTTCGCGCCATATTTGCCGATAAAGCAAGAGAGGTCCGCGACACATCGCTTCGCGTACCCCATGGTGAATACGGTACCGTAGTAGACGTTAAAATCTTCACCCGCGAAAATTCTTCAGAACTTTCTCCGGGCGTAAATATGACCGTCCGCGTATATATTGCTCAAAAACGCAAAATCTCGGTCGGCGACAAAATGGCGGGCCGCCACGGTAATAAGGGCGTTGTTTCACGTATACTTCCAAGTGAAGATATGCCCTTCTTAAAAGACGGCACACCGCTTGACATCGTATTAAATCCGCTGGGCGTTCCTTCCCGTATGAATATCGGTCAGGTTTTAGAGGTACACCTCGGTTACGCCGCCAAGGCGCTTGGCTGGAAGGTCTGCACGCCGGTATTTGACGGCGCCCACGAAAAAGACATTATTGACTGTTTCGAAAAAGCCGGAAAAATCAACGGCGAATATGTTGACCATATCGAGGGAGAGCACAAGATTGACCGCTCTAAGATAGACGGCAAATTTACCCTTTACGACGGCAGAACGGGTGAGAAGTTCGATAACCCCGTAACGGTAGGTTATATGTATTACCTTAAACTGCATCACCTGGTTGACGATAAAATCCACGCCCGTTCAACAGGCCCCTACTCACTGGTTACTCAGCAGCCGCTGGGTGGTAAAGCGCAGTTCGGCGGTCAGCGTTTCGGTGAGATGGAGGTTTGGGCGCTTGAAGCGTACGGCGCCGCCTACACCTTACAGGAAATCCTTACGGTTAAGTCGGACGATATTGTCGGCCGTGTTAAGACCTACGAAGCCATCGTTAAGGGTCAGAACGTTCCCGAAAGCGGCGTTCCCGAAAGCTTTAAGGTTCTTATTAAAGAGCTTCAGTCGCTTGCTTTGGACGTTCAGGTGCTGGACGTAAACGGTCAGCAGGTCGATATGAAACAGACCTATGAAGACGACGACATTGACTTTAACAAGGTCAACAACAAAAAGACTGTTTTTGAAGAGAAAACGGTAGCCGACAATCTTGAAGGCTACGGTTTACAGGATGAAAACGGTGAGGACATCATCGAAGAAACCGAAGAAGTCTTTGATGAATACGACAATGAAGGTCAAGAAGAATAGAAAGGATAAGCAACATGGAAAGAATTGAATTTGAATCAATAAAAATCGGACTT
>CADBUL010000014.1 GCA_902797875.1 Oscillospiraceae bacterium | reverse complement strand
CGAAAAGGGTGCGAGCCGCCCAAACGCAGGGCGGCGAGAAAACCGTTCGGTGAACGGTTTGTCACCCGGGTGCGTGCCGTACCGCGGCAGCGGTGCGGGCGAGCCGAGCGCACGGCATAATCGTGCCGTGCGGTAATCGCTTTCTTACCACCCAAAAGGGTGGTCGGGTTTTTTATGTCTGCGTATCGAGGCTCGAAAAAATCTCGTTCTTTTGAACGAGATTTATCCAATCCGAAGGATTGGCATGTAACCTCGCCGATAGGCGAGTATGTAATCCGTTCGCAAGGCGAACGGCATGGCATCAAGGCGCATGCATTGTATGTACCTTACCTTCGGATTGATTACATACACGACTTTGTCGCGATTACATCCACCGCTACGCGGTGATTACATGCCGACTTCGTCGAATTGCATGCAACGTCTTCGCCGTTGATTTAATTATAAATAAACCTCCCCCTATGTGGTGCAAAAAATGTTATTTTGTGCATGTCGTACCACATAAAAATTCCCCAAAAATGTATCTATACAATTTGTAAAAATATTCTAACATTATTTACCAAAAACCGAATTATGTAAACCTATGCAACCGCAAAAAGTTTTATGCTTTTCCACAAAGTTATCCACCGTCTTAAACTAAAATAGCAATAAAATGGGCGTTCTTTAATAAAAAACGGTGGATAACTATGTTAAAAAGCTTCAATACTTATTGTAAAATAATTATTTTAAAAAATTTTGTCGAAAAATAATTTCTGCGATTTTAACAAAAATTAAGGTCTTAAATCGGTTTTTATCAGTATTCATTATAAAGGCAGTATAATGTAAAACGCCGCGATGTAAAGGCAAAGTTTTTCTTGACAAACGTCGGCGTAAATGGTATTATGTTATGGCGGTTAAAACTGAATATGTACGGCGCCATAGCCAAGCGGTAAGGCAGAGGTCTGCAAAACCTTTATTCCCCGGTCCGATTCCGGGTGGCGCCTCCAAAAATCCCTTAGGCGAAAGTCTGAGGGATTTTTTCTTATTACTTCTTACCTTTTACCTCTTACCTATCAGTTAAGTGTTAAGGGATTTTTGGAAAGTAATAAGTAAAAGGTAATAGGTAATAAGTGTTGCGGCTTCGCCGCTATTATGATAACATAACTTGAGAATGGCGGTAATTGTATGGCTGATAGTATTTTGATTACGAAATCGAAAGCATTTGCATTAAAAATAGTTAAAGTTTGTAGAGAGGTTAAATCAACTAAAAAGGAAAGCGTTTTAACAAATCAGCTGCTTCGTTCGGGAACGAGTATAGGCGCAAATATAAGAGAAGCTTTTTCGGGTCACAGTAAAGCTGACTTTATTGCAAAACTTCAAATATCCCTTAAAGAGTGTTCTGAAAGTGAATATTGGTTGGAGCTTTTAATAGAAAGCGGATATTATGATGATAAAACAATCCTGAATGATTGCATTGAACTTAAAAAGCTTTTGATTTCCTCAATCAACACAGCAAAAAGTAATAAATAACTCTTATATAAGTTATCACCCTCCAATTTTGAACCTATTGTGTTCGATTAGAGGGTGATTTTCTTATATAAACTCAGTATTTATGCGGGTTTTCGCAAACGTCGCTAATCAAACACGATTTATAAAACAGCTCAAATTACGTGCACAAAATAAAAAATACTTTCAATCCGAACATCGGTGTTTGATTTATTAACACACCACGCAAGTCGGCGCTTTAAGACGAATTGAAAATCGCATGTTTTTGTGCTATAATAATCAAAAAGAAATCGACAAATCGGGATTTGCGGAGAATGATATGAGCAAACAAGATGTAGCAGAATTTATAAAAAACAAATTCGCTGTAACCGGAGAACACTTATGGATAGACTTCCCCGACTACACCGTTTTTCGTAATAAGAAAAACAAAAAATGGTTTGCAATTATTATGGATATTGAAAAGAGCAAACTTGGTTTAGATGGAAAAGGCAAGGTAGATATCATAAACCTTAAATGCGATCCTATATTTATCGGCTCTCTGCTTCACGGTATGGGCTATCTGCCCGCTTACCATATGAATAAGCAAAACTGGATAACCGTTTTGCTTGACGGCAGCGTAAACGAAAATGAGATTAAAGATCTGATATGTTTAAGCTATGAAATAATTGGAAATAAAAAGTAACTTACAAATTCCGGTTTGTAGGGGCAAAAGATTTATGATACGCTGCTTTGGGCTATTTTGTCTGGTTAATCACATGATAATCACCCTCCAAATTTGAACCTATTGTGTTCGAATAGAGGGTGATTTTCTTATGTGAATCCAGCGTTTATGCCTGCTTTTGCCCAACGGTGTTCGATAATGGACGACCGAGTGCGGCCTTTTGGAATTATAATAGTGAAGTCGGCGCTTTAAGACGGATTGAAAATCACATGTTTTTGTGCTATAATATTCAAAAAGAAATCGACAAATCGGGATTTACTGAAACAGTAGAAAGGCTTAATCGTCAATGACAAAAACAATCAAAAAACTGTTCGGCGGGATTTATCTGACATGGCCGAAACTGATCATAGCGGCAGTAGCCGCAGGCGTATTCACCGCCGTTATGGCGCTCATTCCGGCTGTGCACTATACTTCTTTTCATACCATCGCGGTAACCTTTGAGGTGTGGATCTTATTCGGCATTCTCATCATTATGAACAGCAAATCCAATCTTGACTCGGCGCTGAAATGCTTCGTGTTTTTCCTGATAAGTCAGCCGCTTGTCTATCTGATTCAGGTGCCGTTCAGTGAACTCGGATGGGCGCTGTTCGGATATTATCGGTTCTGGTTTATCTGGACACTGCTTTGCTTCCCGATGGGCTTTATCGGCTACTGGATGAAGAAGGGCAAATGGTGGGGGTATCTTATCCTTCTGCCGATGATCGTCCTGACTGCTGAATCATATATGGGCTATTTTTCCGACTTTCAGTTTTCCATGCCGAGATATATCCTCATAGTCCTGTTCTGCGCTTGCGCTATGATTCTCTATCCGGCGGCGATATTCGAAAACAAGAAGATCAAGGCGGCAGGTGTGGCGATAAGCGGCGCCTTTGTTGCCGTTATTACAATAATATGCCTGCTTAATCCGCCTGTTTACAGCACCGAGATCATGGGAAACGGCGAGAATTATCAGTTTGACGACACATACACCGCATATCTTTCAGACAAAAAATACGGCGATGTTGAGATCCGGTATGATGAAGGCGCAGAGGATTATATGCTTCACGCTGATTTCAAGAGAGCCGGTGATACCGTTCTGACGCTTGTTTCACCTACCGGCGAGAAAACGGAGTATGACCTACATATCGAACGGGATACGTATAAATTAACGAAGAGGGCGCCGGAGGATACAGACTAAGGAGAATAACACGTCACGCAAGTCGGCGCTTTAAGACGGATTGAAAATAATCACATATTTTTGTGCTATAATAATCAAAAAGAAATCGACAAAGCGGGATTTGTGAGGGAACATTCTATGAAATACATAAAGGTTACGAAAGACAATATTGAAAACGAACATATTTGCTGCGCCATTTCAAACAACAAGGATATTCAGG
>CADBUL010000013.1 GCA_902797875.1 Oscillospiraceae bacterium | reverse complement strand
AGCAGGATTGCCAGAGTAATAGTCAGGTTGTTTATTATAGTCCTTATGTCCCGGGACCTAACGGCGAATCGGGATGTGTTATTTATTTTGATTCGTACACCGATCCGACAAAAAAAGCTGTTATAAAAACCGACTTTATGGCTTGGGGCAGCGATTTCATCAACATAGAAGGAATTAACGGTCAGGAATATATAATCGTTCCGAAGGGCACGGAAATTACCGAAAAAGATTGGGAAAACTCTGTTTTACCCGATCCGGAGTGCGATGATTATGTTATTTTTGACAATCTTGAACCCGCTACCGAGTATGATATCTATACCCGCGTTGCTGCAACCCAAACAGACAAAGCGAGCGAACCGGCCAAAATCACCCTTAATACTGATATCGATAGCATTGCTTCTTATTGTGAAAACACAATTGTAGGCACAACCGTTGAAATAGAGCCCGACCCCGATAAAGATAGCTTTACCTATAAATGGTATCAAAACGAAGAATCAGAGGATAACGAAGGAAGAGTTATTAATAACCTTACCGAAATCCCCGGTGAAACCGGTAAGACATACACCTTCAGAAGCGAAGATATAGGCAAATATATCACTGTTAAAATCTTCCTTGGTGATATAGAACTCGACGACTGGACAACTATGGATCCCGTAATTGCCGGTGCTACCGTTTACTTTGAAAGCAACGGCGGAAGTGATGTTGAAACAATAACCGGTGTTAAGTCAGGCGCTAAGATAACCAAGCCCGAAGACCCCGAAAAAGAAGGCTTTGTATTTGCAGGTTGGTTCTGGGAAGAAGAGTTTGAAACCGAGTTCGATTTTGATAACGATACCATCACCTGGAACGAAACCACCCTTTATGCAAAATGGGAGCCTGTTTCTTATAATATAATTTCTGTTAAAGGCCTTTCGGGCAAAGCAGAGAAAGAATGGACAAAGGGCGGCAAAGCAGGTGTTGTAATAACCGTTAAGAACAACGGCAAAGAGGACAGCTTTGACCACTTTGTAGGCGTTAAACTTGATGGCAAAGAACTTGTAAAAGATAAGGATTACACCGCAGAAAAGGGAAGCACAATAGTAACCCTCGCCCCCGAAACACTTGAAAAACTTTCTGTCGGCGAACATAATGCTACCATTCTCTTTGATAATGGTGAAGTTAATACCACCCTTAGCATTCTCGAAAAGGAAATCGAGAAATCACCGAAAACGGCTGATTCAAGAACACCTGTTATCTGGATAGTTTTCTCATCCCTTTCAATCTTTGCGGCAGCAGCTTATGTTCTTTTAAAGAAGAATTATAACAGATAAACAACTATAAAAACACCCCACGACAATATTTTCTATACTGTCGTGCGGTGTTTTTTGGTAGCAGATAATATTAAAAAGCGAAGTCAGATTTGACTTCGCTTTTATGTTGACCCGTTATTATAAAAAAGTTTTATTAAACTATTGCATTTTTTAAGTAACTGTGATAAAATAACAAAAAACATAAGATAGAGGCGCAACTATTCATCAGTACGGGCTTTCGCGAGGGCTTTGGCACAGCCTGTGGGGGTTCTGAAAGGGAAGGTTGCCGAAGTCGGTCTTTGCCACGGCCGTGCTGGTGGACGGGAATAACATCTTGTTTACTGTCGCATTTGCGGAGAGCTATCGTAAAATTTTTCGTTATGTGTATTTTCGAAAGTTTTTGTGACGGTTGTCCCCTTGCGGCAACTGTCTTTTATTTTGGAGGTAATTATGACCAAAAACCCTATTTTTAAGGGCGCGGCAACGGCGCTTATTACTCCGCTTAATAGAAGCGGTGTCGATTACGACCTTTTGGGCAGACTTATCGACTGGCAGATAGACAGTGGTATTGACGCGCTGGTTATCTGCGGTACTACCGGCGAAGGCAGTACCCTTGACGATAAAGAGCACCGCGATGTTTTAGAGTTTGCCGCAAAGCGTGCAGCCGGTAAAACCGTTATGATAGCGGGAACCGGTTCAAATGATACCGCATACGCTATTGAGCTTACCAAGTTTGCCTGCTCGGTCGGATATGACGCAAATTTGGTGGTTACGCCATATTATAATAAGGCGACCCAGGACGGACTCGTAAAAACCTTTACGGCTATTGCCGATTGCAGCACAAAACCGCTTATTTTATACAATGTGCCCTCTCGCACCGGGGTTAGCATAGAACCCGAAACCTATCAAAAACTTGCCGACCACCCGCAAATAGGCGCAATTAAAGAGGCCAACGGCAATATATCTAAAATTGCGCAGACGGCGTCGCTTGTGGGTGACAAACTCGATATTTATTCGGGTAACGACGACCAGATTGTGCCTGTTCTCTCACTTGGCGGCAGTGGTGTTATTTCGGTGTTGTCCAACCTGTTGCCCAAAGAAACCTCGCTTATGTGCAAAAAGTTTTTTGATGGCGATACCGCGGGCGCACTTGATATGCAGCTTAAATATCTTCCGCTTATTAACGCGCTGTTTTGCGAGGTTAACCCCATACCCGTTAAGGCTGCCATGGCGGCGATGGGCTACTGTGAGAATTATCTGCGGCTTCCTCTTACGCCCATGGAAGAAGCCAACCGTCAAAAACTGCTTAAACTTATGCAGGCAGAAGGTTTAATTAAGTAACCGGAAAGGACAAAGTAATATGATAAGAGTTGGAATAGTAGGCTACGGCAATCTTGCAAAAGGTGTTGAAGCCGCACTTATGCACACAAGCGATATGAAGCTTGAGGCGGTATTTACCCGCCGCGACCCTGCCACCGTTGCCATAAAAACAAGCGGTGTGCCGGTTTGCCCGTACGACAGTTTAGCCGATTATAAAGATAAGATTGACGTTATTGTAAACTGCGGCGGAAGCGCCACTGACCTGCCTGTTACCACCCCGCAAATTGCGCAAAACTTTAACGTTATCGACAGTTTTGACACCCACGCCAATATTACCTCGCATTTTGCCAACAGCGACGAGGCGTCTAAAAAGGGTAACAAGATTTCGATAATATCGGTTGGATGGGACCCCGGTTTGTTCTCGCTTGCAAGAGTGTATATGAACGCGGTTTTGCCTAACGGTCAGGACTACACCTTTTGGGGACGCGGCGTAAGTCAGGGGCACTCGGACGCTATCAGACGTATTGAAGGGGTTGAAGACGCCCGCCAGTACACCGTACCGGTTGAGAGCGCGGTAAGGTCGGTAAGAGCCGGCGAAATGCCAAATCTTTCGGTTAGAGATAAGCACACAAGAGAGTGCTATGTTGTTGCCAAAGACGGCGCCGACAAAAAGAAAATTGAAGAGCAGATAAAGACCATGCCCAACTATTTTGCCGATTATGACACCACCGTTACATTTATTACAAAAGAAGAAATGGCGGCAAACCACAGCGGACTGCCCCACGGCGGAAGCGTTATAAGAAGCGGCTTTACCGGTTTTGCGGGTGATACACCGCAAACCGTGGAATTTTCGCTTAAACTTGGTTCTAACCCCGAATTTACCGGAAGCGTTTTAATCGCCTACGCGCGCGCCGCTTACAGACTTTCACTTTCGGGAGAGTGCGGCTGCCGTACGGTATTTGATATTGCCCCCGCTCTTTTATGTGAGCAATCGGCGGCGCAACTTCGGGCGCATCTTTTATAGGAGTTTTTTAATGATTTGCGATAACCTTTCAATTAAAGAAGGACGTTTGAATTTTGCAGGGTGCGACACGTTGGATCTTGCCAAAGAATACGGTACGCCCCTTTACGCGATGGACGAAAACAAGGTTCGTTCTAACTGCCGTGCTTACACAAACGCATTAAGCAAAAATTTTGGCGACAAATATTTAGCTTTATATGCAAGTAAAGCTCTTTGTATTAAAGAAATATACAGAATAATACAAGACGAAAACATGGGGATCGACGTGGTATCATCGGGTGAAATATACACCGCCGTTGCTGCCGGTTTTGATATGAGCAAAGCGGTATTTCACGGCAACAACAAAACCCCTTACGATATAGATTTTGCCATACAAAATAAGGTGGGCTTTATTGTTTGCGACAATGCCGACGAGCTGCCCCTTATTGAAAACGCCGCCAAAAAGGCGGGCGTTAAGCAGAATATTCTAATTCGAGTAACGCCGGGTATTGACCCGCACACCCACGATAAAATCAACACCGGTTGCGTAGATTCAAAGTTTGGTGTTTCGGTTTACGGCGGCGCCGCGTTTGAGGTTACCGAAAAGGCGCTGACCTGCGAAAATGTTGCGCTTAAAGGCTTTCAATTCCATGTGGGCTCTCAATTATTTGACCCAACGCCCTTTTTGCAGGCCATAGACGTTATGACAGATTTTATGGTTTTAATAAAAGATGAACTCGGATTTGACTGTGAAATACTCGATATCGGCGGCGGTATTGGTGTGCGGTATGTTGAGGCGGAGCCGCAACCCGACATTGAAGCGTTTATTGATTCTATTGCCAAAGAACTGATTGGGTGTTGCGACAGAAAGTCGCTTTCTCTCCCCTTTGTTTGTATGGAGCCCGGTCGCAGCATTGTTGCAAATGCCGGAATTACCCTTTACACGGTAGGTTCAGTAAAAGAGATACCCGACGTTAAAAACTATGTCGCCATAGACGGCGGAATGGCCGATAACCCACGTTATACACTATACAACGCGCCGTATACCGTAATCAACGCCGCCAAAGCCGACAAGTCTAATGATTATACCTGCACCGTGGTTGGCAGATGTTGCGAAAGCGGCGACGTTATTCAAAGGGACGTAAAAATGCCAAAACCGGTACCCGGTGATATTTTGGCGGTGCTTACAACCGGCGCTTATAATTATTCGATGGCGTCAAATTATAACGCGCTGCTAAAACCGCCCATAATTATGATAAATGACGGCAAAGCGCATATTTCGGTTCGCCGCGAAACATTTGAAGATTTAACCGCATGCCAAAAATAATCGCAAAAAAAGACCGACCCTGCTTAAAAAAAGGTCGGTCTTATTTTTTTTAGCTAAAATTCTGCTACATTGTTGTTTGTGTAGGTGCAAAACTTAATGTTGTAGCCGCCGGTTTCTTGCACTTCTGATTCGTATGTCAGCGTAAAATCGGGGTGTAAATCAAGGTTTTCAAAAAACGTGTCGGCGCCGCCGACGGCGTCCACCTTGGTTACAAGTACCTCGCTGCAATACGGCAGCATTGTGCGGTACATCATAGCGCCGCCTATAACAAAGACGTCGTCACTGTTATACTTTTTAATCTCCGCCATAAACTCTTGTAGGGTTTGGGTGATTATACAGTCGTCGCGCTCTTTACCGCCCGGCCATAAAACAATGTTAGTGCGGTTTTTAAGCGGCTTGCCGCCCGGAAATGATAAAAGAGTATTGGAGCCCATAACGACCACCTTACCGCTTGTGGTTTCGCGGAAAAACTTCATATCAAGCGGAATTGAAAACATAAGGCCGTTAGATTTGCCTATTCCCCACTCTTTATCGCAATGCAAAATTGCTTTCATATATATCTCCTACTCGGCTACGGGAATATCGTATCTCTTTTGGTTGCACTCGTAATTTTCCAGCTTAAAGCTATCTACCTTAAAGTCATAAAAATTGGTTATTTCGGGGTCGACAATAAGTTTAGGCGCCTTGTACTGCGGCTGGGCAATTACGTCCTCTACCATTGGTATATGGCGGTCGTAAATGTGGGCGTCGGCAATAACGTGGACAAGCTCGCCCGCCTTAAGCCCGCTTGATCGCGCCATCATAATAAGGAGTATCGAATACTGAACGACGTTCCAGTTGTTGGCGGTGAGCATATCGTTGGAGCGTTGATTTAATATGCCGTTGAGGGTGTCGCCCGAAACGTTGAAGGTCATTGAATATGCGCAGGGGTAAAGGTGCATTTCATTTAGGTCGGCAAAGTTATAAATATTGGTCATAATACGGCGCGAAGCGGGGTTGTTTTTAAGGTCGTAGAGTACGCGGTCGACCTGATCGAATTCGCCCTCTTTATACTTATTCTTTACGCCAAGCTGATAACCGTAGGCTTTACCGATAGAACCGTTTTCGTCAGCCCACTGGTCCCAGATTTTTGAGTTAAGGTCGCGGATGTTGTTGCTCTTTTTCTGCCAAATCCACAAAATCTCGTCAATGCAGGATTTATAATATGTTTTGCGTACGGTGAGTATCGGAAATTCTTCCGCTAAATTGTAGCGGTTTACTATGCCGAATTTTTTAACGGTGTGGGCAGGCACGCCGTCGCTCCATTTCGGGCGGACGTTAAGGTTGGTGTCCCATACGCCGTTTGCCATAATGTCTTTCATATTTGCTACGAAAATTTCATCGGCTTTACTCATAACAGCACCCCGTATTTTTATTTATTTTAATAATTATATCAAAATCAAAAAATAATGTCAATCATTTATACGCCCGTAATATAAGCAAAAAGTCCGCGCCGAACATAGCGCGGACTGTTTTGTATACTGTTAGATAATTCTTATACGGATAACGCCCTCAATAGCGGTTAAAATGTCGTTTACCGCCTTATCGTCGCAGTCGGCAACGTCGAGCATACTGTAGGCGTACTCGCCTTTGGATTTATTAAGCATATTCTCGATGTTGATACCCGACAGCGCACCTGCGATTTGACTTATCATATTCGGGATATTCTTGTGAATAACGCAAATACGTTTATTGCCCTGGCGAGCAAGTGTGATATTAGGCATATTTACCGAGTGATTGATGTTGCCGTTTTGAATATAATCAACAAGCTCTTCCGCCGCCATTTTAGCGCAGTTGTCTTCGCTTTCGGGGGTGGAGGCGCCAAGGTGCGGAATAGCGATAACGCCGTCAACACCTATAACGTCGTCGCTTGGGAAATCGGTCACATAAGAAGCAACCTTGCCCTCTTCAAGCGCGGCGATAAGGTCTTTGGAGTTAACAAGATCTCCCCTTGCAAAGTTAAGAATTCTAACGCCCGGTTTCATCATATCGATGGTTTTTTTGTTGATAAAACCGCGGGTTTCATCGTTTAGCGGAATATGGATTGTTATATAATCGCAGGTTTTATAAATCTCTTCAATGCTTTTGGCACGGGTTGCCGAGTGGGTAAGATTCCACGCCGATTCTATCGATAAGAAGGGGTCGTAGCCTACTACCTTCATACCAAGATGATTCGCGGCGTTTGCCACAAGGACGCCTATGGCGCCAAGACCGATAATACCAAGGGTTTTGCCCTTTATTTCGGGTCCTACAAATGCGCTTTTACCCTTTTCTACGGCGGGGCCTACCTCGTCGCCCTTGCCTTTTAAGGTTTTTGCCCACTCAATGCCCTGGACAACACGTCGAGAGGACAACAAAAGTCCCGCTAAAACAAGTTCTTTTACGGCGTTGGCGTTAGCGCCCGGGGTGTTAAATACCACAATGCCCTCGCTTGCGCAACGGTCAACCGGAATATTGTTGGTGCCCGCGCCCGCTCTGGCAATAGCTAAAAGCGAATTCGGAAACTGCTCATCGTGTAATTTCGCCGAGCGCACCATGGCGCCTACCGGGTCGCTTCCGTTATCGATTTCAAAGCCCGCATCTTTAAGTATATCAAGGCCAAACGGGCTTATTTTGTTAAAGGTTTGAATATTCATTATGCGTTCTCCTTTTCAAATTGCGCCATAAACTCTACCAGCTTTTCTACGCCCTCAATCGGCATAGCGTTGTAGATAGATGCGCGCATACCGCCTACGCTGCGGTGTCCCTTAATGTTGACAAAGCCTGCTTTTTTAGCCTGCGCGACAAACTTTGCGTCAAGTTCTTCGTTGCCGGTAACAAAGGGAACGTTCATTAAAGAGCGGTCCTCTTTTACAACGGTACCCTTAAACAGTTTGCTTTGATCGAGGAAATCGTAAAGTATGGCGGCTTTTTTCTCGTTGTGTTTTTGCATTGCCTTAAGGTCGCCGAATTCTTCTTTAATCCACTCAAGTACAAGGCCTGCAATGTAGATAGGATAGCAAGGCGGCGTGTTGAACATCGAGTTGTTTTCGGCGTGGATTTGATAGTTAAACATGGTGGGTGTAATATCACGCGCGTTGCCAATAAGGTCTTTGCGGATAATTACGATGGTAACACCCGCCGGGGCGAGGTTCTTTTGGGCGCCCGCATACAGTACGCCGAATTTAGATACGTCGATAGGTTCGGACAAAATGCAGCTCGAAATGTCGGCTACCAGAGGAACGTCGCCGGTCTGAGGGAGTTGATTCCACTTGGTACCGTAAATAGTGTTGTTAAAGCAGATATGGAAATAATCGGCGTCTTTTGTAAAGGTTGCGGGGTCGAGTTTGGGAATATAGCTAAACGTTTTATCTTTAGAAGACGCTACAATGTTTGCTTCGCCATAACGGGCGGCCTCTTTTTGGGCTTTGGTCGCCCACTGACCCGTAAGGACGAAATCAGCCTTACCCGATTTGTTCATCAGGTTAAGCGGAAGCATGGCAAACTGCGAAGACGCTCCTCCCTGTAAAAAGAGAACCTCATAATTATCGGGAATTTCCATAAGTTCGATAAGCAGTTCCTTGGTGTGATCGAAAATTGCCTGATATTCTTTCGAGCGGTGGCTCATTTCCATAACCGACTGACCGCTGTCGCCGTAGCATAGCATTTCGTCGGCGGCGCGTTGAAGCACCTTTTCGGGCAAAACCGAGGGACCTGCGCTGAAATTATAGACTCTGTTCATATCGTATTTTCCTTTCGAACAATAATTTGTTGTATCCATTATATTCCTCAAAATCACAAATGTCAACAACTTTGTTAAAAAAATAACGAAGTTTTTTAAGAAAACGCTATATTTCGATGATGACTTTGTTATTTTTTTAACAATGTTTAGGGTAAAATAGTTAAAATTCAACAAAATTTAACTAAATTTGGAAATTTTCGTTGACTTTTTTCGATCTTCTGAGGTATAATTTGGGTGTTAGGGGGAATAATAATGAAACTAACCGGTATGGAACGGCCTGTAGATACGCTTGGCCGTGTGGTAATTCCGCGTGAAATCAGAAAAAGACTGCAAATCGAAGACGGTGTAGACAGTTTTGACATCTTTTTTGAAGACGACGCAGTAATTCTGCGCAAACACCAGGAAAAATGTTTTTTGTGCGGAAGCAACCAAGACTTGACCGAAATTGACGACCATATGATTTGCGCAGGTTGTATTGAAAGAATCAAAGACCTGTAAAACCTCTGCCCTATCCGCCGCAAGGAATTTGCGGCGGTTTTTTGGTGTAGGCTTATCCTTCGTGTTTTCTTGACAAAATGAAGTTATTTTGGTATTATGTATAGACCTGCCGATATATTTATCTTTACTTAAGGGAAGATGCAATTTGAAATATCTGCTTAAATTCAAAAAATCATTCATAGCGCTGCAAAAGGCATTGCTGATAATTGCCATGACCTGCGTTTTTATTGCTTCGTGGCAGACCAGCTACCAATACGCTCTGTTTTCTAACATGGGTAACTACCTTGTTGTGCTTTCTTATTTGTTTTTAATTATTTTGTTTGCGAATATGTACGGCGGCTTCAAAATCGGAGTAAAGCGGTTGAACGACGTAGTTTACAGCCTTTGCCTTTCGACCATTTTTACCAACTTTGTAATGTATATCGAACTGTGTCTTATTGCGCGTATGCTGCTTTCGTTTGTTCCCACCATTGTTTGCACAATTGTTCAATGCATCATCGTAGCGGTGGGTTGCTACTGCACCAACACCATGTATTATCGCATTTTTACGCCGCATAAGGTTGTCGCCGTTTTAGACCAAAACAGCCCGCGCAACGATATAATCGACAAAATGCGCCGCATTAAAGAACGTTACAGTATAGAAAGCGTAATTTCGTGCGATTTACCGTTAAATGAAATAATGAGCGAAATCGATAAATATGAAGCGGTACTTATTTGCGATTTTGATAAAACCTTGCAGAATAAAATTCTGCGTTATTCTTACGCTACCAAAAAAAGAATTTATTATTTGCCTAACAGCAACGATATAGTATTGTCGGCGTCGATCCATAATCAGATTACCGATACGCCGGTGTTTATATGCCCTAACCACGGGCTTACCACCGAACAACGCATTATTAAGCGGTTTTTGGATATTCTTATTTCGGCTATCGGGATTATTATAACCTCGCCTATCTTTATAGGTGTTTGCATAGCCATTAAGGTTTGCGACGGCGGTCCGGTGTTCTTTAAGCAAAACCGCATTACGCGTGACGGCAAGATTTTTAACGTGCTTAAATTCCGTTCAATGATAGTGGACGCCGACAAGGTCGACCTGAAAAAATCAACCGCTAACGACAGTCGAATTACCCCGGTGGGTAAATTTATTCGTCCGCTTAGAATAGACGAACTGCCACAGCTTATAAACATTTTAACAGGCGATATGAGTTTTGTGGGGCCGCGCCCCGAACGTACCGAAAACGTATACGAATATACCAAAATGTTCCCCGAATTTAACCTGCGTCATAAGGTTAAGGGCGGGCTTACCGGATACGCGCAAATATACGGCAAATATAATACCACACCGCAAGACAAGCTTAATATGGACCTTTTGTATATCGAAAAATATTCACTGCTTTTAGATATTAAACTTGTGTTTATGACCATTAAAATTATCTTCCAGAAAGAAAGCACCGAAGGTTTTTCGGAAGAAGCAAGTAAAATCGGCGAGATAGCGCACCAAAATGATGTAAAAGAGGTAGTAAAAGATGAATAAAACACTTGTGGTAATGGCGGCAGGTATGGGCAGTCGCTTCGGCGGACTTAAACAACTTGAGCCGCTCTCGGAAAACGGCGAGGTATTGCTTGATTATTCGGTGATCGACGCCAAAAAAGCCGGTTTTTCGAAAGTAGTATTTGTAATAAAAAAAGCCATCGAGGATGACTTTAAGCGTCTTGTTGGAAGCCGCATTGAAAAATACATTGACGTTGAATATGTTTTTCAGGAGCTCGACAATCTGCCAAAGGGCTTTAATCCCCCGGCAGAACGCCAAAAACCCTACGGTACGGGACACGCGGTGCTTTGCTGTAAAGATAAAGTTAAAGAACCTTTTGCCGTGATTAACGCCGACGATTACTACGGCGCAGGCGCCTATAAAAAGGTGTTTGACGCGCTTGAGCAGGGCGATAATTACTATATGGTAGGTTACCGCCTTTATAATACCCTGACCGAAAACGGTACCGTATCGCGGGGAATATGTTCCATTAACCAAGACGGCTACTTAAACGGCGTTACCGAGTACACCAAAATAAACAGCGACTGTACCTATGAGCAGGACGGCACCAAGGGTTCTCTTTCGCCCGATACGGTGGTTTCGATGAACTTATGGGGATTTACTCCCGATATTTTTGATTACCTCGAAAAAGGGTTTATCGAGTTTTTGAAAGAGAATAACGACAACATAAAATCGGAATTCTTTTTGCCCTTTCTGGTCGACGATCTTATTAAAAGCGGCAAAAAACAGGTCGGGGTGCTTGTCGCCGAAGATAAGTGGTACGGTATGACCTATAAAGAGGACAAACAAACCCTGCAAAACGCCCTAAACGAAATGAAAGAGAAAGGGCTGTACGATTTTAAGAGTTATTTGAAATAAAAAATAACCTGCAAACTTATATTTGCAGGTTATTTTTTTATGTTGTTTTTGTATTTTATGTAATCTTCCAAAATCAGGACCGCGGCAAGGGCGTCGACCGTATCTTTGCGCTTTTTTCCGTACACACCGCCCGCAGACAGTTCTTTGTGGGCTATAACGGTGGTGCAGCGCTCGTCGTAAAGGACCGTTTTTATTCCCGAAAGATTTTCTATTTCTACCGCGGCGGCTTGGGCCTTTAGAGAACGCTCGCCGCTGGTGCCGTCCATATTCTTGGGGTTGCCCACAACAATAAGCTGCGCACAAAGCTCTTTAGCCTTTTGCGCTATTTTGGGATAAGGCGCGAGGCGACATATTCTTTTATAACGCAGTTTGGGGTGGCGATGTTTTCGCCGCTGTCGCATACGGCTATGCCCGTTCGGGCGTCACCCAAATCGACCGACATAATTATCACGAGTTATCCTCCTTGGTTTTTTTGTAAAATAATAATATAACAAAGATTTACTATTGTCAATAAAGATTGACTTTTACAGATAAAAATAATATAATTTAATCAATATAATTTTTGGTGGGGTAACCTTATGAAGTACATTAAAAAATGGTGTAACAGGTTTTTTATCGACGGACTGTCGGGTATGGCGCTGGGGCTTTTTGCCACGCTTATCATCGGCACCATACTTGAACAGATAGGTAAACTTATTGGCGGCGACGCGGGTTCAATGATTATCACCTGCGCAAGCGTTGCCAAGGTGCTTACGGGCGCAGGAATCGGCGTGGGCGTGGCGTATAAATTCGGCGAAGCGCCGCTTACGGTTGTGTCGGCGGCAGTTTCGGGTATGATAGGCGCTTACGCCAAACAACTGCTTTCGTTTGGGGTTACGGCAACGGTTGCGGGTAAGACTTACTTCGCTTTTTCGGGACCGGGAGAGCCGCTTGGCGCGTTTGTTGCGGCATACATAGGCATTGAGATTGCCCACATTATTGCCGGTAAAACAGGCCTTGATATTATACTTATTCCGCTGACTTCGATAGTTTTCGGCGGCGGATTGGGTTTACTTTTAAGCCCCCCTATTGCTTCGTTTATGACCTGGCTTGGCAGCATTATTAACTGGGCGGCGCAGCAGGCGCCATTTACGATGGGCATCGTTATTTCGGTACTTATGGGTATGTTTTTAACACTTCCAATTTCTTCTGCCGCCATAGGTATTTCGCTTGGACTTTCGGGTATTGCGGCGGGTGCCGCGGCGGTTGGATGCTGCTGTAATATGATAGGCTTTGCGGTAATAAGCTACAAAGACAACAAAGTATCGGGACTTATAAGCCAAGGTCTTGGAACAAGTATGCTTCAAATACCCAACATTGTTAAAAAACCGATAATTTGGCTGCCTGCAATTATATCGAGCGCAATACTCGGCCCCGTTTCGACCTGCATACTGAAAATGGTAAACAACCCTGCCGGCAGCGGTATGGGTACCAGCGGACTTGTGGGGCAAATCATGGGCTACCAGGCTATGGTAGAAAGCGGAGTATCTCCCCTTGTAACCGTTATTGAAATACTTGCAATGCACCTGATTTTGCCTGCGCTTTTATCGTTTGGCGTTTACGCTATACTTAAAAAGTTCGGGCTTATTAAATCGGGTGATTTGAAAATTAATATTATATGAAAAAGGTACTAATAGATAAAAACTTAAAACAGTTTAAGGCAAATTTGCACTGCCACAGCACCAATTCGGACGGTAGATTATCACCTGAAAAGCTTAAAAAGATTTATATGCAAAAAGGCTATTCGGTACTTGCTTTTACCGACCACGAACATATTATAGATAACTCTGCCCTTTGTGATAAGGACTTTGTAGCCATTACCGGGTGCGAGCTTTCTATTAAAGAGTTCTCTAAACTTTCTACTCTTAAAGTAAGCGATATGAAGGTGGCGCACCTTAACATTTACGCCAAAGACCCCCACAATAACGATACGCCCTTTTACAGCAGTGTTGCCGACCATTTTGCAAACGAGGGCATTAAAGACCTTATCTTCCACACCTGCGAAGATAAGGAAAGGGTTTACGGCAGTGAAGGTATTAACGAGATAATCGACACCTGCAATAAAAAGGGCTTTTTGGTATGCTATAATCACCCTGTTTGGTCGCTGGAAAACGCTAAAGATTATCTTAATTACAAAAACCTTTGGGCGGTTGAAATATACAACCACGGCGCCTATCAAAGCGGTCTTTGTGAGTATTCGCCCAATATTATTGACGATTTTGCAAGATCGGGTCAAGTTCTTTGTCCCCTCGCAAATGACGACAACCACAATTACAAAGCCCTTGACCATATTTTAAGCGATAGCTTTGGCGGTTTTAACTATATTATCGCAAAAGATTTGACCTATGACAGTATTATAAACGCTATGGAAAACCGCAATATTTACGCTTCTCTCGGGCCTGCGATTTTAAGCCTTATAATAGAGGACGGCGTAGCGAAAATCGAGTACAAAGACGGCGTGCAGGCGGCTATGAACACCTGCGGACGGCGTGCAGGCCGGGTTTTCGATAATAATTACGCCGAGTTTAAGGTTTTGGAAAGCGACAAGTACGTGCGCTTTACGGTTACCGACAAGTACGGTAAAAGCGCGCTGACCCCCGCCTATTTTTTGTAAAATATATATTATTAAAGAGATAAAAAGAGTTGTTCCGCAATTGGAACAACTCTTTTTTCAGTCGTTAAAATAACCTTTAAGCTTATCGAAAAAACCCGAGCGCTCTTTATAATTGTCGCCCGACGTT
>CADBUL010000012.1 GCA_902797875.1 Oscillospiraceae bacterium | reverse complement strand
TTACTGCCGGCGACCACCGCGCTTGGCACACTCGACCCGCGCGGACGCGAAAAAGGTATAATGGCGGGCGCCAACGTGGTAATGCCTAATCTCTCGCCGGTGGGCGTGCGTAAAAAATACGAACTTTATAACGGAAAAATATGTACGGGAGAGGAATCTGCACAGTGTAAAGATTGCCTTGACCGTCGTATGAAATCAATCGGTTACCGCGTGGTTGTGTCGCGCGGCGACCCCAAAAAGGAGACATTTTAACCCATGGCTGTTTATAACCCCAAATCACTGAACGCAGAGGAGTTTATTAACCACGAGGAGATTTTAGAAACCCTAAAATACGCCGAAGAAAACAAAAATAATATTCCTCTTATTGACTCGATTTTAGAAAAGGCGCGCCCCAAAATAAGCGGTAAGGGAAGCGTGGCTTCGGGTCTTACCCACCGCGAGGCTTCGGTGCTGCTTGCTTGCGATATTCCCGAAAAAATCGAGGAAATTTACAAAATTGCCGAAGAGATAAAGCTTGCCTACTACGGCAACCGTATTGTACTTTTTGCGCCGCTTTATCTTTCTAACTACTGTGTAAACGGTTGTGTTTACTGCCCTTACCACTATAAAAACAAACATATTCCGCGCCGCAAACTGACGCAGGAAGAGGTCGCAAAAGAAGTTATAGCGTTACAAGATATGGGGCATAAACGCCTTGCCATTGAGGCGGGCGAAGACCCTGTTAACAACCCCATAGAATATATCCTGGACTGCATTAAAACCATCTACAGTATTAAGCATAAAAACGGCGCAATCCGGCGCGTAAACGTAAATATCGCCGCCACAACGGTTGAAAACTACCGCAAACTTAAAGAGGCGGGCATTGGCACCTATATCTTGTTCCAGGAAACCTACCACAAAGAGAGTTACCTGAAACTCCACCCGACCGGCCCCAAACACGATTACGATTATCACACCGAGGCTATGGACCGCGCCATGGAGGGCGGTATTGACGACGTCGGCCTTGGCGTACTGTTTGGCTTAGAGCTTTACAAATACGAATTTGCCGGTCTTTTAATGCACGCCGAACACCTTGAGGCGGTGCATGGCGTTGGCCCGCACACCATAAGCGTTCCGCGTATTAAACACGCCGACGATATTGACCCCACCGCGTTTGACAACTCGATTTCGGACGAAATTTTTGAAAAAATTGCCGCATGTATTCGCCTTGCGGTACCCTATACCGGTATGATTGTTTCGACCCGCGAAACCGAAGAGGTTCGCTCGAAGCTATTGAAGGTCGGTATTTCGCAGGTCAGCGGCGCTTCGCGTACGTCGGTTGGCGGTTATTCTGAAGAGGAACGCCCGCACGATACCGAACAGTTTGACGTATCCGACCAGCGCACCCTTGACGAGGTGGTTCGCTGGCTGATGGAAAACGGGCATATTCCCTCTTTTTGTACCGCCTGCTACCGCGAGGGACGTACCGGCGACCGTTTTATGTCGCTTTGTAAAAGCGGACAAATTCTTAACTGCTGCCATCCCAACGCCCTTATGACCTTATGTGAGTACCTTGAAGATTACGCCAGCGATAAAACCAAGGAAATCGGATACCGCTTAATCGAGCAGGAACTTAACAAAATACCCAGCGAAAAGGTTAAGGCAATAGCAACAAAAAATATTGCCGAAATTAAAGACCATAACCGCCGCGATTTCCGTTTTTAGAAGACGAAAGGAGCAATAATATGGGACTTAACGATACCCCCGCCGCCGAGCGGCTTCATATCGGGTTTTTTGGGGTGCGAAACGCCGGAAAATCAAGCCTTGTAAACGCCGTAACGGGACAGGAGCTTTCGGTGGTATCGGATGTTTTAGGCACCACTACCGACCCGGTTAAAAAGGCGATGGAACTGCTTCCGCTGGGACCGGTTGTGATAATCGACACCCCCGGAATTGACGATGAGGGAAAACTCGGAGACTTGCGTGTTCGCCGCGCAAAAGAAGCCCTTGCTTATACCGATATCGCGGTGCTTGTAGCCGACGCGACCAAAGGTTTAACCGCACCCGATAAAGAGCTTATCGCCGCCTTTGAGCAAAGAAAAACCCCCTACATCATCGCATTTAACAAGGCCGATTTGCTTGATAGTATACCCACCGCGGGCGAACGTGAAATTTACGTTAGCGCCAAAGATAAAAGCGGCGTAAATGAACTTAAAGAACGCCTTGCGAAAGAGGGCAACGCGGCAAAAAAAGAAAAGCCGATAATTACCGATTTACTGCCCGCGGGCGGGCTTGCGGTTTTGGTGGTGCCGATTGATAAATCCGCCCCGAAAGGCAGGCTGATTTTACCGCAGCAACAGACCATACGCGACCTGCTTGACGGCGGCGATACCGCCGTTGTTTGCCGCGACGCCGAGCTTGAAACCACCCTTAAAAAACTTGCCGCGCCGCCCGATATTGTGGTTACCGATTCGCAGGTGTTTGGCGCCGTTTCAAAAATAGTGCCGCAAGAAATACCGCTTACCTCGTTTTCGATTTTGTTTGCGCGGTACAAGGGTAATCTTAAAACACTTACGCAGGGCGCGGCGGCGCTTGATGACCTTAAAAACGGCGACAAGGTGCTTATTTGCGAGGGCTGTACCCACCACCGTCAATGCGAAGATATCGGCACCGTAAAACTGCCGAACTGGTTAAAGAATTACACCCAAAAAGAGCTGGATTTTGAGTTTACATCAGGCGGGACATTCCCCGAGAACTTGTGCGGCTACGCCCTTATTATTCATTGCGGCGGCTGTATGCTAAACGAGGCCGAAATGCAAAGCCGCCTGAAAATGGCGAGCGCACAGGGCGTACCAATTACCAACTACGGCGTTGCCATTGCGCAAATGCACGGCATCTTGACAAGATCGCTTTCGCCTTTTGGCGAATTATAATTAAAAATAAACCGCAAAACCGACCGTCAGGTGCGATTTTGCGGTTTTTTCTTGACTGCCGCGCCTTGTTTAATTATAATGTATTTATCGAATATAAAAGCGGTGAAAAGTATGAGAATAGTTATTAAAATAGGCACCTCAACCCTCGCCTACTCGACGGGGCATCTTAATATTCGCCATATCGAAAACTTTTGCAAGGTTGTAAGCGATATTAAAAACGCCGGCTACGAGGTTATTGTGGTATCGTCGGGCGCGGTTGGTATGGGTATGGGTAAACTCTCTCTTGCTTCCCGCCCCGTACGTCTTACCCGGAAACAGGCGGTAGCGGCGGTCGGACAGTGCGAGCTTATGTATACATACAGCCGGCTTTTCGGCGAATATAACCACACGGTAGGGCAGATACTTCTTACCGCACAAAACGTCAAAGACGAAAACCAGCACCAAAACTTTACCGGCACCGTAAACGAACTGCTTGATTTAGGGGTTATACCCATAATAAACGAAAACGACTCGGTAGCCGTAAACGAACTGATTATCGGCGATAACGACACCCTTGCCGCCATAGTTGCCAAGAGCGTGCACGCCGACCGCCTTATAGTCTTATCGGACATCGACGGTCTTTTTACCGCCGACCCGCGCAAAGACAAATCGGCAAAGCTTATCCCCGAAATCACCAAAATTACCCCCGAAATTAAGGCGCTTGCCGACCCGGGCGACAGCAAACTCGGTACGGGCGGTATGGTCACCAAACTTGAAGCCGCCCAAATTGTTATGGAGTGCGGTTGCGATATGATAATTGCCAACGGCAAAGACCCTGCCATTTTGTACGATATTTTAGACGGCAAGCAGGTTGGCACAAAATTTACGGGTGAAAATAAATGACTACACTACAAATAATGCAAGAGGCCAAAAAGGCTTCAAAAGAGCTTATAAGTTTTTCGGGTGAACAGCGTAGCGCCGCCCTTATTTGTATGGCGGACGCGCTGATAAAAAACACCGAAAAAATACTTGTTGCAAATAAAAACGACCTTGAAAATGCAAAAAACAGCGTATCTAAAGTAATGCTTGACCGCCTTATGCTTGATGGTGAGCGAATTATCTCAATGGCAAACGGCATTAAAGAGGTCGCCGCGTTACCCGACCCGTTAGAAGGAACTATAGAAACCTTTACGCGGCAAGACGGTCTTAAAATAAGTAAGGTTCCCTCGCCTTTCGGCGTAATTGCAATAATATACGAAAGCCGTCCGAACGTAACCTCCGACGCGGCGGCGCTTTCCATAAAAAGCGGCAACGCCTGTGTACTTCGCTGCGGTAAAGAGGCGCACCAAAGCGCCCTTGCCATAACCGCCGCTTTGCAAGAGGGCCTAAAACTTGCCAGGCTGCCGCAAAACGCCGTAACGCTTATAGAAGATACCTCGCGAGAGAGCGCAAATACCCTTATGACCGCAACCGGGTATATCGACCTGCTTATTCCGCGCGGCGGCAAGGGGCTTATCAGCGCATGCGTACAAAACGCTACCGTCCCATGCATAGAAACCGGCACCGGTATTTGCCATGTTTACGTAGATAAAAACGCCGATTTTAATATGGCGTTAAATATAATCGAGAACGCCAAAACCAGCCGCCCGAGCGTCTGCAACGCGGCGGAGGTTTGTCTTGTAGACAAAGAAATTGCAAGCCGGTTTATACCGCTTTTGCAAAAACGGTTAGAAAACTGCGCCCACCCGGTGCAGCTTAGATTTGACGAGTATTGCGCCAAGTTTGCAAATAACCCGACTTTGGCGGGTGAGCAAGATTTTGACACCGAATTTTTAGACTACATTATGGCGGTAGGAGCCGTTGACGGTGTTAACGGTGCCATAAATCATATAAGTATGCACTCGACCCACCACTCGGAAGCCATTGTAACTGACGATAAAACAGCCGCCGACGAGTTTTTGAAAAAGGTTGACAGCGCGGCGGTATATCACAACGCATCTACCCGTTTTACCGACGGCGGCGAGTTCGGTCTTGGATGTGAAATGGGCATTTCGACCCAAAAACTGCACGCACGCGGTCCTATGGGACTTAAAGAGCTTACCACCTACAAATATATAATACAGGGTAACGGAAATATAAGATAGGAGAAATATTATGAGTTTTTCTGCATCCTTTATAGGTACCGGCAATATGGGTTCGGCTCTTGCCGCCGCCGTAAGCCGTACCGACCAAAATATCGGTCTTTTTGACCTTGATACAAAAAAGGCGCAATCTCTTGCAAAAAACATAGGCGCTGCGGTAACAACCGTCGAAGAGGCGGCAAAATCGCAATTTTTATTTTTGGCTGTAAAACCCAACGTTATTATTAATGTTGCAAAATCGCTAAACGGTATGTTGGCTGAAAATACGGTTATTGTAACCATGGCGGCAGGGGTTAGCCTAAGCGATATCTGCACCGCCGCAGGTACCGACCGCTGCATAAGAATTATGCCAAACACCCCTGCGGCAGTAGGCGAGGGTATGATACTTTACTGCGTCGCAAACGAGATAACAGAAAAAGATCAAGCCGACTTCCTCAACCTTGTAAAAGGCGCCGGACTTGTTGATAAAATAGACGAAAAGCTAATCGACGCCGCCGCCGCGCTTACCGGTTGCGGACCCGCCTACGTTTATATGTTTGCTCAGGCGCTTTCTGACGGCGCCGTATCTTGCGGAGTCCCCCGCGATAAGGCGGCAGTTTATGCCGCTCAAACAATACTCGGCAGCGCAAAAATGCTTCAAAACAGCGGCAAACACCCCGAAAAACTTAAAGATGAGGTATGTTCGCCGGGTGGTACGACCATAGCCGGCGTTATGGCGCTGGAAAAAATGAAATTCCGCAGCGCAGCCGCATCTGCCGTTTGCGCCGCTTATGAAAAAACCGCAAAACTAAAAAAATAAGTATCTAAATAATTATAAAGGCAACGCATTAAAACCGCGTTGCCTTTTTTATATAAAGACTTATTGTTGATAAGTCAAAAGTTACAATTTTTAATTATTTACATTATTTATGTATATACCGTAAGCGGTTTGCAAGCTCAAAGTAATAATTTTACCTATTTTTTCATATAATATTGCTAAGGATGATTTTGTAAAATCAATCATTTTAAGCCATTTTTGTGGAAATATTTCACATTTTTTACATCCGACCGCCAAAAAAGGGGTATTTTGTGGAGATTATCGACAAAATATGGTAATTTTGACCAATAATTTTGTTAAAATTTTCCATAATCTTATTTTTTAGGCTAAAAGAAACAAGTTTGTAACCTTTTGTAACCCTCAAATTCAGGTAATTTTAGTAAATATGACCAAAAAAATTGCTTTTGTGGGTTTGAAACCCCCCTTTTTTTGCATTATAATGGCAAATGCGGTTAGGAAATCCCTTGCCGTAAGGAGTAATTTATGTTATCAAAAGTTAAGCTGAATAAAGAACTTACCCGTGCCGTAATTAAGATTACCTTGATGTTCGCCTTAATCTTTACTATGGTTTCGACCATGATAGGTTCGGTATCGGCGCAAAAATATGTTATTGTTAACGACAGCGGACATATTGAGGTTTACTGCAACAGCGACAGCACCGAAAATATACTTAACTGCGCGGGCATAACCTTAAAAGATAACCAAAAGGTTGAACGCACCGAAAATATTTTATCTATTGTAACCTATTTTACGGTTTTATTTAAGACCTACGAAGAAGAAATCCCGGTTTATACCTCGGTTTGCACCATTGACCAGGCCATGGAAACGGCGGGTATTGCAAACAAAGAGGGTTACGCGTGTTCTATCCCCTCTGGTACCGTTTTAACAAAAGATACCACCGCGGTAATTGCAATTACCAAAAAATCTACCGTTACCAAAACCGAAACCATCCCTTTTAAATACATTGAGAAAAAGACCTCAACCCTATATAAAGGCGAGAGCAAAATCTCTAAAAAGGGTGAGGACGGCAGCGTCGAAATAGTTTACGAGGTCACCACCGTAGACGGTAAAGAGATAAAAAGCGAGCAAATTTCGCGTACCGTAAAAAAAGAAGCCGTGAACGGAATTAAGCTTATAGGCACCAAGGCAAAGCCCGTTTCCGTCAAAAAGGTCTCGGCTGCAGCCGCAAAAACCTCGGCTTCAAGTTCTACTATATCGGTATTAAAACCTTCGAGCGCCATCACGCTTGACGCTAACAACCGCCCCCTTAAATATAAATCGATGAAGACGGTTCAGGCTACCGCATATCACCAAAACATCCCCAGCACCTCTACCGGTATGACCGCAAAACCCGGTATTGTAGCGGTTAATCCCAAGATTATTCCCTACTATACCAAGATGTGGATAGTTTCTACCGACGGTAAATACGTTTACGGATATTCCATTGCAGCCGACACCGGCGGATTTATCAGAAAACGCCCCACCAACGTTGACCTGTACTTCGCCAGCGAAGCCCAATGTGAAAGATTCGGCAGACGAAACGTAAATATTTATTTCTTATAATAAAACAAAAATACCGACCGTTTTTTGCGGTCGGTATTTTTTATGCTTTTTATAAACTTTCAAATAACTGTGCGCCTTTGGTTTTAAGACGGCGGTCAAGCCAAACGCACATAAGAGCAAAAACTACGGCAAACAGCGACATATAAAGCGTAGCGCTGATATTTAATACAAACACCGATACCATCATAAGACCTGTGTACACGACCGCCGTCGCAAAACCCGAAAGCATACAAAACAACACGCTTATGCTTTGCTTTACGGGGACGGTTTCGTTGGTCCATTCAAGTTTAGGGTGTTTTAGGTTAAATATCAGTCCCAAATACCCCAGAATAATTACCGCCATAAATACAGTCGCAATCAAAAGGATCGAATTTATTAAAGATATTTTTAAGACAAAAATCGCCGAAATTACAAACAGGCAGGCGGGTATTTCGGTTAAAACAAGGTGCAATTTAAGTTTAGAATAAAGCACCTTTTCCGGCGGTATGGGGCTGGTGCGAAGTATCCACAAATTATTGCCTTCGAGCGAAATTGAGGGCGACGAAATTACCGAAACCGAGCAAACCAAAACGGTCGCCGCGGCAACAAGCGGCGGCAGTAATCGGTCTGCTTGAGGAAATACGGTTTTAATTTCGTTTAATACGGCGTTAATGTCAGCCGATTTTACAAAAAGCATAACCGCGGCGAAAAGCAAAACGGCAAGGCTGAGTCCGCAGTTCATCATATATGCAATGCTCGACCAAAAGTGTTTGAGTTCTTTTTTAAGCAGCGCCGATTCGGGACTTTTGGACTGAATCGATTTTTTAGAGGACAACCCGCCCTTTTGGTCGGTTTTGCCGGTGGTTATTTTTATAAAACCGCGCGAAAGCACCATGCATACCACCGCAAACAACACAACCGTTATGGCGGCAAATATCAAAAAGCTTGGCACATCCCCGGTACATCCCATACCAAGACGGTACATAGGGTATAAATAGGTTTTTATGGTGTTTGATATGGCATTTGCATTGTTGGCTATACCGTTCAAAAGATCGTTAATTCTGAAATAGCAAATATAATAAACAAAAAGTATTAAAACGGTTGATATAATGCTGATAAACGCCTTGTTTTTGAACAGCGAACCAATCAGCGCTACAAGGTAGCCGAAAATACAACTAAGCGCCGTTACCGCAACCGCTATAAGTATGGTCGACAAGGAGAATAAGACTATTGCGCCTGCCGAAATGGCGGTAACCGTAATGTAAGCAAGGAGCGCCGGAATAAAAACCATACACTCGAAAATCAAGCCCATCATAAATAATGAGAACATCCGCGAGAGCAGGATGCTCGACGGTTTTATCGGCATAGATAAAAGCAGGTCGTTATCTTTGGCGCAGTAGATGGTAGAGTACGCCGAGAAGGTATCAAACAGCGCCCCTAAAAAGATCGCCATAATACCCATAACGGCAAAATACAGCCATGACAGCCCCTGATTCACAAAGGACGAAGCCAGCAAAAGTCCCATACCGTAATAGGCGAAGCCTACGCTGGCAAACATAAAGATAAACAGAATAACAAGTCCCGCGGTGGCGCCAGCCGAACGCTTTTTACCGGTTTTTTTGTTTACGGTGTAACCCGATATAATTTCGCGAAACTGCTTTTTAATTAAGGCCTTAAGCATTGTTGTCCTCCAACTCAAGGAATACCGATTCAAGCGACGAATCGCCCTTGACTTCTTCCATGGTGCCGCATTTAATAAGCTTGCCTTCTTTTATAATGGCGACCTTATCGCACAGTTTTTCGGCAACCTCAAGCACGTGGGTCGAAAAGAAAATGGCGCCGCCCTCTTTACAGATTTCGCGCATATATTCTTTTAGCTTATGGGAGGCAATCGGATCAAGCCCCACAAAGGGTTCATCCATAATTACAAGCTTGGGCGAATGAATAAGAGCCGAAATTACGGCAAGTTTTTGCTTCATTCCGTGCGAATAGGAAGAAATCGAGGCGGTAAGCGAACCGGCAATTTCGAATTCGGCGGCATAGCGGTTGATTTTTTCAATACGGTCGTTTTGCGGTACCTCAAAAATATCGGCTATAAAGTTAAGGTAGTCAATGCCGGTCATATAATTGTATAAATCGGGGTTGTCGGGGATATACGCCATAATCTTTTTGCACTCAAGCGGCTGTTTTTTGATTGATTTGCCGTCGATATAAATTTCACCCTCGTCGAAATTCAGTATACCGGTGACCGATTTTAAGGTGGTGGTTTTGCCGGCTCCGTTATGGCCTATAAAACCGTATATTTCGCCGCTTTTAATCTCGAGCGAAAGGTGGTCGACCGCCGCCTTTTCACCGTATTTTTTTGTAAGATTTTCGATTTTAAGCATAGGTATTCTCCTTTATTTGACTACAAGCGACTGCATACCGAGTTCGCCGTAGCGCTGTTCTACCACCGTTTTTTTGTATTTTACGGTTGCGCCCTTCATGGGGTCGTTAATGTAATAATAATCGTCGTCGTAGCCCACAAGCAGTAAGCAATGTTCGTGTTTGGGCCATACAAATTTACTGCCGTCCTCAAGGTACCAGACGCTTCCGCTTGTCTTTTCCTCCATATCGATGGTAGCCCATATTATAACCGGGCTTTTTTTGTCTATATAATTTGCGCATAAATCAGAAAGCGGCATACCGGTTGTGTTTTCAACCTTGGCGCCCGCTTTTTGACATGCGGTTTCAATAACCGGCGCCATACAACCGTAAGAGGCGTTAGAACGCGGGTTGCCTATAAACGCCTTGTACGGGTCGGGACCGATTTTTTTGCCGTCCTGCATATAAAACGAGCTGCTTTTTGTAAGGTAAGAATCAATAAATTTGCCTACCGTAACGTTATGCCCGGCATATTTTAGCGCCATAACCGTCGCGACCGACTCGCACCCTGTGGGGTATTCGGGATTTTGGTTAATATTGGGGGCGTTAATTATTACGGCCTTTTCTTTATCGTCAGAGGTGGGCTGTGCGGGTTGCTCCGCCGCTTGTGAAGAACTTTCGGCGGTATTGTTTTTAATAACCTCGTTTTTAGAATACAGTGTGTTGCCGTCGCTTGTTGAAATATCGATTTTAACCTGCTTTACAACCTCGCCGGAAAGCGCGCGCACGTTGTGGTGACGCAGGTCGCTTCCGCCGGTTACTACTATGGCGTCAGTACCTGCGAATACTACGCTTTCGGGTAGGGCGGTAAGGTTATAGTCGCGGCGCTCTTTATTTTCTAAATCGTAAACCCTTACAATGTTGTTTGCGGTTTGCATGGTTTGGGTGGCAAACGCCTTTTCGCCAAGACCGATGGGGTATTCGTCGACCGTAACCATAGACAGATAAACGGGTTTGTCTTTTTTGACTATTTCAAAGTTATAATCGGTGGTGCCAAGTCCGAAATACGCGCCGTTGCAGGTGATGTTTTTGCCGCTGTACAATAACGAAACCGATTTATTTTTTAGATTTACAAAATATGTTTTTTGGTTGCTTGCTATTATTGAAAAACCGTCCTCGCAAGGCTCTGCTTTGGAAAGGTCGGTGTACCTGCCGTCGAGCTTAGCGGTTTTGCCGGTTGAAATATTGGTAAGGTACAGACGGCACTCTTTTGCGTCATACGATAACAGGGTTGTACCGTCGCGCGAGAGAGCCCCCACGCGTGAGAATTCGGGCAGGTTATTAAAAAGCTTCTCTTCGGCTTTTTCGCCCGAACCATTATATAAAGTCAGCTTATTCTCGGTACGCGAAATTACATAAAATCCGTTTTTATAAAGGTTTATGTTGTAGTCGCCCGTGCCGAGATTTTGCGAGCCGAGTTTTCTGAAATCGTACAAACCGTAAAGGTCGCTTCTCGCCGATGCGGTATCAAGACCTGCATCGTAAGAGTTTACAAGCAGCATATTGTTGTAGGTAAGGGCTTCGACTACGTCGCCCTCAAATTGCAAAATCTGGTTGGTAAAGGTTTGGTCGCCGTCGGCGATTGCGGCGGTATTATTATCTGCGTCGGGGGTATTTTGACCGGTTTCTTTGTTGCTAAAATACCACGCCGCCCCTGTCGCAAGGGCTATGATAAGAACTATCGCAATAATAACAAGCCCTGTTTTTCCGCCTTTTTTATTACTGTGTTTTGCTGCCATAAAAACTCTCCTTTTCAGGGCGTTACAACGCCCGAAAAATCTTTACTTTTGTCCCGAATTTAATAAATATATGCCCTGATAATATTATAATCATTGTTTTCTTAAATGTAAAGTATGATAAGGCCTTATTTTGCATAAATAACGCGTTTGAACTTATGGAGTACAAAAACCCCCCGCCGAAAAATTCGGCAGGGGCAAGACTGTTTTTATGCAATTTTAAGCGTTAACGAAAAACTCGGCGCAGGCGCGGTAGGTTGCGTAAATATCAAGTTTTGAAACTATCTCGAACGGCGAGTGCATTGCAAGTACCGGCACGCCGATATCTATAACGTCCATACCAAGGCGGGCAAGGTATTTTGCGACCGTTCCGCCGCCGCCGATATCTACCTTTCCGAGTTCGCCTATCTGCCAGGCGACGTTTCCGTTGTCAAGTATCGTGCGGACCTTTGAAACATACTCGGCTGAAGCGTCGGAAGTATCGTATTTTCCGCCGCCGCCGGTGTATTTGGTTACACAAACGCCGCGGTTTATAAAGCAGGCGTTGTTTTTTTCGAAAGCGTCGGCAAAGGTGGGGTCGTAAGCGCCGTTAACATCTGCCGAAAGGCAGCAGGAATTACGAAGCGCAACGGTAGTGGATATACCAAACGGGCGGCAAAGATCGTCTACAATGTATTTAACGAAATCCGACTGCAAACCGGTGTTGCCTTCGCTTCCGGTTTCTTCTTTATCGGCAAATACGCAAAGGCATGTACGCTCGGGCGTTTTGGTATCCAAAAGAGCGGTGAACGCCGGGTAGGCGCAAACACGGTCGTCGTGTCCGAAGGCGCCTACAAGACTGCGGTCGAAACCGATATCTCTGGCTTTGGTGACGGGTACGGCTACAAGCTCCGCGCTGCGGAAATCGTCCTCGATGATTCCGTATTTTTCAAACAAAATACTAAGCAGGTTAAGTTTAACCTTTTCGCTTGCTTCGTCATCTTTGAAGGGTCGCGAACCGATTACGATGTTAAGTTCTTCCCCTTTAATGCCCTGCGGCAGGGTGCGTTTATTTTGTTCTTGCGCAAGGTGCGGAAGCAGGTCGGTGATAGCAAAGCAGGGCTCATCCTCTTTTTCGCCAAGCACTATTTCTTTGCTTTCGCCGTTTTTAAGGCATATAACACCGTGAAGCGCTAAGGGGGTTACCGGCCAGTGGTATTTTCTTATACCGCCGTAATAGTGGGTTTTGAAATAGCCGATTTCGTCCGCCTCATAAAGCGGGTTGCCTTTAAGGTCAAGTCGGGGATTGTCGACATGCGCCGCCACGATATTTATACCCTCTGCGGCCGGTTTTTTGCCGATTACCAAAAACGCGGCGGCTTTGCCGCGGTTGTTAATGTAGAATTTATCGCCGGGGTTGTATTTTTCGCCCACCAAAAACTCTTGAAATCCTTTTTCTTTTGCAAGCGCTATGGCGTATTTAACCGCTTCGCGCTCGGTTTTGGCTATATTGAGAAATTCTTTGTATCCCTCGCAATAGTCGTATGCCGAATCTATTTCGGCGGCGGTCATTTTGTCGTAGGCGTTACGGTTTTGGGAGGCAAGTTTTTCTTTAATTTCTTTTGCTGTCATGCATTTCACCTTTCTTTGAATGAAATTATATTTTGAAGTAATTCTTGACAATTTTTCGAAAACTCTTCCATAGTGGCGGTATTTTCGATAACATCGGTTGCCGCCGCTTTATAAAATGAGTCGTCCTTTGCCGCGGTAAGTCTTTTTTGCGCTGACCGGATATTTAGGTTGTCACGCTTTGAAAAGCGGCTTAGACGGTCCTCTTTTTTGGATAAAACCGCAATAAGGCGGTTACACATATCCGCCCCGCCCGATTCGATAAGGGTGGCTCCATCGAGAATCACAAAGCCCTTTTCTATCTCTTTTATCTTCTGTTTTAAGGCCGATAAAATGCGCGGCAGGGTTATTTTGTTTAGTTTTTCGATGTCTTCTGCGCTTGAAAAAGCGCGGTCGGCAAGCAGCGCACGGTCGAGTTTTCCGTTTTTGTAAATATCGTCGCCAAAGGCTTCGCAAAGTTCGGTTTTAAGACTTTCGACTATATCTTTTGCAAATTTATCGCAATCTATGGCGGTAATACCGAGGTTTTTTGCGGCCATACCAAGAGATGTTTTACCCGACCCCGACGGACCCGTAACGCCGATAATAAAGGGAAGTTTTACAATATTGAACCCGCAGGCGCGAAGCATGCGGTTATATACCGCAAGACCGGTACCGCTTTTGTCCGGGGCGTGGCAGACCGCCCGCTTTATACCGAGTTCGTCGAGTTTGCGCAAGGAAGAAAACAAGGTCGTTTCGGGGTTATCTCCAAGAGAAATATAATTATTTTTAAGGTGTTTTTCATCCTCTTTAAGGCATATCGCAAACAGTCCGCTTTTGTCTGCAAAATCGCAAAAGGCACTGCTGCTGCCCTGTATAAGCGTAACGTTACAGTTCGGAGCGTAATGTTTGTATTTCATACCCGGCGAGAGCGCCTTTTTAACGGTATGCAATACCCCGTCGTCCACAATAATATCGGGGACTTCTTTTTGCAGCATTTCCAAGGTTATGCCGCCAGGTCGCAGCAGTCGCACCTCGCCGTTTATAAACGACACGACGGTAGACTCTACCCCTACGGTACAATCATAACTTTTTACTATGCCCTCGATTTTGCCCTGCATATCTTCTATTACATGGCTTGCTTTGGTGGGGGACGGTTTGCCCGAAATATTGGCTGAAGGCGCCGCAAGCGGAAAACCGCAGCCCGAAATAACGGCGTTAATTACGGGGTTTGAGGGCATTCTGACGGCAACCGTATCAAGTCCGCCCGAAGTTATCGGCGGTATAGCGTCGGTCTTTGGCAGTATAACTGTAAAGGGGCCGGGCCAAAACGCGTCGATACACCTTTGCGCCTCCTGCGGTATCTCTTTAACCAGCGGGGCAAGTTCCTCTTTGTTGGCGATATGAACTATAAGAGGGTTATCGGCAGGGCGCCCTTTGGCGGCAAATATTTTTTGAACCGCATCCTTGTTTTGCGCGTTAGCGGCAAGCCCGTAGACCGTTTCGGTCGGCAGAGCCACTACGCCGCCGTTTTTCAGTATTTCGCAAACGGCGGAGATATCTTTATTCGCGCTGTCATAAATTTCAAAAACGCGGGTTTGCATATTTTATTCCTCGCCCTCTTTAAGCATTTCGGCGCGGTAGTAGGTTATAAGCGCGTCGATTACTTCGTCGAGGTCTCCGTTCATTATTTGTTCGATTTTGTAAAGGGTAAGGCCTATGCGGTGGTCGGTTACGCGCCCCTGCGGGAAATTGTAGGTGCGTATTCTTTCACTTCGGTCGCCGCTGCCTACCTGACTTTTGCGGTCGGAGGCGATGGCGTCGTTTTGCTCTTTTTGTTTAAGTTCAAGTAATCGCGAGCGCAAAACCTTCATGGCTTTGTCTTTGTTTTTATACTGACTGCGCTCGTCCTGGCACTCTACCACAAGCCCGGTGGGAATGTGGGTTATACGGATGGCGCTTTCGGTTTTATTTACGTGCTGACCGCCCGCGCCGCCGCTGCGGTAGGTATCTATCTGTAAATCCGCCGGGTTGATTTCTATTTCAACGTCGTCGGCTTCAGGCAGTACGGCGACCGTTACGGTCGAGGTGTGAATTCGTCCGCCCGATTCGGTATCGGGTACGCGCTGTACGCGGTGAACGCCGCTTTCGTACTTAAAACGCGAATAGGCGCCCTCGCCCATTACCGAAAAGCTTATCTCTTTAATGCCGCCCAGTTCCGTGGCGTTTTCATTTATTACCTCGATTTTATAGCCTTTGCTTTCGGCGTACATGGTGTACATACGGTAAAGCGAACCCGCAAAAAGCGCCGCCTCTTCACCGCCCGCGCCGCCGCGGATTTCGACAATGACGTTGCGCTCGTCGTTAGGGTCGCGAGGCAGCAGTAAAACCTTTAACTTTTCGGTCAGTTCTTCGATTTGCTTTTTGGCGGATTTCAGCTGTTCGTCGCAAAGCTCTTTCATATCGTTATCAAGTCCGCCGGCGTTAAGTAATTCTTCGGCTTCTTTTTGTTCGGCTTGCGCCTTTTTATATTCCAGAAACGCCGAAACGATGGGCTCGAGCGTCTTTTGTTCTTTGCCCAAAGTTTTGAACTTTTCGGGATCGCAAACAACCGAAGGATCCATAAGCTCCCGGTTAATATCGTTATACCTTTTTTCTACCGAGTTTAATTTGTCTAACATAACTTCTCCAAAAATAAAATATTCATTTAGATTATACTATATTTTGCAAAAAAATACAACACCGCAAAGACAATAAAAATAACTATTTACTTTTGTAAAAATGTTTGGTATAATTATCACCCGACTATATTCAGAAAAAGGAAGGTGAAAATATGGGCTATGAAATAAACCAAAAAATGCTGGGTGAGCTGTTTACGCTGCCAAAATCGGTCGTAAATAAACATATAAAACTTGCCGGCAGTTTGCAGCTTAAGGTTTTACTGCTCATATTTTCGGATCTTTCCAAAGATATAGACCCGCAAAATATCGCCAAAACGATTGCGGCAAACGAACATGACGTAGTAGACGCGCTCGGTTTTTGGGCAGACCTTGGATATTTAACCGCCGAAAAGCGCCCGTCATCGGCAAAGCCGCAAAAAACCGTACCCCAAAAAGAAATTGAAAAACCCGGTCGTATCGAGGTTGCGCAGCTGGCAAGCGATAACCCCGAAATTAAATTCTTGTTTTCAGAGGCTCAAATGCGACTTGGCAGAACCCTTCGCCAAAGCGAAAGCTCGACGCTTACGTGGCTTGTGATGGATCAGGGTATGCCTGTAAGCGTGCTTTTAATGGTGTTTGATTACGCCGTAAATTCGGGGCGCGGGACCATCGGTTATATTGAAAAGACGGCGGTCGATTTTATAAATAACGGAATTGACACCATTGAAGCCGCCGAAGAGCGCATAAAACTGCTTACCGCTTCGCAAAACGCGTGGAATACGGTTAGCCGCGTCTTCGGGTTTACACGCCGTTCGCCCAGCAAAAAAGAATCCGAACTTTGTTACAAGTGGATTTATACCTACGGTTTTTCGGTCGCTCTGTTAAAAGAGGGTTACGATATTACGGTCGACAACATCGGCGAGTTTAATATGAAATACCTCGATAAAATATTAGAGGATTGGCATAAAGGCGGCGTTGCTTCGCTTGAAGATCTTAATAAATACCTAAACAGCCATAAACAGGAAAATAAGGACAAGGCCGCCCCTTCGTACGATAAAAACAAGTTTAACAAAAAACTTGAAAGTGACTTTGAATAGAGGTGTAAAATATGGCTTTTTCGCAAGAAACATATGCAAGAGCGATTGATATGCTGCGCGATATGTCGCTTGAAAAGAAGAGAGTTTACCGTCAAAAAGAAGCGGAGCTTCACCATAAAATCCCCGAACTTGCGGCTATTGAACAGCAAATTCGCGCGCTGAACCTTAAAACCGTTTCGGCGGTATTTTCGGGTGAGGGCGTTGCCGATATTCATAAAGAGATAAAAGAGCTTTCAGCCAAAAAATCAAAAATATTAAAAGAGCACGAACAAGAGGAATACTCCCCCGTTTGCAGTATTTGCAACGACCGTTTTTTGGTAAACGGAAAATATTGTGATTGTGTTACGGCGGCGGCGACCGAAATTGCGCTCAAAGAGCTTTACGCAACGGTTGGCGCTCAAAACTACGGTTTTGAAAATTTTGATATTTCGTACTACCCCGAAAACTGCCGCGGCGGTATGCAAAAACTGTACGATTTTTGTAAAGACTACGCCGATAGTTTTAGTGGCAGCAGTAAAAATTTACTGTTTATGGGCAAAACGGGACTTGGCAAAACCCATCTTTCGGTGGCCATTGCAAAACAGGTTATAAAAAAGGGTTACGGCGTAAAATACTATTCGGCGCAAAACCTTTTTACGGTTTGCGAAAAAGAGCATTTTTCGTATAGCGGCCAAACCCCGCAAAGTGATGAAATGCTGACCTGCGATTTGCTGATTATAGACGACCTTGGCGCCGAGTTTATAACAAGTTTTTCAAAAAGCGCGCTGTATAATATTGTAAACACAAGGTACAATATGGGACGCCCCACAATTATAAACACCAATTTTGACGTTGACCAAATCGAAGAAAAATACAGCGAGCGCATAGGCTCGCGGTTTATGGGTAACTACACCGCAAAACTGTTTAAGGGTAACGACGTAAGACAGTTAAAAAATCAATAGGTAAACCGAAAAAAAAATAAAGGGATGTAGATTTACATCCCTTATATTTATGCCCTTTTAAGGTGTTTATTTGGTTAAAAGATCGCACACCGCTTTGGCGTGAGCAAGCGGGTCGTCTATCTTTTTGCCCGATACAACGCAGGCTTCGTCGTATAAAAGTTTAATTGCAAGGTCGAATTTTTCACGGTTGTCGGCGTACAGCTTATCTAAAGTTTGAGTAACTTTGTGGTTGAGGTTAAGTTCCAGCACCAAATTCGCCTTAACCGGATTGGAGCTTCCCGGGATGGCGTTTAACGCCTTTTCCATTTCAAGGCTTATGGCGCCCTCGCTTGTCAGCGCTACGGGGTGTTCGCCAAGCGCCGCTGTGTATTTTACCGCCGAAACCTTGTTTTCAAGCACCTTTTTGGCTTGCTCTAAAAGTTCTTTGCTGCTTTGTGTTTTATCTGCCGCCGCCTTTTCTTTATCGCTGTCGAGTTTAAGCTCTTTATCGCAAACGTTTATAAACTTTTTGCCGTCGTACTCATTTAAGGTTTTAAGGGCAAATTCGTCGACCGGATCGGTAAGATAAAGCACCGTAAATCCGCCTTTTATAACGCTGTCAGTCTGCGGAAGCATTTTTACGCTCTCTATCGTTTCACCCGAAGCATAGTAAATTTCTTCCTGTTTATCGGTTAGACCTTCTATATACTCTTTAAGGGTGATTTTTTTATCAAGCGAACAGTCAAAAAGCAGTAAATCTTTAAGCTCGTCTTTATATAACCCGTAGTTGTTGTAAACGCCGAATTTAAGTTGTCTGCCAAACGCCGCAAAGAATTTTTCGTAATTATCGCGGTCGGTTTTAAGCATTTTTTCGAGCTCGTTTTTTATCTTTTTCTCAACCGTTTTGGCTATAAGCTTTATTTGACTGTCGTGCTGAAGCGTCTCACGCGAGATGTTAAGGGTAAGGTCTTCGCTGTCAATAAGTCCCTTTACAAAACTAAAATGGTCGGGCAGCGCCTTATCGCATTTTTCCATTATCATTACGCCCTTAGAGTAAAGCTGCAGGCCTTTTTCGTACTCTTTGGTGTAGTAATCAAAGGGGGCGTGGGCGGGTATGAACAAAAGCGCCGTGTAGGTGGCGTCGCCCTCGGTTTTATAATGAATAACCTTTATAGGGTCTTCGTAGTCGTAGTATTTTTCTTTATAAAAGGCGTTGTAGGTTTCTTTTTTTATGTTACGCTTTTCGCGTTTCCACAGCGGCACCATACTGTTTATGGTTTTTACGGTTTTAACCTCTTCGTATTCGGGGGCTTCGCCCTCTTTTTTATCGGGATTTTCCTTGGGTTTATAGTCGCTGACCTCCATTTTTATGGGGTAGTGAATATAATCGGAATATTTTTTAATTAACTCTTGAATTTTATACGTATCTAAAAATTCGCTGTAATTCTCGTTTTCGGCGTCTTCTTTAATGTGCATTATAACGGTGGTGCCGGCGTTTTCGCGGTCTGCCGGTTCGATAGAATAGCCGTCGGCGCCGGTAGAGTACCAACGGTTGGCGCCCTCTTCACCGAAAGCGCGCGAGATGACCGTTACGGCGTCGCTTACCATAAAAGCCGAGTAAAATCCCACGCCGAACTGACCAATAATATCGACGTTCTTTGGCGTTTCGCCATTTTCGGTCTTAAAATCATACGAGCCGCTTTTGGCTATGGTACCAAGATTTTTGTCGAGTTCTTCGGCAGTCATACCGCAACCGTTATCGCTGACCGTTATAAGACGCGCCTGTTTGTCCACCTCGATATTTATGCAAAAATCGCTCTTTTTCATACCCACCGACTGGTCGGTAAGCGAGCGAAAATACAGTTTGTCCAAGGCGTCCGACGCATTGGAAATAATCTCTCTTAAAAAAATCTCTTTATGGGTGTAGATGGAGTTAATCATCATATCCATAAGTTTTTTGGATTCGGATTTGAATGGTTTTGTTTTCATTTTTTATATCTCCTTATTCGTTTTAAGAATTGATAAACGCTTATTAAAGCGGTCAATAACGATTTTACATAAAACGCCCATAAGAGCGCCAGTCAACATACCAAAAGCCATAAAAACACTTATATATCTCATGACCGAAAAGGGTAAAAACATAAGCGATACCAAAAGTTGCGAGACGTTGTGCATTACACCGCCCGCGACCGAAATGCCGATAGGCGAAAAGAGGTTAGTTTTGCACATAAGCCACATAACCAAAAAGGAACCTGCCGCACCCGCAATCGAAAACGGAAGCGCCGATATACTGCCAAACAGCAAGGTTGAAAGTAGTATTCTTAAAACGTTTACCGCTAGCGCCGCTGCCGGGTGGCCGTAAATAAGAAGGGTCAGCGGCACAAGATTAGCAAACCCCGGTTTGAAACCGGGGAATAAAAATCCCGCCGGAATAAAGCTTTCGGCATATGAAAACCCAAGCGACAATATTAAAAACGAAGCGTAAAGCGAAGCTTTTTTTGCCATTACCGTACCTCCGCAACAAGGTGGTGCGGGGCGCAGACTATCGACTCACCGTACCGCGATATTGCCGCCGTTTTTTGGCAGATAAGGTTTTTACAGTCGGTATGGGTAACGGTGCATTTTCCGTCTTTTACGGTTACGGTGTTGGTGCCGTAGGGGGTGGTTATCACCTTTTCGCCATCCCGATTCAGCGGGAGTGCGGCGACCTGCTTATTGTCGACCGTTACTATAACCTTACTTTGATTTTCACCCGTAAAAAAAAGCCCTACCGATAAAATGCACAGTAAGGAAAGGGCTGCAGCCAAAATTTTATCATACCGTGTAAGCATACAAATATTATACCACCGAAAAATATAAAATGCAACTTCTCGCGCGGCAGATTTATATGGACTTTACCGCAAAAATAATGTATAATAGTTTACGGTAAACATCTAAAAATTTTAAGGAGTGTTAAATATGGAATTAAAAGGCTCAAAAACCGAGAAAAATCTTATGACGGCGTTTGCCGGCGAAAGCCAGGCGAGAAACAAATACACCTATTTTGCTTCAAAAGCCAAAAAAGAGGGTTATGAACAAATCGCGGCGATATTCCTTGAAACCGCCGAAAACGAAAAAGAACACGCCAAAATGTGGTTTAAGGAGTTATCCGGTATAGGCTCCACCGCCGATAACCTTAAAGCCGCCGCCGAGGGCGAAAACTTTGAGTGGACCGATATGTACGATACCTTCGCGAAAGAGGCGCAGGCCGAAGGCTTTTCGGAAATCGCCGAAAAATTCAGAATGGTGGGCGCCATCGAAAAATCGCACGAAGAGCGCTATCTTAAACTTTTGGATAATATACAAATGCAAAAGGTATTTGAAAAAAGCGACGAGGTTATGTGGCGTTGCCGCAACTGCGGACACCTTGTAATAGGCAAAAAAGCCCCCGAAATCTGCCCGGTATGCGCACATCCGCAAAGCTATTTTGAAGTAGAAGCAACGAATTATTAATTAAAGATTATTGCCCGTCTTGAACACGGTTTTGCCGCCGGAAAGAC
>CADBUL010000011.1 GCA_902797875.1 Oscillospiraceae bacterium | reverse complement strand
CGGCAATCTCTCGTGGGAACAGGCAAGACCGCTGTTTTTACCCATCTTTTCCACCCTTTCGCAGCTGCATACCGCGGGCATAATTCACCGCGCCATCTCGCCCGAGACCCTTATAGTCGGACGCGACGGTAAGCTTCGACTTACCGGTTTTTCAATTGCCAAGGTGCGCAACACCTCAAGCGAAATGACTTCCCGGTTATACCCCGGTTACGCCGCCGCCGAGCAGTACGGCTTTAAGGACACGAGTGAGGGCACCTGCACCGACGTTTACGGTCTTGCGGCAAGCATTTTCAGAACCCTTATAGGCAGTCCGCCGCCTGCCGCCAACACCAGAATTAACGACGATAATATGTCTTTCCCGCGGCGCCTTGCGGAGGTTATTCCGCAAAACGTTTTGGTGGCGCTGGCAAATGCGCTGCAGATTTTACCCGAAGACCGCACGTCATCGGTAGAGGAATTTCGTAAAGACCTGCAAGCCGAAATGGCGGACAATATTAACGACGAACCGCTGAAAACCCCCGAAAAGGTCAAAGCCGAAAAGAAAAACAACAAGTCTTACGCCATAAAAGCCGCGATTATTACGGCGGTGGCGCTGATTTTGATAGTTTTAATACTTGTGTTTACCCTGTTTAGAGACAGTCTGTTTGGCAATTCTTCTAACGATACCTCCTCGATTGCCGACATATCGTCCATTACCGCCGATGTAAGCTCAACCGAAAGCACCGGCATTATGGACCGGACCACAAGCGTACCCGATTTTACGGGCAAAACCTACCATGAAGTAGTTAACGACAGCAATAACACCAACTGGTTCAAGTTTACAATAGAAAAAAAAGAGTACAGCTCGGCTATTGAAAGGGGCAAAATAATGGGGCAGTCGGTAGCGGCGGGACAAAGCGTAAAACGCGACACCGAAATAGGCCTTACCATTTCTATGGGCCCCGCTAAATTCAAACTGCCTACAACCCTTAAGGGGATGACCAAAGACGCCGCGCATATTAAGCTTTTAGAGATGGGCATTGAACCCTCTTGCATTGAGCTTGTCGGCAAATTCGGCGAAACCGCCACAAAAGAGCAGGTAATAATTGAAACCTCTCCCGCAATGGGCACCGAAATCAACACCGAAACCCCCATAACGGTTTACTATAACACAAACATTAAAACCGAAACCGCCTCTTCGCAGGAATCGGAAATCGAAGAATAAGCAAAAAAGCATATAGATTTTTCTGTATGCTTTTTTGAAGTAATTTTTTTGGAGAAGTTTTTCAATGACACTTAACAAACTTAAAGTCGGCGAGTCGGCGGTTGTAAAGACGGTCGGCGGAAGCGGTGCGCTACGCCAACACTTTCTCGATATGGGCGTAATTCCGGGGGCGGTTGTTACCGTTTCTAAATTTGCGCCTATGGGGGACCCGATGGAGCTTCGTATCCACGGGTACGAACTGACCCTGCGCCTGTCGGACGCCGAAAAAATTACGGTTGAACCCACAACCGAGCAAGAGCTTGTTACACAGCGTACCAAACAGCACTTTGAAATACCGCGGCACCCCGGTCTTGGTGAAAGCGGTAAGTATCACCAAAAGGCGGGCGAGAATCCGCCCCTAAAAGGCGTCACCCTTACATTTGCGCTGGCGGGCAACCAAAACTGCGGTAAAACTACCCTGTTTAACGCCCTTACGGGGGCAAATCAGCACGTCGGCAATTTCCCCGGCGTTACGGTTGACCGCAACACCGGACCCATTAAAGGTACCGCCAACACACTTGTTACCGACCTGCCCGGCATTTATTCTCTTTCCCCTTACAGCAGCGAAGAAATCGTATCCCGGCGTTTTATTTTAGAAGAAAAGCCCACAGGCATTATAAATATTGTCGACGCCACCAATATTGAACGTAACCTGTATTTGACCCTGCAGCTTATGGAACTTGACGTCCCGGTGGTTTTGGCGCTTAATATGATGGACGAAATGCGCGGAAACGGCGGCACGGTCAAAATCAACGCTATGGAAGAGGCTTTGGGTATACCGGTTGTTCCTATTTCGGCTTCAAAAGGCGAGGGCATAGAAGAGCTTGTAACCCATGCGGTACATATTGCAAAATATCAGGAAAAACCCGGCCGTAACGACTTTTGCAGCGCCGACCATAAGGGCGGCGCGGTACACCGTTGTATTCACGGTATTATGGAACTTGTTAAGGACCACGCCGTAGCCGCTAAAATACCGGTTCGTTTTGCCGCCACCAAGCTTATCGAGGGCGACGAAATGGTCGAAAAGGCGCTTAATCTTTCTCAAAACGAAAAAGAAATGATAGAACATATCGTTTTACAGATGGAGGACGAATCGGGTCTTGACCGCGCGGCGGCGATAGCCGATATGCGATTTTCTTTTATTAAAGATTTGTGCGCCGAAACGGTTGTAAAACCGCACGAGAGTAAAGAGCATACAAGAAGCCTAAAAATAGACAAGGTCTTAACCGGCAAATACACCGCAATCCCCTGTTTTATTTTAATTATGGCGGCGGTATTTTTCTTAACCTTTAACGTTATAGGGCTGTATTTACAGCAACTGTTAGAAACGGGCATAGAAAGCCTCACTGCCCTTTGCGATACGCTTTTAACCAACATTCGCGTCAACGAGGTGCTTCACCGACTTATTATCGACGGCATTTTCGGCGGGGTCGGCAGCGTGCTTTCGTTTGTGCCTATAATTGTGGTGCTGTTCTTCTTTTTATCACTGCTTGAAGATAGCGGCTATATGGCGCGCGTGGCGTTTGTTATGGATAAACTGCTTCGCAAAATCGGTCTTTCGGGGCGCAGTATCGTGCCTATGCTTATAGGTTTTGGATGCACCGTCCCCGGCGTTATGGCTTCGCGTACGCTTCCAAGTGAACGCGACCGCAAAATGACCATACTTTTAACCCCTTTTATGTCTTGTACCGCCAAACTGCCCGTTTACGCGTTTTTTTCGGCGGCGTTCTTCCCGCACAGCGCCGGGATTGTTATGATAGGCCTTTACGCGCTGGGTATTATAAGCGCTATTATAGTGGCGTCGGCGCTGAAACATACCGCCTTTAAGGGCTCAGCGGTGCCGTTTGTTATGGAACTGCCCAACTACCGTATGCCGACCGCCAAAAACGTACTGCACCTACTTTGGGATAAAGCCAAAGATTTTCTGCAGCGCGCCTTTACGGTTATATTGATAGCTTCGGTTGTGGTTTGGTTTTTGCAGTCGTTTGATTTTTCGTTCAATCTGGTGGCAGATTCTTCAAAAAGCATCCTCGCAATTCTTTCAAACTTTATTTCACCCATTTTTGCGCTTCACGGTTTTGGAAACTGGATGATAGTTACCGCCCTTATAGCGGGTTTTATGGCGAAAGAGAGCGTCGTATCTACCCTTACGGTGCTTTTGGGAGAAACCGCAATAGCAAGCGTTATAAATCCTGCGGCGGCGCTCTCGCTTTTGGTGTTTTGTCTGCTTTATACGCCCTGCGTTGCCGCCATTGCCGCCATTAAAAGGGAACTGGGCGTAAAATACGCCGTTATTACGGTGGTGTTCCAGTGCGCTTTTGCGTGGGTGATTTCGTTTATAGTCCATGCGGCGGCAATAATGTTTATAAAATAACAGAAAAAAATTAAAGGCTGTAACCCATTTGTTACAGCCTTATTATTTTGCTATGTTTATTCTTTTTCAATTACCGCTATGCCAAGCTCTTGCAGTTGCTTAGCGTCAACCGTAGTGGGTGCGCCGCTAAGCAGCTCGCTGGCGTTTTGCACCTTGGGAAAAGCGATAACGTCGCGGATACTCTCAGCCCCCGCCATAAGCATACAAAGGCGGTCAAGCCCAATGCCAAATCCCCCGTGCGGCGGCGCGCCGAAGCGGAACGCGTCGGTTAAAAAGCCGAACTTACGGTGGGCTTCCTCGTCTGAAAGACCCAGGGCGTCAAACATCTGCTTTTGCAAATCGGGGCGGGTTATACGAATTGAACCCGATGAAAGCTCAACGCCGTTAAGCACCAAATCGTATGCCTTTGCAAAAACCTTTTCGGGCGCAGTTTTAAGATACTGTACGCACTCGTCAAGCGGCGAGGTAAAGGGGTGGTGCATGGCGTCCCATCCGCCGGTTTCTTCGTTGTATTCAAAAAACGGAAATTCGGTTATCCACAAAAGGTTGCGCTTGTCTTTTGGAATAATATCAAGTTTTTCGGCAACCGTCAATCGCAGAGCGCCGAGAACCGGCAAAACCACCTTGTTTTTATCGGCGGCGAAAAAGGCGACGTCGCCCTTTTCAATCCCCAGAGTTTCCATAATTTGAGCCCACTCGTCATCGCTTAAAAACTTACGGAAAGAGGCGGACGGCTCATCCTCAAAATATCTTATAAACGCAAGACCCTTCGCGCCTATACCTTTAACGTATTCGGTCAGTTTGTCAATTTCTTTACGGGTAAGAATTTCGGCGCCGTTCTTTGCCACAATGGCGCGCACGCTGCCGCCGTTTTGTACCGCGGAGGAAAATACCGAAAATCCGCAGTCTTTAACAATGGACGAAACGTCGGTTATCTTCATATCAAAGCGGGTGTCGGGCTTGTCGCTACCGTAATTTTCCATAGCATATGTATAGGTCATACGCGGCAGCGGCAGGTCGATTTTCTCACCCAGCACCTTTTCAAAAACGTACGCCATATATCGCTCGCCAACGCCAAGTACGTCCTCAACGTCGACAAACGACATCTCAACGTCCACCTGGGTAAATTCGGGTTGACGGTCGGCACGCAAATCTTCGTCGCGGTAGCAACGGGCAATTTGCATATACTTGTCAAACCCCGATACCATCAAAAGCTGCTTGTAAATCTGCGGGCTTTGCGGAAGCGCGTAAAAGGACCCTTCGTGAAGCCGGGATGGCACAAGATAGTCCCTTGCGCCCTCGGGGGTGGATTTTATAAGGGTTGGGGTTTCAAGTTCAATAAAGCCTTCGCTGTCGAAAAAGTCACGGGTGGCTTTGGTTACCTTGTGTCGCAGAAGCAGGTTTTTCTGCAGTACCGGGCGGCGCAAATCGAGGTAGCGATATTTAAGACGCAATTCCTCTTTGGCGTTGCAATCGTCAAGCACCTCGAAGGGGGGCGTTTGCGCAACAGACAAAATTTTAAGGTCGTCCACAGCAATTTCAATATCGCCGGTCTTAAGCTCGGGATTTTTACTGCTTCGCTCCCTAACAACGCCCGAAGCCGCCACAACGCTTTCGGCGCGAAGTGAAAACGCCTTGTCAAAAATGTCGCGCTTAGTACCCTCGTCAAATGCGAGCTGCACAATACCGGTGCGGTCGCGCAAATCAATAAAAATCAGGCTTCCAAGGTCGCGGTTGCGCTGTATCCAACCGTAAACGGTGGCGCGTTCTCCCACGTCTTTCATCGAAAACTCGCCGCAGTATTTGGTGCGCTCGTTTCCGCTAAATTTATCAAGTTCCATTTCTATTTACCCCTTACTATGTCGCGCCAGTCAAGGTCGCCGCGTTCAAGTCCGTGAATAAGCATTTCGGCGGTGGCGATATTGGTCGCCACGGGTATATTATGAACATCGCAAAGTCCCATAAGGGTTTTTTCGTCAACCTCACTCGATTTAGGGTTAAGCGGGTCGCGGAAAAGCAGCACCAGGTCGATTTCGTTGCACGAAATACGGCTGGCTATTTGCTGGGTGCCGCCTTGTTTGCCCGAAAGAAAGCTTGAAATTACAAGTCCGGTGGCGTCGGTAATAAGCTTACCGGTAACGCCGGTTGCAAAAAGCCGGTGGTGTTTTAATATTCCGCTGTATGCTATGCAGAACTGCACCATAAGTTCCTTTCGCGCATCATGTGCGATTAAAGCGATGTTCATATTTTTCCTCCGAAATTACAGTTTTTTAAGCGCCGTAAGCGGCACGTCTTCAAAACAAAGCCGCGCGGCGATTTTATTTATACACCTATAAGCGGGTGATTTTTGTTTTGGAAAGCCGCCTTTATATAAAAGCTCGACGTTTTTATCTTCCGATACTATTCCTAAAAGCCGCACGCGGCTTTCGTTTACAATGTCGTCCAAATTTTTGGTCGCCGTTTTGCTGTGCTTTAAGGTTTTGTAGTTAAAGCGGTTAATTATAAGGCGCGGTTCACACATATCGCCGCCCACAAGCATATCGGCAAAGCTTGCCGCCGCGCGGCAGGAAATGGCGTTGGGGCAGACAATCAGCAAAAATTCGCAAAAGCGCGGCATTTGCGATACCGCCGCCGTATTCAGTCCCGCGGGGAAATCCACCAGCACGAATTCGTATCTTTCGGCGGCCTTAAACAGATATTCCCTCAAAGCCTTAAAATCGATTTCTCCCGTCGGCGCAGGGATAAGGTCAATATTGTCAATATGCTGTATAACCTCGTCCTCACTCTTTTTGAGGGAGAGCATGTCCGACAAATCAAACACGATTTTATCGCTTACGCCAAGCATTATATCGAGGCTCCCCAGCCCCCTGTCAAGATCCACAAGCAATACCCGGGCGTTTTGCGAAAGGGCGCGCGCAAGCATACAGCAAACGGTCGATTTACCAACGCCGCCTTTTCCCGAAACGGTCGCAAACAGTCTGCCCATAGGCGCTCGCCCCCCTTTTTATTAGTTCAAAATACATAATTATATTATCATAAAAGCGCCGCTGTGTCAACAAATCGCAGGCCTTACGGGGGGACGTTATTTATAGTTTTTGCGGCGATTTACAAAATATAAATCCCCGATTTAAGCACAACGATTTCGTACCCGCCCGACCGTGTGTAAAACAGCACCGGTTCATCAAAAAACCGATACTCGGCGGTTTGGTAGGTCTTGGTGTTGAGTCGCCAGATTTTATTGCTTCCGCAGTTACTGATATAAAGCTCGTCGCCGGTTTGATAAATATGGCAGGGCTTATCAAAACTGAATTCGCCGCCGCTTCCGCCTATACGAAGTTCGCAGCGCTGTGTTGCGGCGGAAAACCTTACGGCTACGCCCGCGTTTTTGAACACGCCCCAAACCGTATCGCCGCTTCCGCAGATGGCGCAGGGCGGCTCGTCTTTATATAAAAACTTGCCTACCCACTCTATCTCGTCGCCGTTTTTAATAAGCTTGGCGGTGCCGTCGCGCTCGGTCAAAAATACCCTGCCGTTATCAAGCGCGGCAACGTTGGTGGTAAGGTGGTGGGCTATGTAATCTTTCATTTTACCGTAGTCGGGGCCAAACTTTGCAAGTTGATAAATCGAATTGCTTACGTTGTCGCCCCGGCCGTTCTCGAAGTTTACAACACGGTATGATACCTCGGCCTTATTGTCGGCGGTGCGGTCGCTTATATAGGCAAAAACTATACCGCCCGAAACGGCGAGGACGTCTATAACCTCGCCCTTAAATAACTCTTTCATTTACTATTCTTCCTTTAATAACTTTGATATGTCCGCAAACTGTTCAAGGGTTAATTCCTGGGCGCGGCAGTTAATACCCGCACCCGCTTTTTCTATAGCCCGCGCCACCCTCGATTTATCTAAATTAAGGTGTGCGCTTATGGAGTTTAAGGCGGTCTTTCGTCGGTAGCAAAACGCCGCCTGCACCACCTTAAAAAAGTAATCACGGTCGCAAATCTTTACGGGCGGCTGTGCCAAAATATCGAGTCTTATTACGGCGCTGTCGACGTTCGGTTGCGGTAAAAATTTCGAACGGTCAACATCAAAAAGAATCTTCGGCACGGTGTAATAGTTTACGGCGACGCTTACCGCCCCCGCGTTTTTTGAGGGCACCGCCGCGCAAAGTCGCTGTGCCGCTTCTTTTTGCACCATAACCGTAACCGACGAAATATCGAGTTCTTTTTCAAGTATTTCCATAATTATGGGCGAGGTAATATAGTATGGCAGATTGGCGGCTATTACCACCTCACTGCACTCGGTTTTAAGCCTTTGCACTACCGCTTTCAGGTCGGCTTTCAAAACGTCCTCAAAAATTATTTCTACGTTATCAAAACCGTCTAAGGTTTTGCTTAGTACCTTTTCAAGAGAACGGTCTACCTCAAACGCGACCACCTTTTTAGCACGCCTTGAAAGGCTTCTTGTGAGTATCCCCGCGCCGGGGCCTATTTCTATAACCCCGGTGTTTTCGCCCACGCAGCTTCGGGCGATTTTTTCGGGGATATCATCGCTTATTAAAAAATTTTGTCCAAGCCCCTTTTTGAGTGAAAACCCGCAAGAGCTTAACAGGTTTATAAGAGATTGCCGGTCGGTACGCTCAATCATTAAAAACTTCCTTTGCAAAACACAAATCTATAAATACCGCCGCCGCGCAAAGTATCGCCGCCGGCGGAAGCAACTCAAAACCTTCGCCGCCAAGCAGCATAAGGTAATTGGTAAAATCGGTGGCTGAAAGGTTTGCCGCCACAAATATAGCAATGTAAAAGACAATAAACGCCACAAAGGATATGACAAAAACTATGCCTGCCGGTTTGTAAAGCTTAGGTTTATAGGCAGAAAGCCCACACAAAAATACCGCCGCCGCCAAAACGGTCGAAGCGCAGTAATATAATAAAAGTTGAGGGGCGAAATCGCCGTTGCCCATAACCGTACCGTACAAAACAAGGCTTGCCGCAAGACTGATAAGTCTTAGCGCAATGTTCAACCCCGAAAGCCCCATAAGTACGGCGCCCGCAATCTTTTTAGGCTTGGCGCCCGCAAAGGCAAAAACTGCCAAAACGGCGTAAAGCCCCGTGGCGTTAAGGACGGTTTGATCAAGCCAACCGCCGTTTTGGTATTTAGCGGCGGCGGCAATTAAGGCAACGTCGTAACAAACAAGACCCGCTGCGCCCAAAAGCTTTAGAATTTTCAGAAAGGTTTTCATGCTTTTTCCTTTTTTCGGTTTTATTTTTATAATATATTCGCTTTTCACAGTATACCATATACTTAACGGCTGTGCAATCTTAATTTGACATTTATATAAACTTGAAGTATTATTAAATTGAGATAATTTACGGTAATTTTGCCGCAGAAAGCAAAAAGGAGACCCCGCCATGTCCGAAATAGCCGAAACCCTGCTCGACGCGCTTTTAGATACCCTAAAAGCCGCGCCCATATTGTTTTTGGTATATATGCTGCTTGAATACATTAACCGTGTTTCGGGCAAAAAGAATTTTTCTTCAAATATATTATGGCGTTTTGGGCCGGTTATCGGTTCGGGACTCGGGCTTATCCCTCAATGCGGATTTTCGGCGGCGGCGGCAGAACTGTACAGCAGCGGTCTTTTATCTGCGGGCGCGCTTATAGCGGTATTCTTATCAACCAGCGACGAGGCGCTTCCGGTATTGATTTCGGCTGCTGGAACCGATGTAGGCGCTAAAGCCGTAACCAGCATTTTGCCGCTGTTATTATGTAAATTTGTTTTGGCGGTCATTTCGGGTTACCTTATAAACTTTACCATTTGCAAAAAGCCCGAAGCGGCGCCGCAGACCGTTAAGGTCGAGTACGGTTCCTGCGAAGTGGACGAACACCACTGCCATAAACAAGAGCATCACCACTCGATCTGGGAATTTTTGCTTCACGCCCTTTATCACACCGCAAAAATTTGCCTGTTCTTGTTTATAACCACCGCCGTAATAAACCTTATTTTCTATTTTACGGGCGAAGAAAACGTTATAAATTTTTTGCAGGGCGGCGGAGTGCTTATGCCATTTATAACAGCGGCGGCAGGGCTTATACCCGGTTGTACCGTATCGGTTGCCCTGACGCAAATTTTCCTACGCGGCGGAATATCTTTCGGCAGCGTGGTGGCGGGACTCAGCGCGGGCGCAGGGTTTGGATACGTCGTTTTACTTAAACACAAAAACAAAAAACAGGTTGCGCTTATTTTGGGGTTGACCTATTTGATAAGCGCCCTTTGCGGAACCGTCTTAAATCTTATAAACGTTTTTTGAAAATAACGGTATTTCAAAGGAGGCGCCCCGGGTGAGCGAGCAAAACCCCAAAATCGCATATCTTCGTGAAAAAGCAAATAAATTACCGCTTATGCCCGGAGTTTACCTTATGAAAGACAAAAGCGGTAAAATAATCTACGTCGGCAAAGCCAAAAAGCTTAAAAACCGTGTTGTATCCTACTTTCGTTCGCAAAAAGATTTGCCCGCCAAGGTGCAAAAAATGGTGTTGCACGTTGACGATTTTGACTATATTATTTGCCAAAGCGAGTACGAAGCGCTGGTGCTTGAGTGTTCCCAAATAAAACTGCACAAACCAAAATACAATATTTTACTTAAAGACGACCGCGGCTACAGTTACCTTAAATACACCGGCGGCGACTGGCCCCGCCTTTCGGTTGTGTTTAGAAAAGATAATTCGGGCGCAAAGTTTTACGGGCCCTACTACTCGCATTTTGTAATCAAAAACGCCCTTGAAGCGGCGACAAAAATTTATAAGTTACCCGAATGCTCGCTTTCTTTCCCTAAAGACATAGGCAAAAGCCGCCCCTGTCTTAACTACCATATAGGCAGATGTTCCGCCCCTTGCGCGGGAAAGATTTCGCAGGCAGAGTTCGAAAGAAACGCCAGGCAGGCGCTTGAATTTATAAAAAACGGCGCCGAATCCGCCAAAAAAGAACTGACCGACCTTATGCGGCAGGCGGCTGACCGCCTTGATTTTGAAGCGGCGGCAAAATACCGCGACAAGCTGAAAGCTCTTAACTCTTCAACCCAAAAACAAAAGGTGGTTGCCTCTTCCAACAAGGAGCAGGACGTTATAGCGCTCGCCTTTTACGAGGATAAAATGGCTTTTGCGGTGCTTGAATTCAAAAACCACGCGCTATGCGATTACCGTCATTTTTTAATCGATAATCAGGACGATAAAGAAGACGCCCGCGCCGAATTTATAAAGCGGTTTTACGCCACCCACCAAGCGCCCCCCTATATCTTTATTGACGGCAAGGTAAAAGACCGCGAGCTTATCGAAAAAATGCTGGGCGATAAAGCGCAAAAAAAGGTGCAAATCATAACCCCTAAAATCGGCGAAAAGGACCGCCTTATAGATATGGCGCACCTTAACGCGGGCGAATTTTTGGCAAAGGCGGTGGGTAAAAAAACCGCCGCTACCGCCGCGCTGAGCGAACTCGCTTCGCTTTTGGGACTTTCTAAACCGCCAAAGGTTATTGAATCTTACGATATTTCTCACACCGGAGGGGAAAACGCCGTAGGCGGTATGGTGGTGTTTCGCGACGGGGTAAAAAGCCCGAAAGATTACCGTAAATTTATTATAAAAACGGCGCGGGGCGGCGACGATTACGCCGCCACTGCCGAGGTTCTTCGCCGCCGCTTTGAAGAATACGAAAAGCACAAAAACGACATAAATCCTGGAGGCTTTGCCCGCCTTCCCGACCTTATTTTGTTAGACGGCGGCAAGGGACAGCTTTCCGCCGTACTGCCGCTTTGCCAAAGGTATAGGGTGCCGGTTTTCGGTATGGTTAAAGATTCACGTCATAAAACCCGCGCGATAGTGGGTGTGCAGGGTGAATCGGCGTTAAAGCAAACCAAAAGCGCCTACAACCTGGTTTACTCTATTCAAGAAGAGGTTCACCGTTTTGCCATAACATTCCACCGCGCCCGCAGCGGCAAAAAGGGCGTTCAAAGCGTTTTGCTTGAAATACAGGGCGTTGGCGAGGGCAGAGTAAGGGCGCTTCTTAAACGCTTCAAGTCCCTTTCGGCAATACAAAGGGCGACGGTCGAAGAACTTTGCGCCGTCGTACCGAAAAACGTCGCCGAAAATATTTATAATTTTTTTAATTAAATGTTGATAACCCGTATACGGTTATGATAAAATTATATTAGTAAGCACAGAAAGGAATCCCGAAAAAATGGAAGCAATCTGGCAGGCGATAGTTTCGTTTTGGTCGTCAGTAGTATCGGTCGCGATAAACATCCGCGTGTTCGATATTATCGATATTCTGGTGTTGGCGTTCATAATTTACAAGTGCATTATATATTTCAGAGAAACAAGGGCGACCCAGCTTATTAAGGGTCTTTTAATACTGCTTGTTGTTTGGATTCTTGCGCAATGGCTTAATCTTGTAACAATGAAGTGGCTTTTGTTCAAGGCCTTTGACAGCTTTTTGGTCGTTGCCGTTATTTTGTTCCAACCCGAAATCCGTCGCGCGCTTGAAAGCGTAGGGCGTTCGAGGATTTCTCCCTTTTCGCGCCAAAACCGCGATTTACTCACGGTCGAAAAAAGCATTTCTTCGGTCTGCCATGCGGCCGGCACCATGCAGGAGCAAAAGGTGGGCGCGCTTATCGTGTTCGAGCGCAACACGGGCCTTGGCGAGATAATCGACACCGGCAGAACCATCGACGCCCAAACCTCTTCGCAGCTTCTTAACAATATTTTCTTCCCCAATTCTCCCCTTCACGACGGAGCAGTTATTATCCGCAACGGCCGTATAGCCGCCGCAGGCTGTATTCTGCCTATCGTCGCCGATGATAAAATAAATTCCTCACTTGGCACCCGCCACCGCGCCGCCCTTGGCATTTCGGAGATTTCCGACGCGATAGTTGTGGTTGTTTCAGAAGAAACCGGTACCATATCGGTAGTGGAAAACGGCGCCATGGACAGAGGTTTTAATAACGTTACGCTTTACGCCGAGCTTAAACGGCGCATACTGCCCGCCGGGAACGAGGATAAAAAGTCCAAAATAAAGGACTTTTTCAAAAAACCGACCGGCAAAAAGGAGGACGGCGAGGATGACTAAAAATTTATTCGACAACAAACGCTTTATAATGGTTTTTTCGCTGATTCTTGCCGTAGTTATTTGGTTTGTTATCAGTTTTTCACAGGCGCCCGACACCGAGCGAACCATAACCGACGTACCGGTTAATTTAGCGGTTGAAAATTCGGCGGTTGAGCAAATGGGACTGGACTTTGTAAGCAACGCCGCCTACAAGGTTTCGGTTACCGTAAAAGGGCCGTCTTATGTGGTTGGCATTATTTCGGCGGATGACATTTTGGTATCCCCCACACTTTCGGCGGTGAACGCGCCGGGCACCTACAGTCTTGAACTTAAAGCCACCAAAATCAAAAACGGCGATTACCGTATTCTTTCGGTTAGCCCGAGTGTGATTTCGGCGAGGTTCGACTATATCGACACCAAAGAATTTACCCTTGAACCGGTTGCCAAAGGCGCCGCCGCAACCGAAGGTCTGGTTGCCGAAAACGCCGTCGCTACCGATAGCAACTACGCGACCGTTACAATAAAAGGTCCGCGCACCGAAATGGAAAAAATAGACAGGGTGGTAGCCTTTGCGGCGGTCGACAAGACGCTTTCTGAAACCGCCTCGTTTGCCGCAAAGCTTATAATCTATGACGCCGACGGCAAAGAAATGGACGCGTCGCTGTTTAAGATTACCGATAAAAACGGCGAAGAAATAAACAACCTGCAAATCACGGTGCCTATATCCAAGGTGAAAGAGGTACCGCTTTCGGTTAAATTCAAAAACGCGCCCGAAGGCTACGAAAATTCACCGCTCAAAAGCAGTTTAAGCGTCAACGCCATAAGTATAATAGGTCCCGCCGAAACCATCGACAGTATTTCATCGGTGGCTCTCGAAGACATTGATTTTTACAATATTTCGCCCAAAAAATACGAATTCGAGGTAGCGCCCGTGCTTGCAGACGGCGTAAAATCGGTTGACAGCATAGGGGCCGTAAAGGTTACCTTCCCCGAGGTTAAACATTATTCGCAAAAAACCTTTGAGGTTACCGCGCTTAAAACCGACGGTGCTTCCGCAACCCTTAAAACCCCCATTAAAAACGTTACGGTTTGCGGACCGGCCGCGGCGGTTAAAACGCTATCGTCCGGCGACCTTGCGGCCTACGCAGATTTGACCGACAAAACAGCGGGCGACCATACCATAGACGTAAAAATTATCTGCAAAACAAGTAATAAGGTATGGCAGGTAGGCAGTTATTCGGCAACCATAAGTATTGCAAAATAGCGGTTAGATTAAATAGTTTGCGGCGGAAACCCTAACGGTTTCCGCCGAAATTATCAAAATAGCAAAATTGTCAAGATTTTCACTTTTGCATAGTATATGTTGAGGTGAAAATATGTGGTTTTACATATCGGTTACAGGCTTTTTTATTCTTGCAATCTGGGGGCTTACGATTTTAATCGAGGATGTTTGGCTTTCGTTTCTAAAACCTAAAGCCGCTCCGCCGCCCACCGTAATAATTACCCTGAAACCAAAAATTTGTTACGCGCAGCTTGAATACCTTAAAGAAAAAATCCGCTGGCAAAAGCGCGAGGCAATTATACTTGTGGACCTTAAATATTTAGACGACGGCGAAAAAGAGCAATGCCGACGCGAAATACAAGAGGTTAGATTTATGGCAGAGTATAAACAAAACGATAAAGAAGTGAAATAATGCAAACCCTTTACGGTGAAATTGAACACGTCACCTATCAAAACCGCCTTAACGGATACACGGTCGCCACCCTTATTACGGATGACGGCCCTGTTACGGTTGTAGGTACGCTGCTTTCGGTTTCGCCCGGTGACAGCATTGAGGTCGAGGGCGAGATGACCGTCCACCCCACCTACGGCGACCAGTTTAAGGTGCAAACCTTTAACCGCGTCGCCCCAAAAGGTAAGGCGGCAATACTAAACTATCTTTCAAGCGGCGCCATAAAGGGTGTGGGGCCTGCCACCGCGCGTCTTATTGTCGAGCGGTTTGGCGAGGATTCGCTTGAAATTATCGCTTCTTCGCCCCTGCGCCTTGCCGAAATCCGCGGAATATCATCCGAAAAAGCCGTAAAAATCGGCGACGAATACGCCAAACAGTTTTCGGTAAGAGATATTTTGTTCCGCTTTTCAAAGTACGGCATTTCGCCCGAAGAGTCGCTAAAGATATATCGGGCGCTTGGCGAAAACGCCGTGGAAATTTTCGAGCGCAATCCCTATGTTTTGTGCGACGAAGAAATAGGCTTTCCGTTTGTTAAAGCCGACCAAATTGCGGGACTTGTACAAGGCGCCCGACAAAGCGACTACCGTATAGCCGCGGGAATTATTTACATCTTAAAACACAATCTGCAAAACGGACATACCTGCCTGCCAAAGGACAAACTGTTTGCGGCGGCGGGGGAATTACTTGAACAGGGCGGCGATACGCTTGATAGAATCGCCGCTAATCTTACCGCTTCGCTGCGGCTTTATCAAAAACAAATAGGCGGTAAAGACTTTTTGTTTTTGCCCGACTATTACACCGCTGAAGAATATATAGCCGCAAACATCACAGCAAGACTTCACTTACCCCAAAGCAGTCTTGTCGCCGCAAGACAGGAAACCGAAATTATCGAAATGCGGCTTGGAATCAAGTACGAAGACCTTCAAAAAAGGGCGATAGAACAGGTGCTTACAAGCAGTTTTTCGGTGCTTACGGGTGGACCGGGCACCGGCAAAACCACAACTCTTAACGCCGTAATAAATATTTTAGACAGTAAAGGCCTTAACGTTTGTCTTTGCGCTCCCACCGGCCGCGCCGCCAAACGAATGAGCGAGGTGACGGGCTACCCCGCCAAAACAATACACCGCCTTTTAGAGGTGGGCTGGGACCAAAACGACCGCCCCTGTTTTACCAAAAACGAGCGCAACCAACTTGACGCGCAGGTGCTTGTGGTGGACGAGGTTTCAATGGTAGACGTAAAACTTTTCGAGGCGCTTCTTCGCGCTACCCCCATAACCTGTAAAATTTTGCTTGTGGGCGATAGCGACCAGCTTCCTTCGGTAGGCGCCGGAAACGTACTGCAAGACATTATAAGTTTTGGCGAAATACCGGTTGTAACCCTTAAAAAAATATTCCGCCAGGCGGGCGAGAGCCTTATAATTCGCAACGCCCACGCCATATTAAACGGCGACAACCCCGAAAACGGTCAGGACGGCTCCGACTTTTATATGCTGACCGAAAAAACCGCAAGACAGACCGCCGACCTTGTTTGCGACCTTGTCTTTTCCCGTTTGTGTAAGGCTTACGGTTTTAACCGTCTTACCGATATTCAAATTCTTTGCCCCTCGCGTAAAGGCGAGATGGGTTGTAATAACCTCAACCGCATTTTGCAGGATTTACTTAACCCTCCCGCACGGTCTAAAAAGCAGATTTCTTATATGGGCGTAACCTTCCGCGAGGGCGATAAGGTTATGCAGATAAAGAATAATTACGACATCTGCTTTACCGCCGACAGCGGCGAAGAGGGCAGCGGCGTCTTTAACGGAGATAGCGGCATAATCGAAAAAATCGACCGCAAAAACGGTATGTTTTACGTCCGTTACGACGACCGTATAGCGACCTACTACAACGAACACATAAGCGAAATAGAGCTCGGCTACGCAGTAACGGTGCATAAAAGTCAGGGAAGCGAATACGACTGCGTAATTATTCCGCTGTTCGATACGCCCCGTCCGCTTTTGTACCGCAACCTTTTATACACCGCCGTAACACGCGCCAAAAAACTGCTTATTGTGGCGGGCAACACAAAACAAATATCCGTTATGGTGCAAAACAATAAAAAGACACTGCGTTATACGGCGCTCGCCGCCTTTTTGGATGAATATGAAAAAAAGCAACAACAGTCTTAAAGCGGCGCTTTTTCCGCGCAAGTGTTTTATCTGCGGTGATTTTACGGTATCGCCATACTGTCTTTGCGATGAATGCAGTACCAAGTTTAATATGATTTACGAAACCACCTGCAAATCGTGCGGACTAACCGTAAATTTTTGCCAGTGTGAAGAATACTGCTATCATTTTGAATCGGTTGTGTCGGCGTTCAAAAACGAGGGCGCGCCGCAAAAGGGCATTTACGCCCTGAAATTCGGCGGTAAAATCGACACCGCAAACTATTACGGCGAGATTTTATCGCAGATAATTTCCAAAAAATACCGCGGTATAGATTTCGACGTTATAACCGAAATCCCCATGACCGCCATATCAAAGCGCGGTCGCGGATACAACCAGGCAGAGCTGATTGCAAAGGTTATAGGCAAAAAGCTGAACATACCCCACCAAAGCCTTCTTAAAAAACGTATGTTTGTAAAAACCCAGCATAACCTTTCGCGAGACGACCGGTTTTTTAATATTTTTGGTAAATTCAAAATTGCAAACGGCGTAACAATACGGGGCAAACGGGTACTTTTGTGCGACGATATTAAAACCACCGGCGCCACGCTCGACGAAGCGGCAAGAATACTGCGCCTTGCGGGCGCAAAAGAGGTTTGGTGCGCAACCGCTCTGATTACATATAAATTTTAAGATAATAATTGCACAAACGCCTGCAAGGTTATATAATGGTAATATACAAAAACGGAGGAGCAAAAACATGCCGACCGATATAGTAATAGATATGGGCTCTAAAAAGACGGTTCTTTATTCAAACAACCGTGTTTTACTTATGCAGCCAAGCGTTGTTACGGTCGACGCCGACACCGGCGAGCCGCTGTACTTTGGCGACAAAGCCTTTTTGACGGTCGGAAGAACCCCCGATACGCTAACCCCCGTTTTCCCGATAGCCCACGGCGTTATAGCCGATTACGACATTGCCGAAAGTATGCTTAAAACATATATGGAAAAGGTTTTCGGAAACAGGGTGGTAAAGCCGCGCGCAATTATTACGCTGCCGTCGGGACTTACCGAAATGCAGCACCACTCGGTTAGCGACCTTGCCGAAAGCGCGGGCGGACGAAACGCCTCGACCATCGAATCTTCGCTGGCGTGCGCGCTTGCGGTGGGTATCGATTTCAAAAAACCGCAGGGCGCCATGATAATAGATATAGGCGCCGGCGTTACCGACGTCGCCACCATTTCAATGGGCGGAATTTCGCAGTGCAGCAACATAAATATCGCCGGCAACGATTTTGATCAAAGCATAGTAAAATACGTAAAACGCAAGTACAAAATACTAATCGGAACCGCCACCGCCGAAAAGATAAAAATCGCCATAGGCTCTGCCACAAGGCACGAATTTGAAATAGCGTTAACCGCCAAAGGGCGGCATATAAGCAGCGGTCTTCCCACCACCTTTGAAATGACCTCGCTTGAAATATACGACGCCATAAAAGACCAGCTTTCCGAAATATTTAACGGCATAAAAAAGGTTTTGCAAAACACACCGCCCGATATTGTGGGCGATATTATGAACACGGGTATATACCTAACCGGCGGCAGCGCAAAACTAAGAGGCCTGGACGAGTATCTGCAAAGGGCTTTGGGCACAAAGGTAATCGTGCCCGAAAAACCCGAGCTTACCGCCGTAAAGGGCGCCGCGCTTGCGCTAAAGCAACCCGGGCTGTTAAAGAATAACGACTTTTTCTACCGTTCGGTGCAAAAACTTAAAATAGATTTGGAATAAGCATAATAAAAACCGTCGGCTGCGCGCCGACGGTTTTCGGTTTTGTTTTTATTTCTTTTTCAAAGCGTCGCGGATTTCTTCCAAAAGCAAAACCTCGTCCGATTTTACCGGCTCGGCGGGAGCTTCTTCGACGGGTTTTTCGTGCAAAGATTTAATCTTGGCTACCAGCTTAACAAACAAGAACATGCAAAGCGCGATAATTAAAAAGTCAATTAACCTTTGAATAAAAATACCGTATTTAAGCTCGGCGCCGCCAACAGTTGCCGCAAGCGACTCAAAATTAACGCCGCCTAAAAGCATGCCTACAGCCGGCATAATGATATCGTCGACAAGGCTGGTCACGATTTTGCCGAACGCGCCGCCTATGATAACGCCGACCGCCATATCGATTATGTTGCCTCTTAAAACGAAATCGCGGAACTCGCCTACTGCCTTTGGTTTTTTAATCTTTTTCATAGTTTTACTCCCCATTTTTTAATAATATAAAATCAAACGGTAGCAATATCGTTTCAAAAGGTTAATATTGTTACTCGCCTAATTCGTCTAAAAGTCCTAAATAGCCCTTTATAGCTTTAATAGACTCTTGTGAGCGAAAAATCTCTTTCGCCTTATGGTTGGTTGTTGCCTTTGAGGTCGAACGATCGCCTTTATGGTAAATCTTTATATCGGGCAGATATACCGTTTTTAATCCTTCGTGAATAACGTGCATATACAAAATATCTTCCTCGGCGTACATAAACGAGCGAACGTCAAGCATTTCAAATTTTTCAAAAAACCGCTTTGATAGAACAAAAAAGCACCCGTGAAGCACAACGTTTTCCTGACGGTATAAAAAGAACCCTTCTTTGCGGTTATTTCTTATGTAGGGGTTGGCGTAAGCCTTGCGGTTAAATTTGCGGACAATACCGCGCCATCTGCGGCAAAGCGAGTAGGTGCCGCTTTTTAACTGCTTTATTTTTTTCTCGTGTTGTTTAATATCGTAAAGGGCCTTCTCGCGGGTGTAGGGGGTGTCAAAAATCGGGTTGTCGTCGCACCGTCCCTCGGGGGTTAAAACCATGGGGCCAAGCACCGCAAATTCCGAATTTTTATACTCCTCGTCGAGCTTTTTGCAAAACTCTTTTTCTATAAAAAGGGTGTCGTTGTTCGGAACAGCCAAAAAATCGAACGTAAAATTTTCTTTGGCGTAACAAATACCGTTGTTCCACCCCTTTGAAACGCCCTCGTTTTCGTCGTTAAGCAGCACGGTGACATATTTGTTGCCGGTAAATCTTTTTTCAAGCTGCCTGCCCGACCCGTCGGGAGAGTTATTGTCTACAATCACAATGTGAAAACGGTCGGTATCGATATTTTCGCAAATAGAGTCAACACACTCGACTGTATCGTCGTAGTTCATGTAGTTCAAAACGACGAAAACCACCTTAAATTTTCTCATCCCGCTTTCACTCCCAACAGGCGCCTTAGCGCAAGACATCTTTATACGTATACTATTTTATCATAGGTTTACTATATTGTCAAATCTATTTGGTACAATCAATATACATCGCAAAATCTTGTTTTTTCAGTTACATCTTGACTTATTGTTGATAGGGGCAAAACGCCTGAGAAAAGGAAAAATCCGGCTCTTTTCGGCTTGTTGTCCTCGCAAGGCACAAAGCCTTGCTTCGTCCTTCGCACCAAAAATTTCTCGTATTTTTCTCTTTTTCAGGT
>CADBUL010000010.1 GCA_902797875.1 Oscillospiraceae bacterium | reverse complement strand
TGGCGAACAAGCGCGTCTTGCGTACCCATAATATCGGCAAATACGCGGTCAAGCGTGTCGCGCCCGATATCGTCATATCCGTACCCCGTGGTGCCGCAAAGATGCTGCGCGCCCACGCGGTTTTTAGAAAACGCCTGAATCACCCGCCACTGGTTATGTGTGGCGGTGGCTTCTATGTTTTCAAAGATTGGTCGGCATTTTTCTATGGCGGCTTTATCGCGCGCCATTAAATCGGCGTCAAAAATCATATTACAACCCCATAACAAGCCGTTTGTAGTGGTCGCCGCGCGCCGCGAAATTGGGATATGCGTCGAAACTCGCACAGGCGGGGCTAAGGGTTACAATGTCGCCCTGTTGCGCCTTTTTGCTTGCCATAATTACGGCTTGCTCCATATTTTCGGCGTGCAATATTTCGGGTACGCCTTTATAGTTTTTATCCGATATTATGCATTTTTCTATAGCGTCGGCGGTGGGACCCTGTAAAATTACCGCTTTGCACTTTTTGATAATTTCGGGGACCATCGGCTCAAACGGGATGTGCTTATCATACCCGCCCGCAAGCAGTACCACCGGGTTTTCAAACGAGCGCAATCCCGCGATGGTACGGGTGGGACTTGAAGCAATCGAATCGTTATAGTATTTTACGCCGTCCTTTTCGCGTACAAACTCTATGCGGTGCTCAACCCCCATAAATTCACGCGCAACCTTGCGAATAGACTCCATTTTTACATAACCCCAAACGGCGGCTATGGCGGCAAGGTAGTTGGCTACGTTGTGTTCGCCTATAATGGCGATTTCGCTTTTGTGCATAATGGGGACGTTTATATCGCGGTAGGCTACGCAAATATTGCCGTTTTTATCAAGATAGGTGCCGTTTTTAACCGGGTGGAGCATCGAAAACATCATTTTTTGACCGCGCACGTCCTTTTCAAAACCTGCGGTTATTTCGTTATCGCTGTTAAGAATTGAACGCGAAAAAGCGTTTTGGTGTAAAAGAATATTGCGCTTACTGTCGATATACTCCTGCATATCTTTATGAATATCCAGGTGGTTGGGCGCAACGTTGGTTACCACCGCCACATCGGCGCTTTTGCGCATAGATATAAGTTGAAAAGACGAAAGCTCGGCAACCACAAAATCGTCGGGTTTAATATTATCGATTTCGGGCAGCAGGGGACGTCCTATGTTGCCGCCAAGGTGCACCGTTTTGCCGTCGGCTTCAAGCATTTTGGCAATAAGGGTAGTGGTGGTGGTTTTGCCGTCGCTTCCCGTTACCGCAAAAACGGTGGCGGGGCAAAGGTCGAAAAATACCTCCATCTCACTTGTTACGGCTATGCCGTTTTCACGCGCGGCAATAAGTTCCGGCATATTAAAGTTCATACCCGGCGTGCGGAAAATTACGTCCACCTCAAGGTTTTTAAGGTAGTCTGGTCCAAGACGAAGCTCCGCCCCCGCCGCTTCAAGGCGGTCGGCGAGTTCGCCTATCGACTGACGGTCGCGGCGGTCGCAAACAAACACCTTTGCACCCTCTTTCAGATAGCGAAGCGCTAAGGGAGTGTTGCTTATGCCGATACCGCATATTGCGATTCTTTTATTCTTAACGTTACCGAAAAAGCGTTTGCAGTCCATATACGGTTCTCCTGTAAATTTTAGTTATATATACTTATTATACTATCGCCCCGGGCAAATATCAAACATATTTTTTCTTGACAAGTCTTATTTTGGGGTATAATATTTACTTAAGAAAACAGAAAGAGTGAACCCATTGGATTTTATTAAAACTTACGGCAAAAAAATATTTTTGGGATTAGTCGCCGCCGCGCTTGTTGCGGCGATTGTTTGGTCGCTCTCCGTTCCGCCGAAGCCGGTAGAAAAGCCGCAGCCCTCACAACCCGAAATAACCTATTACGACAACCCCATTGACTTTGCGGCTTTGTACGCCGCCAACAGCGACGTTGTGGGTTATATTAAGGTCGACGGTACGGTTATAGACTATCCCGTTTACCGTGCAAACGAGCAAGAAGACGACGACTTTTACCTCGACCACGACGGCAAAAAGAATAAGAGCGTCTTTGGCGCGATTTATATGCAGCGGCGCAATAAGGCGGATTTTTCCGACCGCAACACCCTGCTTTACGGCCACTGTATGAAAAACGGCAGTATGTTTGCCTCCTTACACAAGTTCGGAAACCAACAAGAGTTTTTTGAAAAAAACCGTAATATTACGATTTATCTTCCCGACCGGATTTTAACCTATACCATCTACGCCGTAACGGTTACCGACGACGAGCATATTTTGTTCAAATACGATTTTTCGAGCCCCGAAGGTACCGCCGCCTTTATAGAAATGCTTAAAAAACCGTCCTATAAACACCGGGTTTACGATAGCTTTAAGGTTACGCCCGAAAATAATTTCGTAACCCTTTCAACCTGCACCTCCAGAGATCATGAACGGCTTTTGATGGTGGGCGTTTTAACCGATATGAAGCACACAAAATCGGCTATATAAACCCGATTTGAGTATAAAAACAGGGCAAGCGTTTTGCTTGCCCTTACTTAATTGTTACACCTTTATTTCGACCTCTTGCGAAAATGCCTCGCGTGTTTTAATAAGCGGCGCAACGTATTCTTCTATAAACTCGCGCGTCTGCGCCGGCGCCATACCGACGTAGTTTTTGGGGTCGAGCGTTTTTTGCAGTTCCTCGTATGAAAGCATAAACCGTTCGTCCTCGCACAGGGTTTGCAACAGGTCGTTCTCTTCGCCCGATTTTACCCGATTACCCGCCTTTATACTGTACTGACGGATAACTTCGTGCAATTCCTGACGGTCGCCGCCGCGTTTTACGGCGTCCATCAAAATGTTTTCGGTAGCCATAAAGGGAAGTTCGGTATTAAGGTGGCGTTCTATCATTTTTTCGTTAACCACAAGGTTTTGCGAAATGTTTATGTACAAATTCAAAATGCCGTCAACCGCCAAAAACGATTGCGGAATATAAAGCCGTCTTGCCGCCGAATCGTCCAGAGTGCGCTCTAACCACTGGGTACCGGCGGTAATTTCGGGGGCGGCAACAAGCGAAAGCACATATCTTGCAAGCGAAGAAATCCTTTCACTGCGCATGGGATTGCGCTTGTATGCCATAGCCGAAGAGCCTATCTGGTTTTCCTCAAACGGTTCTTCAATTTCTTTTTCGTGAGCAAGCAGACGAATATCGCCGGCAAATTTCATGGCGCTTTCACAAAGACCCGACAATGCCTTAATTACGACGCTGTCCTGCTTTCTTGAATAGGTCTGTCCCGAAACGGGTTGCGCTTTAAGACCCACCGCTTTACAAATCATATCTTCAAGTTTTTTGACCTTTTGGGCGTCCCCCTCAAAAAGCTCCAAAAAGCTTGCGCAGGTGCCGGTGGTACCTTTGCACCCGAGCAGCCTTAGCGACGCGCGGGCAAATTCAAGCTGCTCTAAATCTAAAATCAAATCGTAAATCCAAAGCGTGGCGCGTTTTCCCACGGTGGTGGGCTGCGCCGGTTGAAAATGGGTGTAGCCAAGGGTTGGCGTATCGGCGTATTTCAGCGCAAACTCCGAAAGGTTTTTAATTACGCTTACGGTTTTGGCTATTACTGTTTTAAGCGCCTTGTCCATTAAAATTACATCGGTATTATCGCCGACATAACAGGACGTTGCGCCAAGATGTATTATTTTTGCGGCGTTCGGGCATTGCGCCCCGTAGGCTTTTACGTGCGCCATAACGTCGTGGCGAACCTCTTTTTCAATCCTTGCCGCCGCTTCGAAATCGATATCGTCAATATGGTCTTTAAGTTCCTTTATCTGCTCGTCGGTTATGGGTAAGCCTAAATCCTTTTCGCAGCTTGCTAACAAAACCCACAGTTTTCTAAAGGTGGTAAACTTGCTTTTATCCGAAAAAATATACTGCATTTCTTTGCCGGCATAACGCCCGCATAGCGGATTTTCATAAACCTCGTGCGACATCGAAAATACCTCCGTGAACATCGTTACACTATATTTTATCATAACGGCCTTACAAAATCAAACAATTTATACCGTAAATAAAAAACACTTGACAAACCGACTGTTTATAATTATAATTTAAGTGTATATAAAGACGAAGGAGGGAAAATTGATGAGTCTGGTTCGCGTTAAAGAAAACGAATCTTTAGATAACGCTCTGCGCCGCTTCAAAAGGCAAACTGCTAAGGACGGTGTTATTCAGGAAGTTCGCAAAAGAGAACATTACGAAAAGCCCTCCGTTAAACGCAAAAAGAAATCGGAAGCAGCGCGCAAACGCAAATATCGCTAAACATAAGACCTGCCAAGTGAAGCTGGGCAGGTTTTTATTTATGAGAAAGGTGCAAAATGTTTAATCCCGATTTACGCTTTCAAAGATTTACCGATATAACTCCCGCCGCGTTAGAAAAGCTGGGCGTCAGGGGTCTTTTGGTCGATATCGACAATACCATATCGTATTTTAAGGGCGAGAGGCTTTTTGACGGGGTGCAAAAGACCCTTAACGACCTATCTCAAAGCGGCGTTTCGATTATAATTTTTTCTAACGGAAAATTTGAGCGCATACAAAAATTTATGAAAGACAACGCCCTGAATTACACCTTTATAGCCCCCGCCTTAAAACCGCTGACCTTCAAGCTGGGCGCCACCAAAAAGCTCGGCTTAAAGAAAGGCGAAATTGCGGTAGTGGGCGACCAGGTTTTTACCGATATGGCTTTTGGCGTCTTTTGCGGCGTAAAAAAGATTTATATTGAACCTACTTTGCTTGAAACCGGACGGTTTTTTAAGTTTAAGCGGGCTATGGAAAAGATTATTAAAAAAGGCTGGAAAGGGGTAAAATAATGGCAAAGTTCGGGCCGGCAGGCAACGGTATTGATTTTTACGACAAAGGGCTAAAACATACCGAACAGGTCCCCGCGTTTTTGAAAGAAATGGGGCTTAACGCCTTTGAATATCAGTGCGGCAGAGGGGTAAACATCTCGCAGGCTAAGGCGCTCTCATTAGCCCCCGTTTTTGCGCAAAACGGCATTACGGTGTCGCTCCACGCGCCCTATTATATTTCCATGTCAAGCTTAGATGAAGAAAAACGGTTAGGTTCTCTCAAATATGTTTATCAGTCGGCGCAGGCGGTAAAGGCGCTTGGCGGAAACCGCATTGTAATACACTCGGGGTCTTGCGGTAAACAATCGCGCGAACAGGCGCTTTATAAAGCGCTTGACACTATGACAAAAGCGCGCGAAATGCTTGTGGGGAACGGTCTTTCGGATATTATTATGTGTCCCGAAACCATGGGCAAAATCGGACAGCTCGGTACCCTTGAGGAGGTTATCGCGCTGTGCGAAATCGACGAAAGCATCTATCCGTGTATCGATTTTGGCCACCTCAACGCGCGCACCCACGGCGGACTTGCCACGGGTGAAGATTTCGACGCGATTTTTGAGCTTATCTTAAATAAACTCGGCAGCGAACGGGCTAAGCATTTTCACTCGCATTTTTCCAAAATCGAATACACCGAAGGCGGCGAAAAGCGTCACCTTACCTTTGAAGACCGAATCTTTGGGCCTTCGTATGAACTGATGTTAGACAGTGCCGCCAAGTACGGGTGCGAAATGACGGTCATTTGCGAAAGCGACGGCACCCAGGCGCGCGACGCCAAAACAATGAAAGATTATTTTGAAGGTAAAGCGGTATGAAAATTTTGTTTTTATATGGCCCTAACCTTGATATGTTAGGCCGCCGCGAGCCGCAGATTTACGGCGATATGACCTTAAAACAACTTAACAAATACACCAAAAAAATGCTTAAGGGCAAGGCGAAGGTGTATTTTTATCAAACAAACAGCGAAGAAAAACTTATTAAAAAAATTCACCGCGCAGACCGTTTTGACGGCGTAGTCATAAACGCGGGGGCGCTAAGCCACTATTCTTACGCGCTGTACGACGCGATTAAATGCGTAAACACCCCGTTTGCTCAGGCTCACATAAGCGATATAACCTCGCGCGAGGACTTTCGTAAGGTCAGCGTGATAGAGCCCGCATGTGTAGTTACGGTGTCGGGCAAGGGGAAAGACAGCGGCGTTTTGGCGGCGAACTACTTAATTGAGCATACAAAATAAGGTTTTTTTGCAAAAATAGGGCTAAAAACACTTGCAAAATAGGGCAAAGTGTTATAATATAATATAAGATTATAAGAATATAAGAAAATTTTGGAGGTTAATTCTTTATGATTTCAGCCGGAGAGTTCAGAAACGGTATCACTTTTGAGATGGACGGCAACGTTTATCAAATAATCGAATTTCAGCACGTTAAACCGGGTAAGGGCGCAGCCTTTGTTCGCGCAAAAATAAGAAACGTAATACTGGGCAGCGTTACCGAACGTACCTTTAACCCTAACGATAAGTACGAGCCCGCCCGCATTGAACGCCAGGAGATGGAATATTCCTACGAAGACGGCGGCATTTGCAATTTCCTCGATCCCAACACCTATGAAATGATACCCGTAAACCGCGAGGATCTCGGCGACTCATTTAAGTTCGTTAAAGAGAATATGACCTGCAAAATACTTTCGTATAAGGGCAAGGTATTCGGCGTTGAACCGCCCACGTTTGTAGAGCTTGAAGTTACCAACACCGAGCCCGGCTTTAAGGGTAACACCGCCACCAACGCCACCAAACCCGCAACACTTGAAACCGGCGCCGAAATTCGCGTACCTCTCTTTATCAACGAGGGCGACGTTATCCGTATCGATACCCGTACGGGCGAATATATGGAAAGGGCGTAATTTACGCACCCATAAGGAGGAAATTATTATGACCATTACCGAAAAAGCAGCCTACGTAAAAGGCCTTGCCGAAGGCATTAAACTTGCCGACGACGATAACGGCAAAGTATTAAAAGCCATTATCGATTTACTTGAAGATATCTGCGACGAGGTTACCTGCAACGGCGACGATATTGCCGAAATCAGCGACCAACTCGACGAGGTGGACGAAGATCTCGCAAACCTTGAAGACTACGTTTACGACGAGTGCGACTGCGACGACTGTGATTGCGATTGCGACTGCGAGGACGACGACGATCTTTTCGAGGTTGAATGCCCAAAATGCCACGATACGATTTATCTTGATTACGAAATGCTTGAAGAGGGCGGTATAGAATGCCCCAACTGCGGCGAAACTCTTGAATTCGATATTCCCGAGTGCGACTGCGAAGAGTGCAAAGACAGCACCGAAGAATAATCAAAATTTACGGTCGCGCTAAGGTAGCCCCTTAGTGCGGCTTGTTTTTTAATACGGAGTATTTATGGCTATTTTACAAACCAAGACCAAGGCGCTGTCAAATCAAAGCGACGTTTCGGACGTTACCGCCGTAATTTTGGCGGCGGGCAGTTCTTCGCGTATGGGTACAGACAAGCAGTTTTTACCGATAGCGGGGGTGCCTTGCATAGCAAGAAGTATACTCGCTTTTGAACGCCACCCTCAAATAAAAAGCATAATTGTCGTAACCAAAAAGCAAAGGATACTTGACATTCAAAACCTGTGCGAGCGGTACGAAATCACCAAACTGACCGATATAATCGAAGGCGGCGACACGCGCTTTTTAAGCGTAAAAAACGCGCTGCCGTATGTTGGCACCGAATATCTTGTTATTCACGACGGAGCGCGTCCGCTTGTATCGAAAAGGGTGATTTCGGATGTTATTGAAGCCGCCGCAGGCTGCGGCGGGGCAATACCCTGTATGCCCGTTACCGACACCGTAAAGACGGTCGACAAAAGCGGTTACGTTATAAAAACGCTTGACCGTTCCACGCTTGCCGGCGTGCAAACTCCCCAGGGCTTTGTTACAGAAGATTACAAAGCGGCGGCGGCGCAAAATCAAGACGACCTTATAACCGACGATTCGGCGGTTTTTGAAAACGCAGGCTACCGCGTAAAAACCGTGCGGGGAAGTTACCATAACATTAAAATAACCGTAATGGAAGATATTTTAACTGCCGAAAACATTATAAAGAAAACGGGTGAAATATTATGAGAACCGGCATAGGCTACGACGTTCACCGCTTTTGCGGTGGTCGGGATTTATACTTAGGCGGCGTAAAAATTGATTACAAAAAGGGACTTTTGGGGCATTCCGACGCCGACGTTTTGCTTCATGCCATAGCCGATTCGCTTTTGTCGGCGGCGGCTCTTGGCGATATAGGTAAGCATTTTCCCGACAGCGACCCGGCGTACAAAGATATTTCTTCGATTATCCTTTTACAAAAATGCGCCGACCTTATAAAAAACCGGGGTTATAAAACCGTAAATATCGGCGCCGTAGTGGTGGCGCAAGAGCCTAAAATCGCGCCCTATATTACACAAATGAAAGAAAACGTCGCAAAGGTTTTAGAGATTGATATTAACGACGTTAACATAGCCGGCACCACCGAAGAGCGCCTTGGTTTTACGGGTAAATATAAGGGAATAAAAGCTTACGCCACCTGCCTTATTGACAGTATTTAATTTGTTTTGGGGAATAGTATGGAAAAGATAAAATATAACCACGAATACCATAATTCGCTGTGTTACAAACTGCCGCTTGGCGAAAAAACAGGACTTAAAGAGGCGGCCGGGTATATAAAACTTATCGACTCGATTTTTCTTGGCACCAAAAAAATTGCCTATTTAGAGAATTGGGAGAGGGTAAACTACGACGGCGGTCTTTCGCTGTCTCCCGATATAGCCGTTAAAGACACCGCCGAAAACGACATTGCGGCGCTTATGCAATTTGCGGCGGCTCACAATACCACCCTATCTTTTTCGTTTAAGGCTATAGGCGACCCCATAACCTTACAAAAACGGCTTGAAAGCGTTTTGCCGCTTGTAAAGGGCGCCAAAACGGTTTGTATTGACCGCCTTTTTACCGAGGTGGAAGACGACCTCGCCCTTAAAACGGCATACTCGGTGGCAGCACGGAATATCGACCTTGTAACCGATTACCTCGTTTTAAGCGACGCCGACCAGGACTTTGGCGAAAAAATAATAGGTAAAGTGCCGTTTGCATTTTATCTTTCGCAAAGTTTAATATCTTACCTTAAATACCCCGCAAGTACGCTGTGCGGCAATAAAACCGTTGGTGTAAAAATGCACAATTTGTTTGGCGAAAGCGCCGACATTAAATCGGTTTTGCAAAAGGGCAAAAAGACAGAAGAAAAACTGCTGCGCGAATTTTGTACCGGGTTTGTGCGCTGGCGTTTCCTTAATTCGTTAGACCGACTTAACTGCACCGTTACCGCCAACGATACGGTTGCCAGTTTTTCCAAAGGGGTAAGCACCTCTTTGCAAGGCGGCGGTACCGTAATCGCGGGTTTTGCCGCCGAAAACCAAAACGAGGTTGTATATCCTACCGAGTGGATAAAACCCGGCAGCGCAATCTGTTACACCGCAAAGGGCGGCGCGCAAGAGCGAAATCTGACCAAAATTCTCGGTTACGCCACCTCGCAAAATGTGGAGCTTTGCGAAATTACCGCCGAAGGGCTTTCGCCCAAAAAGCGGCTTTTAGCCCTCAAAGGCGGCGTTTTAGAGCTTGCTCTCGACCCGGACGAGCCCTGCGCTTTTCTTATAACCAAAATGTAATATTTCGCCCCCTTTTTGCGTAGGCTTAATCGGGGGCGAAAACTATGTTTACAGTAATACTTAACAAAAAAAGACTTATTTGTATTGCCGCTTTTATTTCGGTGCTGGTTTTATGTGTGATACTTGTGTGCCTTAAACCGGCCGCGCAAAAAAGCGGGACGACCGACCGCGAAAAACTGCTTGAAAGTTTAGGGTATATTATAGATTATAATGCCACGCAAGAAGAAAAACAGATAGTAATACCGGTCGATTTTTCGGACGTTTACGAAAATTATAATCTGCTTCAACGAAAGTGCGGTTACGACCTTGCTCCCTACAAAGGCCGTACCGCCACGGTTTATACCATAACCTTACAGGGCGAAGACCTTTACGCCCATATAATTACGGTCGACGGCAAAATAATCGGCGGCGATATTGCTAACAACAGCGCAGAAGGCAGCATGAAAGGACTGGTAAAAAACGAGACTTGATAAAATGATAAGCGATAATTTACCGCTTTCGCGTTCACTTATAAAAAAGAAGATTTTTCAGGGGTGCGCCAAGCTTGGCGGCGCCGTTTGCAAAGACCCTTCCGCGGCGGTTGATTTCGGTGACGAGGTTACCTTTGAGGGGGTCAAAATAAACACCGACCGGTTTATTTACATACTCTTAAACAAACCCAAAGGGGTGGTTTGCGCCACGCGAGATAATGGCAAAACGGTGATGGACCTTTTGCCGCCGGAGTTTTACCGCAAAGGCCTTTTTCCGGTCGGAAGATTAGATAAAGATACTACGGGGATTTTGCTTATAACCGACGACGGCGATTTTGCCCACCGGTTGCTTTCGCCCAAAAACCACGTAAATAAAACATACGAGGTCACGCTGGACAAGTCCATCCCGAAATACTTGACCGATGAATTTTTGCGGGGCGTGTCATTTTCGGACGGTCGGCGGTTTATGCCTGCCAAACTTGAAATTACCGGCGAAACGTCGGCGAGGGTCACTATATGCGAGGGCAAGTACCACCAAATCAAACTAATGTTTGCACGCTACGGGCTTACGGTTACACAGCTTAAACGCACCGTTTTCGGCGGACTGAAATTAGATAAAAACCTGCAAGAGGGTCAAAGCCGCCTGTTAACAAATTGTGAATTAAAAAGCCTTGAAAATCAAAAATTCCACAATATTTAGAATAATTTTTGTAAATAATAACAAATATACCAAAAAAAGCAGTTATTTTTTACAAAAAAATTGTTACATATTTGGGTAAATAATGTATTGTTTTAATTATCTGCATTTGGTAAAATGTTAGTGCAAAATTTTTAATGGGGGTTTTTGTTATGGCAAGCGTAACGCTTAAAAACATTTACAAAAAGTATCCGGGCGCAGGCGATCTTATCGCAGTTTCGGATTTTTGTCTTGAAATTGCCGATAAAGAGTTTATTATACTCGTTGGACCTTCGGGCTGTGGTAAGTCCACCACCCTTAGAATGGTTGCCGGCCTTGAAGAAATAAGCAGCGGCGAACTTTACATCGGCGACCGTCTTGTTAACGACGTTGCACCTAAAGACCGCGACATAGCAATGGTGTTCCAAAACTATGCGCTTTATCCGCATATGACCGTGTTCGACAATATGGCGTTCGGCCTTAAACTCCGTAAGGTCGGCAAAGAGGAGATTAAACGCCGCGTTGAAGAAGCCGCCAAGATTTTGGACATCGAGCATTTACTCGACCGTAAGCCCAAGGCTTTGTCGGGCGGTCAGCGTCAGCGTGTAGCCCTTGGCCGTGCGATAGTTCGCGAGCCTAAGGTATTCTTACTTGACGAACCGCTTTCCAACCTCGACGCTAAACTTCGTGCGCAGATGCGTACCGAGCTTACCCGTATTCATCAACGCCTTGGCACCACCTTTATTTACGTTACCCACGACCAGACCGAAGCTATGACCATGGGTACCCGTATCGTAGTTATGAAGGACGGCTTTATTCAGCAGGTTGCGGCGCCTCAGGTACTTTACGATAAGCCCTGCAATATGTTTGTCGCCGGCTTTATCGGTTCACCTCAAATGAACTTCCTCGACGCCGTGGTTCTTAAAGAGGGCGAAAAATTCTTTGTAGAGTTCGGCAGCGAAGATACCAAAACCCGCGCGGGCGTTAAATATAAGCTTCCGCTTCCCGATTACAAGAACGAAGATAAAATCGAGCGCAAGGTCGGTTTGCTTGAGCCCTACGTTAACAAACACGTTGTTATGGGTATTCGTCCCGAACATGTTCACGATGAAGAGCTTTTAATGAAAGCCAATAAAGAGGGTATAATCGAAACCAAGGTTGAGGTCACCGAGCTTATGGGCGCGGAAACCTATCTTTACACCAACTGCGAAGGCCAAAGCCTTAACGCCAGGGTTGACCCGAGTTCTACCGCCCGTCCGGGTGATACCATCAAGGTTGCCATCGACGTTAACAAAATCCACCTGTTCGATAAAGACACCGAAAAGACCATCTGCAACTAACAGATATTACAAAACTCCGAAAGGCCAAAACCTTTCGGAGTTTTTTGCGCTTATTTAAGGCTTTTGCCCTTGTAAAGATTTACAAGGGCTTCGGCGGTGGCGCTGTCAAGCGCGCCGCTTTTAGCAAGTCCCGATTTAGCCTGAATATCTTTAAGTGCGTTTACGGTGCCTTCACCGATGTAACCGTTGGGGTCAACCGCGTATCCCATATTTATAAGCAAAAGCTTCGCCAGATAAATGGCAAGGGCGGGCTGATTAGGTGTAGTAATAGAATAAGAATCGTTTGCCGTCATATTTTTTTGGGGCGGCTGCGTATTATTCGGCTCTTTTTCTCCCACATACTTTATGCCCGCGCCCTCGCAAATACCTTTTGCGATGGTCTGCGCTATAAGTTGCCTTTTGGAGGTAAGCCATTTTGCCACTTCGGGTACGTCGTGAAAATCAACCTCAATATATACTGCTATAGCCGAAGTACCGTTAAGCTCCAAAAGGTCGGGACGAACCGAAATCCCCCGTCCCGCGTCCTGTTTTAGCACAATACCCTTAAGACGGTTAAAAATGGGGGTGGCGTATTTTAGATTTTGCGCCGCCTTTGAATAGACCATAACCGAGGTACCGCGCGCCTTTTTATTGTAGGCGTTGGTGTGAATGGGTATATGCAAATTGGGCTTAAAAGCGTTGCTTTCGGCTACGTTTTTACTGCCGCCAAGGCCTATTTTTACGGTTATGCCACAGCGTTCAAGCTCGGTCTTTACAAGCTTGGCAATTTCCCGGCAGTTATCTCTCTCGTTAGTCGCCACGCCGTTATAGGTGTTGTTTGGCTGGTTAGAGGGACTTAAATAAACCTTAAAAGCCATTTTATACATTCCTTTCGTTTTCTTTAAGTTCTTTTAGATATTGGTCGGCTTCTATGGCGGGGGCGGTGAAAGAATTGTTTTTCCACCAAGCCCAAAGCGAAGCCGCACAGGTAAGGAGAGTCGATACAAATCCGTAAACCGCGTCTTCAGAAAAGGGCAGCGGATTTTTACCTGCTGCACAAAGAACCTGATTTATAAGTAAAAAAATCAAGGTTACGGTTCTAACTATAGTCGCTTTTTTGATATTTGTCATGACCTATTTCCTCCTTAATCAGTTCAATTTGTTTATTTGCGGAGTTTATACTCTGTTCTACAAGCGCCATCCTTTCAAGTAAAGAATTATGCCTTTCAACCTTTTTTTCAAGTTCTGTCAGGCGGTAGTTTGTAAGTTTACCCGAAGCGACAATGCCGCCGAAGGTACCCACAAGCGTACCCAAAAAGGATATAAGCGCCACAATGATAATGTCGTTCATAGTGTTTCCGTCTTTCATTAGGATGCTATTAAAAAAATATATTTTAATACTTTACATTTTATGCCGTTATACGCCCGATGTTAAAAAATCGGTTTAACCGTAAGGGTAAAGCCGTTAAGCATCATACTGTCGCTGTTAAGCGAAATCCGGCTTACCGAAAAAGGCGTTGAGGGTATGATGCTCGGTATTACGGAAGCGTTAACGCTTTGCGATATACTGTCGGGCTCGGTCGATTCTACGTCGCCCTCGCACATGGCGACGTAATCATATGAAGCCACCATATTTTTGGAGCCTACCGATAGTCTCATAAATACGTTTTCGTAAATTTTATCGCTTAAAAGAGTATTTGTGCCAATCTTTATACCCCTTATTCCAGTATCGTTTCCTGTGTGGTAATTAATAAAGGTATTATTGTCAGCAAGCACATAAAATACCTCGTCGCCGTGCTTTACGCCGTCGATAATTATCTCGTAGGCTTTGGCGTTTGGTACGTTTACGCCAAGCTCATAATCGCCCGCAAGCTTGAAAAAGCAGTTTGGCGAAATATCGGTAAGCATAACCGGTGTGTTTTCGCCTATATGACCGTAATTGCCGGTATCTAACTGGTGCAGTCTAAACAGCGCGGGGAATACAAAGCTCGCGTCGCCGCGCACGGGAGTCAGCTTAAATCTTCCGCTTGACCGGTCGACTATATGCACATAATACACGGTATTTGTTTTTAGTCCTGTGGCGTCATTTTCATCCAGGTCGGGTTGGTTGTTCCACATCTGCGTTTGAATGGTGGCGCTAAACGTCTGCGGCAGGTTTTGTACCGCCTGCTCGCAAAGGGTTGCCGCCGCATCGGCCTGTGTGGCGGCGCTTTGACAGCCTTCAAGGTATTCTTCGCAGGTATCTTCAATACCTTCAACCTCGGTTTTTATCTGCGTTGTTTGGTTAAGATAGTTTAACGCCTGGTCGCGCGAGTTTTTCGACTGTATTTTACAGGTATTGCATTCCGACCTGAATGAACGGCACTGGTCGTAATAATCTATTATGGTGTCGTCCAAATCCCGTATTTCATCGAGCATTTCGGTTATATATTCAGTGAATTGCTCGTTTTCCTCCTGTGCGGTCTGTACCGCGTTTGCCGCTTCAAGGGCGGTTTGCGCCGACTCACGCACCTGCGGAAGCACCGTATTCATACTATCGGACAAACCCTGGCAACGGGAAAGCGCGTCCGAAATTTGGGCGGTGTAGTTTATTGTATTTGCCGCCGCTTCGCCGGTGTCTTCAAACCGCAGTTTCGCAGGGAAAGACATAACGGTCGAATTTTGACCGTTTATTACAAGTACAAGGGTGGCAATACCGCCCGACGCAGTAAGGTTTACGGGCAGGGTATAGCTCACGGTGCGGTCTACTACGGTTAAAAAGTCGGTCGTATAAAACACGCCCGAGCCGTCGGTAGCGTTTATAAGAAAGGTGCTGTTTGATATATCTATGTCGTTGGCGATAACAAATTTTACCACCGTGGCGGCGTCTTCACCCTGCACACCGGCGCTTTGCACGCCGGAAGGTAAAATGCCGTCAAGCGAAACAGTATAGGTAATTTCTCTCATAAGTCCTCCTTAATTATCGCGCAGATTAAGCGTTTTAAGCAGCGCTTTACGCTGACTTTCGGTGATGTACCCGGCGGCGGTAACCGCCTTCAAAAACGCCTTACGGTTATTTGCGCCTTTTATGGAATACAGCTTGCCGTAAACGTTTATAAGATTTGCCCCGCTGTTTGATCCGCCTTGCTTTTGCTTGACGGCGTTTTGCAGGGTTGAATTATACTGCTTGCTGTAATCTTTGTAGGCGTTTGATAGTTTATCGGCAAGGTCCTTTGCCGCTTTTGCGCTGTCGCTGGCTTTGGCGGCGTTAATGCTTGCCAGGGTGTTGTTTAACTGCGCTTTTATTTTGGCGGCTGCCGCCGCTTTTGAAGCGGTTACGCGGTCGTCTGCGTTTTGTCTTGAGATTGCGAGGGCGGTGTTGCTGCTGGCGTTAAGTCCGCTTTGCGTAAGCCCCAAATTTGCCATTTTTTCTTTAAGAAGCCGCCGTGAGATAAGATTTTGAATTTCGTTAAGGTCGTAGCTTTTGCGAAAATCTTTTTCGAGCGCCGCGGCGGCGGCGTTGGCGTTGCTGTTGGCGTTTTTGGTTTGGGCGTCGTAGCTTTTGGAAATATCGGCAAGATATTGTTTATTTGCGGCGGTATACTGCGCTACAAGCTTTTTATAAGCCTGCGTTTGTTTATCTAAAATTGTTTGATTGTTAAGTGTAGCCAAAACTAAACCTCCTTAATTGTTAAAAATATAATACTTAAGGGTTATTGAAGAAGCGTTTTTAAGTCCGTAAACCGAAAAACCCGCGTATTTTACGCCGCATAGCGGCGCAACCGCCTTTTTGCTTAGACTTAAGGGTTTACAAATGCTTTCGCCCTCTTCACTTATAAAACCAACCGAAGAGGCGGACCCTTCGATTGAAATCTCGCATACTCTTTTGCGCATATCGGGGTACCCGAAAGAAAACAACGGCGAAGTAAAATAGGCGTCTGCGCAAGGTGTGTTGCTTAAAACGTAAACGCTTTGACCGTCGTACAAAACGGGGGCGCGGTCAAAGGTTACCGCTTCAAAGAATTCGGTTTCAAATTCCCACAGGTACCAGCCTTTGGTTTCGGTATTATATACAGCAGCTTTTGTACCGTTTGTAAGCATAAATCCGTTTTTGAGTTTACTGAGCGCAAAAAAGCCCGAAAGATTATATAAAAGCGGTTCGATTTTTTGTGAAAGTTTGCTTATAGAGGTTTTATCATCAATGCGGTAAACCGTTTTATCGCTTCCTAAAAAGCAAATTTTACCGTCGATGAGTTTGGCGCAGCCTTTGGCGTAAAGTCCTGTTTCGCCGTGTAAAAGTGTTAGGGGAAATACCGCCTGGGCAACCGTAACGTCTACTACCGCGCCGCTTATAATGTCGTCTGCCGAAATGTTTGTACCAACATACGAAGCATAATAAATAGAGTTATTAAGCATAATTACCAGCATATCATTTTGTTTGTGAAGCGCTAAAACAGAACCGTCCCCAACCAGACTGTAATTATTTTCGGGGAAATACAGCGGTTGGTCGCAGTCGCTCCAAAACAGTTTATTGGGGCGTTTGGAGCTTCCCGATAAAAACAGCCGGTTACCCTTGCCCACACCGCCGCTTGCACCGAAAGCCGAGTAAAGCGAGCAGTACAAAAGCTCTTCCTCGCGGCCCTCGTCTATATCGGCGTGAAATTCTATTTCGAGGTTGGAACTTGACAACGCGCAGGAGGGAGCAACGGCGGTACCCGAAGCGTTGGTAAACTTAATCTGGTTTTGCGAAGTGCGGTAACACCGAATACCGTTGCTAAGCGTTGCCGCGGAAGAAGGGGTAACGGTACCCTCGTATTCGTTCACCGCGCCGCCGCCGAAAGAAGCCACCAGGCGTACCTTAATATCTTGATTTTCCTGCGCCTGAACCGGAAGGCGGAAGCTGCTCGATACGCCGTCGGTGGTAAACTTTACCCGTACGCGGTCGGTTAACAGGTTGTAGCCCTCAAAGGTGCTGGCGGGCGAGAATACGGTGTTGTCGCTTGAGGGTAAACTTTGGTATGAATCGCCCTTGATATTTACCGCAATAAGCGGCGCGTAAAAATCGCTGTCGGAAAGCCTTATAAAACCGTCGCCGTCAAGTTTGTAAAATATACCCTTGTAAAAAGTGTCAAGCGGATAGTGGTGGTAGGCTATCGCGATGTAAATATCACCGTTAAAGCAAAAGGCAAAATACCTTTTAGGTATTACGGTTGAAGCGTTATCCGGGCGCTGAAAGTTTTGGGCTATAATATCGTTTAGGCGGGTGATGTTGCCGTTGCTGTCGACAAGCGCGCAATTCAGGGTCGCCTCATAAGAATCGTAAGCGTATTTAATAAATAACGCCCGGCCCTCATTTACTGCTCCGCTGAAGGCGTAACCGTCAAGCTGCGCAGCGGCGCAAAAAAGGGGGCGCGCCTTAAGTGAAGCGCCGTCATACCAAACGTTTTTCATATCGCTTTGTTCGTTTGTTGCAATAAGACACGGGTCTCGCGACAGGTTCAGTCCGCCCGATAAATCGTAAACGGTAGCCCGCTTTACATCGGAAGCAGGTACTTTGGGGTATTTCATATGCTTTCTCCTTTTATAAAGGTGTCGCAGATGTTGTCCTTTGCGCCAACCGCTGCGCGTTTAGAGTTGTAAATTGTGGAAAAAATCTGCTGATTAAGTCCGTCGCCGATCATTTTTGCAAGGTGCATGGCAACGCCGTAGGGCGCCACGTCGAAAAACACCCTTTCAGGAAGATTAAGGGTATCTCGCAAAGAGGAGACGTCGCGGTAACCCGAATCGTACAGCAGATAATACAAATCGCAGTAAACGGCGTTAATGCAAGGCAGCGCGTTTTTTGTAAGGGTTTGATCGCACGTACCGTCCGCCTCGCGCAGGTTAAGCAGAGCTAACGCCTTTTCAAACAGGGTTTGAGCCATCATCACGCGTCACCTCCTATAAGCTGTGCCGCCGCAACATAGGGGTCTAACCCGTCGGGATCGTCCTCAACGTCCTCTTGCGTAAGTTGTGCTTTGGCGGCATTCAACAGTTCCTCTTTTTTCTCTTTAATAAGACCGTTTTTATCGCTTATTATGCCGTTTGGCAGCCGTTTAAGGTATTGAACGGCGTCGATAATTCCGTGCTCATACATATTGTCGAGCGTCGCAAGACTTTGGGCGTCGCTTATAATACTCGAAGCGCTTACGTCTACGCGCGCGTTGATAATAAGGTGGGAATAACGGCTCGCGTCAAACGGAAGATACCAGGTGCCGTTTTCGTCGGTAATTTTAAGGGCGCGGTTGCCGTATTTGTTTAACCAAAACTGTGACCAGATACGCGCAACCTCCTCTGAAAACGCGTAATAGGCGTTTAGGTGGCTTTGCATGGGAAGCATGGCGGCCTCTCTTACCGCAATAATAGCCGAAGCGTTATCGGGTTTAATATTACCAAGCGCCGCGTCGTTTGCGCCCGCCATATTAAGGGTGGTCGAAGAAAGCGAAAGGGCGGCGTTTTCATAGTTTGCGCTAAACGACGGGGGAGTAATATACCTTATTGCGCTGTTCATATCTTCCGCGTTTCCCGAAATCCTCAAAACCTGACCGGGTTCGTTTGAAATTTTGTCGCGGATAAGGTCGTTATTGACGATCATTATGGGCATGCCGTTTAAGATGGTGCCCCAACTCGAAGCGGTCATCATGCGGTTGATGGCAATCTGGTTGGGGATACTGTAGGTTATTTCGCTTTCACCGTAGGGTGAATTTTTGCGGCGCAAGAATGAGTATTTTGCAAACGGATAAAGCGAAACGCCAAGTCCCCATTCGTTTTTTATAAAGCCTTCTTTGACCGCTTGAACGGCAAAAACCTCGGTTTTTTGGTCTACCGTCTTTTTATAAAATTTTGTAAGCACCGTAACCTTGTTTTGGTTGTCGTTATCGGGTTTAATTTCAAGTGAAATACGGTTTTTCGCCGCCATTTGTTTTACCTTATCAAGGTACAGTTTTTGGGCGATAATTATAAACGGCTGACGCTGAATATCGTCCAGCGCGCCGTCCCCGAAGTATACGTTTTCAACATCTAAAACCTCGGTGGCTATATCGCCCTTAATCTGCGTCTGGCGGTTTTCGTTAAGATACAACCCCGTACAAACCTCGCTGTCCCAGTAGGTATACATAATTCCGGTACCCGAAATATAGGCGTTAAGAAGCAGCTGTTCGCACTTTTTTTGGTACTGCACACGTTCACAGGTGGTGGCGTAGTAGTCCGAAAGGGCGCTAAGCACCAGGTTAATTTCTTCGTCGTAATCTAGCAGCGAAAGGTCCTGCGGCATCTGATTTTTTTGTCTTGTTACCCTCTCGCGCATTTCGGCGGTGTTTGGCACACCCTCGGCAGAAAAGGTGACTGTTACGGGGTTGTTGACGCATGACAGCTTAAGGTCGGCTATTCTTTTTATTACGTTGTTGCGAATAAGCGGACGGTTCTGCACGCCCTTTAGCCCATGCCACTGGTCGCCCTTGTAAAATCGCTCGTTTATCTGCGATTGACGGTAGATACCGTTATCTCCAAGAGCCTCTTTTTGTTCACGCAGTTGTTCAAATGTTTTGAAAAGTTCGCTTACTGTGTTCACTAAGGTTCCTCCTTTTTAAGCGGAGCCGACCGCAAAGTGCCGGCTCCGCAATATACCTTAATAGGTGTAGGTGTAAATGGTGTCTGCGGCAGAGTTTTTCACGAAAACATCGTAATAAATACGGTAATCGAATTTGTAGGCGTCCATATTTACGTTCTGGTCGGGCTCAAAAATTCTGATTTTTTCGGTCTTTTTAACAAGACTGCCCGCCTTTTTGGGCATTGCGATAATGCCGATTTCCTCGGCGTGGCTGTCAGGCTCGAAACCGCCCGCGCCGACCATAAGAAAATTAAATATGGTCTTCATACGCGCGGCGGGTACGGGGATAATAGCGGCGTTGTTAATTTTTTGCACGCGGGTGCTTATTTCACCCTTTTTGAACTCGGCAAGGTCAATGTGACGCGAAAGTTCGGGGCTTTCCATAAGCGCCTTGTAAACGGTGGGGTTAACAAAAACAACCACTTCTTCTTCGTAACCGGTAATTTCGTTGATGTTGTTTATGGCGGTGTTAATAAGTTTTACGCAGTCGTTTTCGAGTGTTTCACCGCTGCCTAAAGACAAAACGTTGTTGTTGGCGGCGGCAATGCCCGCAAGTTTCGAAAGGGCATAGGCGTCTACCTCGGGAACAACCTTGGTGCGCACAAACTCGCCCATAATCTGACCGGCAAGTTCGGCTACGCCGATTTCGTCCATATCTTCGCGGTCGATCGAAAAGGTACGGGCGCGGTCCTGGGTGAGGGTATAGGTTTTTTGGTCTACGGTTACGCTGCCCTGGGTAAAACCGCTGTCGCGGTCATAGGCGGCAAGACCCTGAAGTTCAAGGTCGGGGATAAGTACGTTTTTTGCGCCTACGAATTTTTGGCGCATAATGTTATCGGCAAAAAAGCCGACAACGCTCGAAGATACAAGCTCTTTGTCAAGTTCGCCCGTAAGTTTTGACTGAAAGTCAAGTGAATTAATTGCCATAATAATTACTCCTTTTATTTGCGTATTCCTTTAAGCAGGGCGGATATTACGGGGTTTTCGCCCCCGACCGCCGGGCTTTCAAGTGACCCGACGCTGCTTTTGGCATTTTGCAGGTCGGTTTGTTTTTGGGCGTCCTTTTTGGCGGCTTCGCGGTACTTATGCAGCAGATAACAAAGCGTTAAGCTTTTACCGCTTGTCGCCGCCTCGGTTAGGACGCTGTCGGGGATAGAGCGTATGTCCGAAACCTCGGGTACCTGTTCGCAAAGTTCAAAAAACTCGTCTGCAAGCCTTTGATTTATATCGGGTTCGCCCCTATCTTTGAAGGTATTTACAAACGCCTCCTCGTTTTGTTTGCGTCGAAGATTAAGGGCATTGAGAAAACCCTCGTCATCGTCGGCAAACTGTTCTTTCAGTAAAGATAAAGCCTCTCTTTCGTTGCGCTCGAACAACTCGTCCACAAGGTCGGGAAGCGATACGCCTTTACCCGCTGCCATAAACTGCAACTTTTCGAGGCTCTCTTTGGCGTACATATTCTTTTGAATAATCTGCGCCGCCTGTTCCAGAGAATAAAAAGATTCCTCGTGATTGTACTTTACCTTTACTTTTGGCGAAGAATCGGGGGTCGGTGTGGTGCCCTCGCCCGCTTCTTCCGCACAGTCGTTTAATATATCTTGATTTGGCGTCGGTGTGGTGTCCGCCGCAAAATCACCGGTATTATAAGTAGTGTTTTCCATTTTGTTCCTCCGTAAAATTTCCGTCGTAGTTTAAGAATTCTTTCAAATCAAAATCGTTTCCTGTTTTATCTGATTTTTTGTAAAAAATATCTTTAACAAAAAATCCTGCGAAAAACGAGGCGGTAAATATCGCCGCCAAAACGCATGCAATAATAATATTCATATAGTTTCTCCTTTTTTATTAAAACCAATAGCCCTTAAAGTCCCTTGCGGTAACACCCCCTCCGCCGTCCTTGAAGTTCTTTTCAAGCCGCGGGGTAAAACGGGCGATAAAGGGTGAAAACGAATATTCAAAAGCGTCTAAAATATCGATGTCGCTTGTAAAATCGTCCAGCCTTACGTCCTTACCTTTGCTTGCTGCCTTTTGGTCCCATACGGCGCTTTTAAGCCCGTTTATCAGAAGGCGGCAGTCGCTGTTTATTATAAGTTTGCGGTTTGAAATGAGCGAACACGTGCAGCGTATTCGCTGCAGGATCTCTTTTTTGTCGCTGTCTTTAACGGCTATGTTAAACCCTTTTTTTATAAGGTGGTTTTTAAGTGTTGTTATAAGATATTGTTCGGCGCTGTCGCACCGTATTTCATCGGGGTAGCGGCCGTATTTGCTGTAAATGCTTTTTATAAATTCTTCGGTTTTTTCACAAATGCGGGCGGCGTCTATTTCACCCTTTTTGCCGCTTACGGCATAATCGGAAAGCGCAGTCAGGCTTTCATAGTTTTCGGTTATGGCGCACGCAACAAGGGTGGTAAGACTGCGGTTGCCGCCAAAGTCCATACCCACCATAAGGCGCATACAGTTTTTTGGAAGCGGCGCGTCTTTTACAATAACCGGGTCTATATCAGGGTAGATAAGACCCTCGGCGGCAACCCACAGACCCAAAATATAACGCTTATAAAATACGCCGGTGTAAAGCCGTTTGGCTTTTTCAATTTGGGCGGCTGATAAAATAGGATTGTCCTCCATAGTAAAGTGCAGGTGCAAACAGTTTTTTATATTTGCTCCATCGCTGTCTTTAAGCCATTCGTTGTAAAACCAGTGCTGCGGTCCTTCGGGGTTGCAGTTAAACCACAGTTTCGCGCCCTTTACCGAAAGGGTTCTGGCAATAGCCTGATTTACAAAATTTTTAGGCAGCAGCGTGGTTTCGTCGAACATAACCCCTGCAAGGGTAATGCCCTGAATTAGCGCAAAACTGCTTTCGTCCTTGCCGCCAAACAGATAAAAGGTGTTTTTGCGGTTGCCGTTTTTTATAATCAGCACGCCGTCGCTTCGCTTATAGGTAAGGTCAAAAAATTCGGCTATATCACCGCAAGATAAAAGCGGCATAATAACGTTTCGCTCGCAGGTTTTAACCGTTTTAGAGCAAAACGCAAAGTTTTGGTTTTCAAAATACCGCATAGCCCAATGGACAAACGATATTGCCATAATCACCGTTTTGCCGCTACGCACGGCGCCGTCGCAGATTATATTGTCGTAGCCGCCTTTACGGTGGCACCAGCGCAAAAGTTCACGCTGCTTTGCACTTAATTTTTGTATGTTCATTTTCAGTCTTCTTTTTCATCCAGCGCCTTGTACAACCTTGAAAGCGCCGCGCCGTTGTCGTCCTCGTCGCTTTCGGTAATTTCTAAAAGCGCTTTAATCGCGGGGACGCTTCCCTGTTTGGCGGCGGCAAACAGACCTTTGGCAATTTCCATACTGCCGCTGGTTTTGTTGTCTTGGCTAAGCGCCGTGCCGTTTAATATGGTTTGCAGGCATTGTTTTATACTTTTGCGTTTGGGCATTTTTATACTCCTTTTTTGCTTGAGGATTGTAATCTTGGGTACACACTAATCATACTGCCCAAAAAACAAAAAATCGTCCCGGGTATTTACCGTGTTTTTTCGGGGGTGTGTTACGGCAATACCGCGAAACGACAAAAATTTCTTGCGGATTTTATTTGATTTTTCTAAGCATTGTTGCAAAATTTTCGCAAATAAAAAAGGTTTGCGGAAATTTTTCTGCAAACCTTAAATATTTTACTATTGATTTAATTCGTCGGGGATTTCTTCCTCGGCTTTTTTGTTCTTGTTTTTAGGCGGCGGTTTAATAAGGGTAACCTCGTCTTTGTTTACCTTAACCGGCAGCGAATCGTTGATTTGCACCGTAAGTATACCGCGCAAAAGATTTACGTCGGTTACTACACCCACGCCTTCGGGGGTGGATACGGTAGAGCCGACCTTCGGGGTGCGCTTGTTAAGATAAACGTAGGCGTCCTGCTCATATTTCAGGCAGCACATAAGCCGTCCGCAGCTGCCCGATATTTTGGTCGGGTTAAGCGATAAGCCCTGCTCTTTCGCCATTTTTATAGACACCGGTTGAAAATCGTCCAAAAACCGCGCGCAGCAAAAGGGTTGGCCGCATATTCCCAGACCGCCCAGCATCCTCGCCTCATCGCGAACGCCGATTTGACGAAGTTCAATCCTGGCGTGGAAGGTCGAAGCCAGATCTTTTACAAGCTCGCGAAAATCCACACGGCCGTCCGAGGTAAAGGTAAAGGTCATTTTGCCGGTTTCAAAGGCGACCTCTACGTCTACAAGTTTCATATCAAGACCGTATTTTTCAATTTTTTGCTCGCAGGTTTCAAAGGCGGCAGCGGCCTTTTTACGGTTTTGCTCCAATTTTTTAAGGTCGTTTTGGTCGGCGCGGCGAATAACCTTTTTAAGCGGTTTTACAATCTGGTCGTCGCTTATGGTGTGCGACGCCTTTGTTACGGTGCCGCACTCGGTACCAAGGGCGGTATCTACCACTACGATCTCGCCCTCGCGGTAGATTTTATCCGAAGCGTCAAAATAGTATTCTCTGCCGCCGTCCCTAAATTTTAAACTTATGACTCGTGCCATAATTATCTCCTGTTATATAAACCTAAAAGGCTTTTTGGTTATTTTTAAGTATTATATAACAATTTTTATTTTCTTGCAAGTTTTTTTACCAAATCGCGCCCTTTTACATATTATGGGTTATAGCCACAAACTTCGGAGGTGGTTAATATTAAAGGCATAAAAATCATGATAGGCTCTATAACCTATACCCAAAAAGCGCAAAGAATATTGCAAAAAGCCGGCTATAAAACCAAAATACTGCGTGCTTACGATAATAAAAAATACGGTTGCGGATACGGTATTTTAAGCGTCGAGGGCGCGCAGAACGTTTTGTATTCGCACGGCATAAAAGTTTTAGATATTATAAAGGTGGAATAACCGTGATATACCTCGACAACGCCGCCACGACCTACCCGAAACCCCAAAGCGTAATTAAAGAGGGCGTAAGGGCGGCTCTTTACGGCTCAAGCCCGGGCAGAGGGGGACACCGTCTTTCGCTTAAAGCGGCGGATATGGTCTACCGTACAAGAGAAAAGGCGGCGCGGCTGTTTAACTGTGAAAGCGAACAGGTGTGTTTTCAAAAAAACTGCACCGAAGCGCTCAACACCGCCATAAAAGCGCAAAGCGGTCATATAATTTGCTCCCCGTTAGAGCACAACTCGGTGCTTCGCCCTCTGCATTTGAGGGGTAATTATTCGATATTCGATAATCACCCGAAAGAGGTTTTGCAAAAAGATACTACGGCGCTTGTTTGCACCGCCGCCTCGAACCTTACGGCCCACGCCTACAATATTAAAGAGATGTCCGACTTTTGCCGCAAACACGGCCTTGTTTTTATACTCGACGCGGCGCAGATGGCAGGGCTTGAAACCATCGACGCCTCGCTTTGCGACTATGTTTGCGTCGCTTCTCATAAGGGGCTTTACGCGCCGGTGGGAAGCGGTATGCTTATTTGCAAAAAACCGCCGAAAAGCAGTCTTATTCAGGGCGGCACCGGAAGTTTTTCGGCAGGTTATTCACAACCCGATTTTTTGCCCGATATGTTAGAAAGCGGCACCTTAAATACCTTTAGCATAGCAGGTACGGGGGCGGGCATCGACTTTATTTCGGGCAAAGAAATCTACGCACACGAAACGGCTCTTTGTCAAATATTGTACGACGCGCTTAAAAATATGAAAAACATTAACGTCATAAGCGAATACCCCAAAATAAACAAAACCGCCCCGATAGTATCATTTAACCTTGGCGGTCTGCACAGCGAAGAGGCGGCGGAACAATTAAATCGTCGCGGCATCGCCGTAAGAGGGGGACTGCACTGCGCCCCGCTCGCTCACAAAAGGTGCGGTACGCTGCAGGTTGGCGCGGTGAGGGTAAGCCCGTCGGTTTTTAACGGTATAACCGATATAAGGACGCTTATAGACGAGGTGCATAAAATAAACCGCCGTTCACACTAAGGCTTCAAGCCCCTTTTTAAGTTTAGATATTATTCGTTTTTCAAGTCTTGAAATATAAGACTGCGAAATACCCAGCTCACCTGCTATTTCCTTTTGCGTTTTGGCGGTGTAGCCAAACAACCCGAAGCGCATCGACATTATTTCGCGTTCGCGTAAGGGAAGCGCCGCGACCATTTTTATAATCTCGCGCATTTCTTCACCCTCTTCAAGGTCCTTATAGGCAAGGTCGGGCTCGGAACCCAGCACGTCCGAAAGAAGCAGCTCGTTGCCGTCATAGTCGGTGCTTAGCGGTTCGTCTAAACTGACCTCGATTTTGCGATTGCCGACTTTACGAAGATACATCAATATCTCGTTTTCAATACAACGCGAGGCGTAGGTTGCAAGCTTTATGTTTTTTTGCGGACAAAATGTGTTTACCGCCTTAATCAGCCCGACGGTACCTATCGAGGTAAGATCATCGATACCGACCCCCTTTTGCTCAAACTTTTTGGCTATATACACTACAAGACGCAAATTATGTACCACCAAAAGCGAACGCACCGTATCGGGTTCGCTGTCAAGGCGGGCAAAAAGTTCCTGCTCCTTTTCGGGGGACAGCGGCGGCGGCAGGTCCTCGCCCGATGAAATATAATGTACCGGCCGTGCAAAAAGGCGGTAAAACAGATTTTTTATATAATCTATAATTTTCATATTCAAACCCTCGTTTCAAGTATTTCGGGCGGAGCTATGCCGTCAAAATCGTCGCCGAATTTTCCGCCCGATACGGCGGCGATTACACAGCCGCGGTCTATATCATCTATATATGCTTTTTCACATATAAAGGCAGGCAGCAGCCCGTGCCCCGATACGGTATAATAGGGTACAAGCCTAAAACCGCGCAGTTCTTTTGGCGGTACCGTAACGCCCTCTAAATCGAAACCGGTTATACTTTTGGCTTTTTCTTTGGATATCACGATTACAGGGTGGTCGCTTGTTGTGTCTTTAAGACGGTTTCCGCTGTCGATAAGAAGCCTTACATCCTCGCTTTTTTTACCGTAACACAGGGTGGTTTTCTTTTTTTGGCAATCGGCGCCGTCGGGGCGGAACAGCCGCCACAGTACCGTGATTGCGCCGTAACAAACCGCCGAGCCTATCAGCAAAACAGCGGGCGAAATATCGTAATATACGGTACCCGATATTACCGCGGCTTTGATGTTAAAAATATTTATACATAAAAGTGTCAGACCGCAGAATGCGGCGTTTACCCCCAAAAACACGGCGCACCCGAAAACTGCGTTTTTGAAGGTTTTGCAAGAAAACGCCAAAAGTACAATACCTATGCACCCAACCGCTTTTATAATAAAATCCGCCGCCGCAAAAAGCGGCGGTAAAAATATGTAAAGACACCCAAAGCCCCCCGCCGCCGCCGCAATTACAACGCGGTACCATTTATATGCGCAGCGGGTAATTTTGGCGGTAATAAGCAGTAAAAAGCAGTTAATTAAAATATTGGTTCCGACAAGCATATCGGCGTAAACGGTCATAGGGCTCCCTCCGAAATTAAGTATATTTCACAAGACGCGCAAAAACGGTCGTATTTTGGGCGAATATTTATAAATAAATTGACGAAAGCAAACAAAAATATTATACTAATATCATAATACACTTAATTTGCGGAGAGATTTATGGAAATAGGCGTTTCAACCTCTTGTCTGTACCCACAGTACACCGAAGACGCCCTGACGTTTTTGTGCCAAAACGGGGTAAAGAACATAGAAATATTTTTTAATACCGACTGCGAAACAGCCGACGGTTTTGTTTACGATTTGCAAAAAATAAAAGAGCGGTACAAAGCAAATATTGTCGCGGTGCACTCTTTTGCATGCGCGTACGAAACCACCCTGTTGTTTTCGGAGTACGAGCGCCGCTTTTATGACGGCATAAAGCTGTACAATAAAATGTTCGCCGCCGCTAAAGAGCTTGGCGCAAAGGTGCTGTCAATTCACGGCAGCAAACACCCGAGCGTCGACCCGCAGTTTTATTGCGACCGCTTCAAAACTTTATCTGATGAAGCGGCGGGTTTTGGCGTTACGCTGTGCCAGGAGAACGTCCGCGCTTATGCTTCGCAAGACTGTGAATTTATAAAGGATATGTGTGAGTATTTGGGAGAGAGCGCCGCGTTTACACTCGATATTAAACAGTGCCTGCGGGCTGGCGTGCAGGTTTTTGATATGGCAAAAAGCATGGGCAAACATATAAAACACGTACATATTTCCGATAGCGATATTAACAGCGACTGTCTTTTGCCTTTTGACGGCGGTTTTGATTTCGCGGGGTTTTTCACCCTGTTAAAATCTTTCGGGTACGATCAAAACTGTATTATTGAAGTCTACAAAAACGCCTACCAAAACCAAAAACAAATCATTGATTGTTACAATAAAATGTTAAAAATGGTTTAATAAAATAAAAACCTCGGGGAATCCCGAGGTTTAATTTTTTGTGTTATGTTTCGGCAATCAACTCGCCGTTTTCAATACCCGTAACCGTAGCGTTCACCATTTGCCCTGCGGCAAGGTTTTCGCCTTGCAAACGCACAAAAACATAATCGGCTGTGTGTCCGCCGCTGTCGCTTTCGACAAGCACCTGCACCGTCTTGCCTAAATAGGTTTTCAAAATTTCGGCGGTCATAATATCGCCCGCCTCTCGCATTATTGCGGCGCGGTGCTCTTTCTCCTTCTTTTGCACCTTATTTGAAAAAGAAGCGGCAAATGTGCCCGGCCGCTCGGAGTAGGGGAAGACATGCATTTTAAGAAAACCAACCTTTTTACAAAACTCTACGCTTTGCTCAAAATCCTGTTTGCTCTCACCGCTGAAACCGACCATAATATCGGTAGTAAAGCGGGCTTCGGGGCAGATTTCTTTAATATGGTTTACAAGGTTTAGATAATATTCGGTGTCATAAAGGCGGTTCATGGCCTTTAGGGTTTTATCGCAGCCCGACTGTAACGCCAGGTGAAACTGGGGGCAAAACTGCGGTATTTTTACAAGCTCTTTAACAAGCTGCGGCGTGGTAAGATCGGGTTCAAGGGAACCAAGCCGCACCCTTTTAATACCCTCCTGCGCCGCCGCCTTTACGGCGTTTTGCAGCCCGTACTCATAAGATGAAAGGTTGATGCCCACAAGGACAATTTCGCTGTATCCCGCCGCCGCCAGATCTTTGGCTTCTTGTTCAATCTGTGAAAGCTCGCGCGAACGTACGCGGCCTCGCGCTTTGGGTATAATACAATAGGTGCAGCCGCGGTTACAGCCGTCCTCGATTTTCATATACGCTCTTGTGCGCTCGCCCCCGCTTTTAACGGGAAGGGTAGAGTAAACCTCGCCCGCCGTATGTTTATCAACCTCAAAAACCTTGTTTTTGCTTTGCAGAAATTTCGATATCGCAAGGGGGAGGTTTCGGTTTGCGGTGTTGCCCAGCACAATATCGCAGGGTAGTTTTGCCGCGTCTTTCGGGGCGGTTTGCGCCATACAACCGGTAAGCACAATTACGGCGTTCGGATTCTCTTTTCTTGCCCTGTTTACGGTCTGTCTTGTTTTACGGTCGCTTTCGGCGGTGACCGTGCAGGAATTTATAACGATTATATCCGGGGCGTTTTCACTTATACCGCAGTTTAACAGTTCTTCTTTAAGGCTTTGGCTTTCATACTGATTTACCTTGCAGCCAAGCGTATAAAAGGTAATTTTCATAAAGACAGCCCCCTTTCCGAAATATTTACACACCCATTATACCTTTTAATCAAAAATTTCTCAATATAAATAATTGCATTTTGCAAAAATAAGGTTTATAATACATAAGATAACCGCATTTGCGGTAATAACTTTCATTTGTAAAAGGATGATAAAAATGTCAACACCCGATATGTCGGCGCTTAAACCCAACCGCGGCAAATACCTTATTAAAGAAACAAGTTTTGGTAAATTCGCACGTTTCCCCGTTCGTACCCACGTTGTAAAATCGGGTGATGATCTTTGCGAAATAATGGATAAATACGTAAAACCCTACCTGCAAGAGGGCGACGGCATCTTTTTAAGTGAAAAGATGGTCGCCATCAGTCAGGGCCGCGCCTACCCGATAGACCAAATAAAGGTTTCGTGGCTGGCAAAATTTTTGGTAAAGTTTGTTACCAAATCGCCCTACGGCATTGGGCTGGGCAGTAAATATACCATGCAATTAGCCCTTGAAGACATCGGATTTTTCCGTATCTTTTTAGGTTGTATTTGCGCCGCGTTTACCAAACCGTTCGGTATAAAAGGCGTTTTCTATAACGTTGTAGGCCCTAAAGCCCGTTCTATTGACGGCCCCGGCGATTACGTTATACCCCCATATAACAAGTACGCCAAAAAGGCGCCTCTTAATCCCGATAAGGTTTGCAAAGAACTTGCCGAGCATACGGGATGTTACGTAATAATGCTTGACGCTAACGATATCGGACTTGAGGTGCTTGGCTCGTCGACCGAAGAAATCACCCTTTCAATGGCGCGCGAGCTGTTTGGCGACAACCCGCTTGACCAGTCCGACCAACAAACCCCCATCGCCATCTGCCGCAAGGTTGACGACAAGTTTGACGACGCGACCTTGCGCGAGCACTTCGGCATTCCGCCTTTTGAACCCTATGTTGAAGAAGCCGGCGGCGACACCGCCCCAAAAGAATAAATATTAAAACCGAAAGTTTGCAAAATGCCGGCTTTCGGTTTATTTTTCTTGATAAAACCTTATTTGTATTATATAATAAAGTGTAAATTTGCGTTAGGAGAATTAACAGGTGTCTTTTGAACTTAAAAATATCCGCAACTTTTGTATAATCGCCCATATCGACCACGGCAAGTCGACCTTAGCCGACCGTATGCTGGAACTGACCGACTCGGTCAATAAAAGAGATATGGAAGATCAGATACTCGACAGTATGGACCTTGAACGCGAACGCGGTATAACCATAAAGGCGCACGCCATAACCCTTTATTACACCGCCGCCGACGGCGAAACGTACGAACTCAACCTTATCGACACCCCCGGGCACGTCGACTTTAACTACGAGGTTTCGCGCTCGCTCGCCGCTTGCGAGGGCGCGGTGCTCGTTGTCGACGCTTCGCAGGGGATTGAAGCTCAAACCCTTGCCAACACATACCTTGCGGTTGACAATGATCTGGAACTTCTTCCGGTAATCAACAAAATCGATCTTCCCTCTGCCGACCCGCAGCGGGTAAAGGACGAAATCGAGGACGTTATAGGCATCCCCGCACAGGACGCGCCGCTTATTTCGGCAAAATGCGGCACCAACATAAAAGAGGTGCTTGAACGAATCGTTACCGACCTGCCCGCCCCACAGGGCGACCGCGCCGCGCCGCTTAAAGCGCTTATTTTTGATTCTTACTACGACCCGTACAAGGGCGTTATAGTATTCTTCCGTGTAGTTAGCGGAACCATAAAAACAGGCGACATTATAAAAATGATGGCGACCGGCGCCGAATTTCAAACGGTTGAAATCGGCCGGAAAACCGCAACCGATATGCAACCCTGCAACCAGCTTACGGCGGGCGAGGTAGGTTATCTTGCCGCCTCTATTAAAACGGTGAGTGAGGCTCGCGTGGGCGACACCGTAACGCTGGCAAGCAAACCCGCCGACGAGCCGCTTAAAGGCTACCGCACCGTAAACCCGGTGGTATTTTGCGGCATTTACCCGTCTGACGGCGCGCGGTACAACGACCTTAAAGAGGCGCTGGAAAAACTTCAGCTTAACGACGCGTCGCTTTTGTTCGAACCCGAAACCAGCAAGGCGCTCGGCTTTGGTTTTCGGTGCGGCTTTTTGGGACTTTTGCATATGGAGATTATCGAGGAGCGGCTGGAACGCGAATACAACCTCGATATTATCACCACCGCCCCGAGCGTAATTTATAAATTCGAGCTTACAAACGGCCAAACTGTATTTGTCGACAACCCCACAAATTACCCCGACCCTGCGGTGATTTCGCAGTCTTATGAACCGGTTGCCGACGTCCACATTTTCAGCCCCAAAGAGTACGTGGGAGAAATTATGGGACTTTGTCAGGAGCGGCGCGGCGAGTACACCGACACCAAGTATATGGGCGACCGCGTAGACATTCACTATGTTATGCCCATAGGCGAAATTGTTTACGACTTTTTCGACGCCCTTAAATCCCGCACAAAAGGTTATGCGAGTTACGACTACGAGCATAAAGGCTACAAGCAAAGCCGTCTTGTAAAATTAGACGTTATGCTCTCGGGCGATACCGTAGACGCGCTTTCCTTTATCGTCCACGCCGACAACGCCTATAATAAGGCGCGCCGCATAGCCGAAAAGCTTAAAGAACATATCGAACGCCAGCTGTTTGAGGTGCCCATTCAGGTTGCGGTCGGCGGCAAAATAATCGCACGCGAAACGGTCAAAGCCATGCGCAAGGACGTGCTTGCCAAATGTTACGGCGGCGATATTACCCGCAAGAAAAAACTGCTCGAAAAACAAAAGGAGGGCAAAAAGCGTATGCGTCAACTCGGCAGCGTAGAGGTGTCGAAAGAGGCGTTTATGGCTGTGCTTAAATTAGATGAATAAAAAAATTGCGATTATATTAGCGTTTGCGGTAGCGGTTTGCAGTATCTTTACCAGCGGTTGCGCAGGGGTTAAGGTGCGAACCTTTTACGCCCTTGATACATCAATAAAAATCACCGCCTATAACTGCACCGACGAGATCATCGACTCGATGGTCGAGCGGGTAAACTCCTTCGACGCCATCTTCAATATCTACAATAAAGACAGCGAGATTTATAAATTAAATCAAGAGGGCCGGCTTGAAGAAGCCAGCGAAACCCTCGTTTCGGTGCTTTCACAGTCACTAAACTATGCCTCAATGACCGAGGGCGCCTTCGACCCCACCATCGGCGCCGTATCTATGCTTTGGGACTTTGAAAACGGGACCGTCCCTAAAGACGAGGACATACAATCCGCCCTAAAGACGGTAGATTATAAAAACGTGGCGATTTCGGGCAAACGAATTATACTTAAAAACGGCGCTAAACTTGACCTTGGCGCAGTGGTAAAGGGCTACGCGGTGGGCAATATCGCCTCGCGTCTTAAACTCGACGGCATCAAACGCGCCACCCTCGATTTCGGCGGAACGGTTTACGTTTTCGGTGAAAAGAGTATTAAGGTGGGCATTCAAACCCCCTTTGGCAAAGCTGGCGAAATCTCGGCGGAAATTGCGGCGGCAGGTCAAACCGTTGTGGCGACCTCGGGCAATTATCAGCGGTATTTCGATAAAGACGGCAAGCGCTACCACCATATACTTGACCCCAAAACCGGCTACCCGGTAAACAACGGTTTGCAATCGGTTTCGGTAATCGGCAGCACCGCCGCTATGGACGACGCCTTTTCAACCGCCCTGTTTGTGCTTGGGCGCGAAAAAGCCACCGAACTTATAAACAGGGTAAAGGGTATGCAGGCGGTCTTTATTTCGGACGACGACACCATGTATCATACAAGCGGTCTTGAATATGACGGCAACTACACCTTTACAATAAAGCAGAATGGGTAACTGTCAAATATGTCCGCGCCGCTGTAATATCGACCGCACAAAGGGGGTCGGATTTTGTAAAGAAAGCGACACTCTTCGTATTTCCCGCGCCGCGCTGCATTTTTGGGAAGAACCCGTAATAAGCGGCACAAAGGGGAGCGGCACGGTCTTTTTCTGCGGTTGTAATTTGGGGTGTATATTCTGCCAAAACCGTGAAATCTCCACCGCCGAAAATAACGGCGTTGCCGTAACGCCCGCGCGGCTGCGCGAAATCTTTGATAAACTTATAAGCGAGGGCGCCCACAATATAAACCTTGTAACCCCAACACATTACGCTCATATTTTGTCGGGCGTGTTAGAACGGCCCCTTGCGGTACCGGTGGTATGGAACAGCAGCGCCTACGAAAATCCCGACACTCTAAAACTTTTGCAAGATAAGGTGCAGATTTTTTTGCCCGACCTTAAATTTTGCGATGATGAATCAGCCGAAAAACTTGCCGGCGCTCCCGGTTACTTTACGGTGGCAAAAAAGGCTATCGATACCATGATAAAAATGCAGCCAGAAACAAAAATAATCGACGGTATTATGCAAAAGGGCGTAATCGTGCGCCATCTGGTTCTGCCCGGGCACATTCAAAACACCAAAAGGGCTATCGACCTTTTTGCGGCAAGGTATAAGGGCGCGGCTCTTTTTTCGCTTATGTTTCAGTACACACCCGTCAACGGTTTACCGCCGCCGCTTAACCGCAGGGTGAACCGGAGCGAGTACGACGCGGTAATGGATTATCTTTATCAAAAAAATGTAGAAGACGGCTTTGTACAGGAGTTATCTTCGGCTAAAGAAGAGTACATACCGCCCTTTGATTGTACCGGAATATAATATATAATAAAATTTATCTTGACTTGCGAAAAATACTTTGATATAATATTAAGGCTAATATAATATTTAGCTCCTTGCTCCGCAAGGCGGGGCCATTTGACCGGAAGGAGGTGCAACGGTTTATGACAGCCAAATACGAAGCCATGCTTATCTTCACCGTAAAAGACGGCGAAGATAAAACCAAAGAACTTGTCGAAAAGTTCAAGGCGCTCATCGAAAAGAACGGCTCGCTCGAAAGCGTTGACGAATGGGGTAAGCGTCGTCTTGCCTACGCTATCGACGACCAACCCGAAGGCTACTACGCTTTATACAATTTTGAAAGCGAAGGAACCCTTCCCGCCGAGCTTGAACGTGTAGCCAAAATAACCGACGGCGTACTCAGAGTACTCACCGTCAGAAAGTAGGATGCAACATGCTTAACGTAGTTGTTTTGACCGGCAGACTTACCGCCGATCCCGAACTCAAGACCACATCTTCAGGAATAAGTGTTTGCAGTTTCTCGGTTGCGGTTGAACGCAGATACCGTTCCGGCGAAGAAAGACAAACCGACTTTATCAACGTCGTAGCCTGGCGCGCTTCGGCTGAATTTGTTTCGAAATACTTCAAAAAGGGACAGATGATTGCCGTTGAAGGCTCGCTTCAGACCCGCCGTTATCAGGATAAAGAGGGCAAAAACCGCACCGCTTACGAGGTCGTAGCATCCAACGTTCAATTTGCCGACTTCAAGAGTAATCAGCAGGGCGATAGCGCCGCTCCCGCTTTCTCGAACGCCGAAGAAAGCGACTTTACCGAAATCAGCGGTAATGACGACGATCTGCCATTCTGATTTATTTAGATACAGAAAGGATAATCTTTAATGGATAAAAACGATAGACCTATGCACCGCAAAGGTCGCAGAAAGGTTTGCCAGTTCTGCGCTGCGCGTGTAGAAGAAATCGATTACAAGGATGTTGCAAGGTTAACCAAGTGCATCTCCGAGAGAGCCAAAATTCTCCCTCGCAGAGTTACGGGCACCTGCGCTAAACATCAGCGTTCTCTTACTACCGCCATTAAGCGCGCAAGACAGGTTGCGCTGCTTCCTTACGTTAGCGATTAAACGGCAGACGTAACGGTCCGCCCATGCTTTTCGCGGCGGCGGAAAAACAAAAAGGTTTTTATAAAAGGATGTGAAATGCTTCACATCCTTTTTTCTTTGTCTTTTCCGTTCCGCTTGCGCTCTCGCTGCCCCCGGCAAACCGCCGCGCCATATATTATACATTATATATTCTTCCCCGCGCCCGAATATGTTTGTCGGCAGTGTGACCTTAAAATATTATACATTTTAACCAAATTAAAATTCATTATTTTGTAACAAATAGCATATGCATTTTTAACAAAAATTGTTGACAATTGTGAACTAAATATATATAATGTAACTTAGGAGTAAACCCAATTGTGTTGCAAAACCATATTAGCAACATACTTTATATTTAGGAGGAAAGAAAAATGAAAAAAAGTCTGGCAATTCTGCTGAGCATTTGCTTGGTACTTACAACCATTTACGGTTGCTTTACCATCACTGCTTCGGCAGACGAGGTTGTAAACCTCTGGGACGTTGCAGACGGTCCCGACCAGAGCCAATTTGGCGCCTACAATGGCGACTTCTTCTCTGGTGAAGGTACTAGCGTTCCGAACAAAAACTATGTTTTTGGTCAGAACAGCTCATCGGACACAACCGCTAAATACGGCGTCAGCCCCTACGGTTGGCGTGGTTACGGTCTGGCTGCGTCAGCAGGTCAGCGTGCCGCCCGTATGGACGATTCCGGTGGAGTTAACTATTACCACACTGCGCCCTGCGGCTTTATCGTTCAGTTTACCGCCGGCGGTAGCACTACCCGCGCGGTAAGCCGTCAGATCCAACTTACCGCAGGCAAATCCTACAGTCTTTCATTCTGGTTCAAAGGCCAGGCAAAAGGTTTCGACATTAAGGCTTTGGATCAAATCTATAACTACCACGTATCCACCGGCGACAGCATTATCACCTCTTCGACCGCGGACATCACCGCTTCTTATTCGGATGTAACAAGCGATGCTTCTTGGGGTTACATCACCGTAAACTTCACCATGCCCGCCGACAAATCGGTAGCCAACTTCATTCTTGGTGAAGGTTATGATACCCATGCGGCTTATGACGAATTCTTACTTGTTGAAGTTGCTCGAAATTACTGGGCAGTAGACGGCGCCCCCGATCAGTGCGGCGGCGGCGCTTGGAATACCGGCTATTTCTCGGGCGAAGGTTCGTCAGTTCCAAGCAGTAACTACATTTTCGGCCAAAATGGCGAGAACGATACCACACCTAAATATCAAGTAAGTACCTACGGTTGGCGTGGTTACGGTTTAACCAAAGACGCAAATGCACGTACAGGTCGTTATGACTACGGCGGATCTCCCCGTGTAAATTATTACCATTCAGGTACTGTTGGCTTTTTAGTTCAGCTTAGGTATGCTAAACGTGCAGTAAGCCGTCAAATTCAACTTGAAGCCGGTAAATCTTACACCTTCGCGTTCTGGTTCAAAGGTTATGTTCTTGGCTTTGATATTACTGCTTTAGACCAAATTTACAACTACCACGTACCGGCTAACAACGATAGCATTATCACCTCGATGAGTGCCGACGTTACCAGCACATCTTCCGCTTGGTCTACCTCAAGCGGCGATACCTGGGAACATGTATATGTAACCTTTACAATGCCCGATGACAAATCGGTTGCCAACTTTATTCTTTATGAAGGCAACAGCAACACCGCGGAAGCGGCTTATGACGAATTCGAAGTTTACGAATCCGAACCCGTCGTTCCCAATGAATGGGCAGTTGACGGCGCTCCCGACCAGTGCGGTATGGAACCCTACGGAACAGGTTTCTTCTCTGGTGAGTTTACCAGCGGTGGTAACGTTAACTACATCTACGGTCAAAGATCCGCCAGCGATACTACACCTATATATAATGTCAGCACCTACGGTTGGCGTGGTTACCTGTTAGCTGCAAATGCTAACCAGCGTGCCGCCCGTATGGATAACTCAGGCGGAATTTACTGTAATAAAAACGGTACGGCCGGTCTTATGGTTCAACTTAAGAGCGCAAAACGTGCCGCCAGCCGTCAGATTCAACTGACCGCAGGCAAATCTTACAGCCTTTCGTTCTGGTTCAAGGGCGTTGCACAGGGCTTTGACATTACCGCGTTAGACCAAATTTATAACTATCATGTATCAGCGAATGATGATAGCATTATCACCTCTATGAGCGCAAATATCAGAACATCCGGTAATGCTTTCTCTACCGCATCCAACAATACATGGGAATATGTAACCGTTACATTTACCATGCCTTCAGATAAATCGGTAGCCAACTTTATACTCGGTGAAGGCAGCAACGTAGAAGCTATCTACGACGATTTCGTGCTTAATAAAGCACCGGCTGTTGTAGCCGTTAGCACCGATGTCGACTTTGCCGGTATGAATAGACCTTATCCTTCGTTCACCGGCGGCAACACTGCTTCTGCTTCCAGCGCCAGCGCAACCGAAGGCGATACCGTAACCCTTACCGCAACACCCGCTTCGGGCTTTAGCTTCGACGGTTGGTACCTTGGCGGAAGCAAGGTTTCGTCCAATGCTTCCTACACTGCCACCATCGGCACCGAAGGCAACTTTGTTGCCAAGTTTGCTCCTACCGCTACCACCAATTACTGGGAAGGCGGCGATATGGAATCCATTTCTCCTAAATATTCATATTTGGGCAGCAATATCACAAACGGCGAAAATGAAGACGGATGGATCACCGTTAGAACCGGTAACTATTCACCGGTTAGAGCGGTACCTGACACTTCCGAATCCTACAACTCTTCTACCAGCTTGAAGCTCGACTTCGGCGGCGCTGTTCGTGGCGTTGGTAAACGTCTTAGACTTACTAACGGCAATGCCTACACCATCACCTTCTATTATAAAGGCGGCGGTAACGGCTTTGGTGTTTACAACCACAACAGCATCGACACCACCCTCGTTTGCAACGATACAGATAACGGTCTTAGAGCTATGAGCACCGCAAACGAAGGCCCCGCAGCCGAACTCGTTTACGACACCCCCAGAGGTTCTGATTGGAGACAGTACAGCTACACCTTCACCCTTTCTGCCGGTGATTATGTAGATATCGTTTGGACTTCCGCAAACGCTGCCTATCTTGACGACGTAACGGTTGTTACTCATACCCACGTTTGGGGCGATCTCGTTCCCGAAACCACCCTTTCTTGCGATTCCGACGGTCACTATGCATACTACTACTGCGAAGACTGCGGTTCTTACAAGAACACCAGCGGCAATGTAGTTCCGTGGTCCGAAATCACCAAGGGTGAAAGACCTGCTCACGATCTTACCCACCATGCGGCTGTTGCAGCAACCTGCACCGCTGCCGGTAGCATCGAATACTGGTCTTGCGCAACCTGCGGCAAGAACTATTCTGAAGAAGCTTGCGAAAATGTAATTGAGGGTAGCGTAGTAATAGCCGCTTTAGGCCATGACTACACCGTATATGCATATCAGGCTCCTACCTGCACCGTTGACGGTCACACCGCATACAAAGTATGCAGCAGATGCTCACAGGTAGTTGACGGTTCCGATAATGTTATCACTATCGAAAGCACCGTTCTTCCGCACTTCCACGGCAATGCCGAGCTTCTTACCTATCATGCGGCGGTTGCTCCTACGGTTGATGTTGACGGTAACGTTGCATACTACACCTGCCCCGGCTGCAGCGACTATTCGCTTGACGTTAACTTTACCCAGTCCGGCGGTATAGATTTCTTCAACGAATACATTAAACTTACCGTTGCGGCTCCTGTTGAATACGGTAACCTTTCGTTCGACGGCGACATCGGTCTTAGCATCGCGCTTGATATCGACGGCTATCACCTCGCTTCTCCGAAACTCGTAGTCAGAACCTACAATTCGGATAATACCGAAAGAGTTATTGAACTTTACGAAGGCGACTTTTCTGCGGGCGTAGGCTCACTCGCAAACTTCTTGATGTTGCCTACCAGCCTTGACGCCAGCCAGATCGCTAACGACATCGTTATTGAACTTTATGATGGCGATACGCTTGTTGACGAATTCCACAATGGCGAATCGACCTGGGTAACCAGCATCAAAGACGTACTTGAACAGTACATCAATATCTACAAGGTTAACGACGATGATGCAAGCCGCTCGCTCGTAAACTTCTGCAAAACAACCCTTACCTACGGCGCCGCCGCGCAAGATTACTTTGGCACCATAGCTGCGGTTAAAGCAGACGAAAACTACAAAGTTGATATCAGCGGCATTTCTGCAAGCGATATCACCGCTTCGAGATCTTACAGCAACAACCATATTGGTATCAAAGTAAAGAGCGCCTCGTTCTTCGCCACCTCGCAGTCGGCAGTTCGTTTCTATGTTGACTTTGAAGATGATTCTACTATTGAAGACTACACCTTCGAAGCCACTATGGACGGTAAGTCGCTTGCAACCTTCGGTGCAAGAACCAACAGCGGTCTGAGAGCTACCGACGGTACTCCTTACTTCGAGGTTAAGGACATCCCCGCAAGATATCTTAATAAGATGATCAGCATCACCATTAAGAGAGACGGCAACGTTGCCCTTACGGCTTCTTACAATGCACTCGTTTATGTTAAGGGTTGGTTAAGCTTCACTCCTTCTGAAAATAACCCCGAACCCGAAAATTACGAAGCTCTCGTAGTATTGTGCAAAGGCATCTATGCTATGAGTGAAGCCGCCGAAGATTACTTCAATATGGTAGACTAATACAAAACACTTATAGTTTTTACCGGGAACCGCAAGGTTCCCGGTTTTTTTATTTTCGGGTTGCATTGTTATAATAAATATGATACAATATATTAGTAAAAATCTATTTATTTTTTGGGAAGGTTTTTATGATGAAACACACAGTTAAAATTATTCTTGTATCGCTTTTAGCGGCGGCTTTGTTGTCGCTTTGCGCCTGCCATAACACCCAAGACGCTAACGGCTCGTCTGAAGGCTCAAATACTACAAATTCCGCAAGTCAAACCACCCAAAGCAAAACGGGCAACACTACCTCTGTTGCGACCGAACGCGGCGAGCTTCCTGCCGACCCGTTTGAAGAAGACGGCGCTTCGTCTGACTCCGCCGTATCGACCCAAGCCGCAAGTTCCAAAACCCAAAGCGCCGACGCGGCTTCTACCGCTTCTAAAAGCACAAAAAGTTCAACCTCGCCCTTTATTACGGGCAGCGGCGAAAATGCTCTCCCAATAATTCCGCTTAATTAGTATGAAAAACTGCTTTTATATTTCTTTGGCGGGGCTGACGGTTCAAATGAACGCCAAACACCCGTTTTCCAAAGATTTTTGTAAAGACTACCTGGTGCCTGCGCAAACAGCCGATATTACAGCAACCGCTGACGATAATCAAATAGCCGCCGATATGACCTCACTTAACGCCGACGCGGGCTATGCCGAATCGATTTCACTTTACCGCAGCATAGCCGAAAAATTACCCGATTTTTCGCGCTTTGTAATCCACGGCGCGTCTGTCACCTTCGATAATAAAGGCATAGTTTTTATAGCGCCCAGCGGCACCGGTAAAAGCACCCACATAAAACTGTGGCGAAAGGTATTCAAGAGCAGGGTAGACATAATTAACGGCGACAAACCCATAATCGACCTGTCGGGGCAAACGCCCAAAATTTGGTCGTCGCCCTATGCCGGTAAAGAAAACTGGCAAAAAAACGTCTGCGCCCCCCTTTACGCCGTAGTGCTTTTGCGCCGCGCAAAGAGCGACAGAATAAACAAAGAACAGCCTTCGAAATACCTTAGCGAGGTAATTTCGCAAATATACAAACCAAAGCAAAGCGGCGGTTTCGCCAAAACCGTGGCGGCGGCAGACAAGATGTTCAAGACGGTACCCTTTTACATACTCGAGTGCACCCCCACCGATAACGCCGTAAAGGTAGCGCACGACGGTTTATTTCCCACACAGGAGGAGAATAAATGAAGGTCAACAAAAACTACGTTTTAAGCCATTTTAACGATGTAAACGTGCTGGTCGACATTACCGGTAAATTTAACGGCGTTATACGGCTCAGCGCCACCTCTGCCGACGTTTGGCAGGCCTTTTCCGACGGTAAAAGCATCGAAGAAGCCGCCGGGATACTTTGCGATAAATACGACGTATCTTATGACAAAGCCTTAAAAGATACGCAGGAGTTTTACGATAAATTAGTCGAAAACGGACTAATCGAAAAATGATAGAAACGCAAAATATCGAGCAAATGTTAGATAAGGTCGGCGTTTGTGTTACCGGTTTTTCGGGGACGAGTATGATGCCCATGCTTAACAAAGACACCGACCGCGCCCTTATCGTAAAGCCCAACGCCCCCCTAAAACCCGGCGACATAGTTTTGTACCGGCGCGACAATATTTATATTTTGCACCGAATACTTAAAATTAACGGCGAAAATTTAGTTATCCGCGGCGATAACTGCACCGCCGTCGAAACTCAGTATAAAACAGGCGATGTAATAGGCGTGCTCGGCGGTTTTTACCGAAACGGTAAATTTATTGAGTGTACCGCAGAATACAGTCAAAAATACGCCAAAGCGGCCGACCGCACATATTTGCGGCGAAAAATTTTATCATATGCCGCCGCCCTAAAAAACAGATTTATAAAACCCAAAAATAATAAATAAGAAAGGTAAAAACCATGCCTTCACAGGACAGACAAGAACTAATTGAAAAATACGGGGAATCTTTTTTTGCCTCCGATGGCGATGCTGTAACAAAAGCGCAAAACAGCCCCAAAAAAAGTGCGGGCGAAACTGCCCGGACCGACGGCAACAAAAAACGCAGCAGCCACCATAAATCCGGCAGCCACCACCATCACTCAAGCTCGCACAATCATGGTTCCCACAATAGCAGCTCGCACAATAGCGGCTCACATAATAGCGGCTCACACAATAGCGGCTCACATAAGCATGGTTCCCACAAAAAACACTTTAATAAGAACAAATCGAGGGTTAAAAAACTTGTCCGTTCGGGTAAATACCGCTTTTTGTCTTTGTTTAACAAAAAAATAAAACCCATAAGCCCACAAACCGAAAAAAAACTGCGCAAATTTTCGATTATTGCATCTATAGTTATAATTATTGCCATAATCGCGGCGTTTGTTGTTATTGCCCTTAATGATATGGAGGCAGAAGAACAACACAACCAAAACCGTTCACAATATCAGTCCGACCAAACGGTTGAGCAGCTTACCGCCGAAAAAGTCAAATACGAAAGCGAACTTTCCAAGGTTAAACAAGAGTATAAAGAAAATACAACAACAATGGGCCGCGCAATAATAATTGCGGTTGACCCTACCTCTTCCTTGCTTGAAAGTATGAGCGCCAAAATGGACCAATACAAATACGACGGCGTTATTGCGCTTTCTTCGGCTTATTTTCGCGACAGTTCCAAATATGCTTTGATTGACGAGATAAACGACCTTGAAAGGAACGGCTGGGACGTGGCGATTGTTATCGACTCGGAGCTGGAGTTCAAAAGCGTTTACAACAAGTGTATATCGGTCGGGCTTGGCATACCCAAGGCGGTTTATGCGCGTAACGCCCGCTTAACCGATACTCTTTGCGACAAAATCGAAGAAAAGAAGATATCGCTGGTGTTCTGCTCGCCTAATAACGATATGCCCGACCGCGACCTTATTTACGTGACCGCTCTGCCTTACAACGACAGCACAACCAAGGCAATATTCTTAAGCTATAATGAAGAGGGAAAAAATCTTGGCTGTATTGTAAGCAACGAAACCGCCGGCGCGGTATATATCGACGTCACCTTCGGAAGAATGCTGGCCGTTTTTGACGCGCAGAAAAAGGGCGACGAGGTTGCCGTTACAACCGCTTCGGCAGAAATTTACAGGGTCAAGGATTACAGCAAACAAAATGAAAATCAAGACCAATCTTACGAAGCGCAGATTTCTTCGATTGAAGCCCGTATAAAACAAATCGACGAGCTTATTATTCAAAAGCAAAACGAGTATTATAATTCACGCAACTAACACCGAAAAATTTGGCGACTCGAATTATCGGGTCGCCCGTATTAAAGGTGATATTATGGATAAAACCGATAAACTTATACTGTCTAAACTGCATCAAAACGCCCGCGTATCGCTTAAAGAACTTGCGGCGAGCGTCTTTTTGTCTTCGCCGGCTACCGCCGCGCGGCTTGAACGGTTAGAAAAGGACGGAATAATTACCGGCTACGGCGTAAAACTCGACCACAAGAAACTTGGTTATCCTGTGGTGGCGTTTATAAATCTTGAAATGCAGCCGCGCCAAAAAGAAGAGTTTTACCCCTTCGTAAAGGTTTGTCCCAACGTTATTGAGTGCAACTGCGTAACTGGTCATTATTCGATGCTGCTTAAAGTGGCGTTCCCCTCAACCGAAGAACTCGACGGGTTTATCGGCAAGCTGCAAAACTTCGGCAACACCGAAACACAAATAGTTTTCTCGTGCATAAAACAAAACGAATCGGTGGAAATTCAAACCGACCCTGCCAAAGAGTAATTAAACCGTAATACAACAAAAGTCCGGACACACCGTGTCCGGACTTTTGTTATGAAATATTAAACTATGCGATGATAATCATAGAGGCGATGCTAAAGTAGATAAGAAGCGAAATAGCGTCGACGATGGTGGTGATAAACGGAGACGCCATAACCGCCGGGTCAAAACCGATTCGCTTAGCGAGGATAGGCAGGGTACAGCCAACAAGTTTTGCCACCACAACGGTACAAAAAATAGTAAGGCAAACAACCGCAATTTCGGGGACGGCCTTTTCAAGATCCAGCGACTTTAACATAAGAAAATCTACAATATACAACTTTAAGCCGTTAACAATCGCTAAGGTTAAACTGCATAAAAGCGCCACGCGAATTTCTTTCCAGATAACCTTAAAAATATCTTTGAATTCTACATCTCCCAGTGAAATTGCGCGAATAATCGTAACCGATGACTGACTTCCCGAATTACCGCCGGTATCCATAAGCATGGGTATAAATGCGATTAGTCCGGTAAACATGGCAAGTTTAGCCTCAAACGACGAAATTATCGCGCCCGTAAAGGTGGCTGAAATCATAAGCAGCAGCAGCCAAGGTATACGCGAACGAAATGTTTCGAATACTCCGGTTTGAAAATAGGGGCGGTCGCTTGGAGAGATAGCAGCCATCTTTTCGATATCTTCGGTTGCTTCTTCTTCCATAACGTCCATTACGTCGTCGACCGTAACAATGCCCACCAGACGGTTTTCGGTGTCAACGACAGGCAGGGTAATAAGGTCGTATTTCATCATGGTTTGACCAACCTGCTCCTGGTCGTCGGTGGTAGTGGCGCAAATGACGTCGGTCTCCATAATGTCCGACATAACGGCGTCGTCGGGGTTAAGCAGTAAATCTTTAACCGTCACTATTCCGCCAAGCACCCTTCTGCGGTCAATAACATAACAGGTGTATATGGTTTCGCTGTCCTCACCGGTTTTACGAATACGCTCTATGGCCTCTTTTACGGTCATATCCTTTTTAAGGTCAATAAACTCGGCGGTCATTATACTGCCGGCGGTGTTATCCGGGTATTTCAAAAACTGGTTTATAATACGCCTTGTATCGGCCGAAGCGCTTTTAAGCACCCTGGTTACAACGTTTGCCGGCATATCTTCAAGCATATCAACCGCGTCATCGACAAACAGGTCTTCAACTATAAGCGAAAGCTCCTTGTCGGTTATAGCCGAAATAATAATCCGCTGGGTTTCGGGGGTTAAAAACGAGAAAACGTCGGCGGCTATTTCTTTTGGCAAAATGCGGAAGACTACCGCCCGCTGCTTTTCTTCAAGTTCTTCCAAAAACTCGGCTATGTCTACCTCGTTTTCTTCAAGAAGCATATCGCGAAGCGCCCGGTAGTTTTTTTGGGTTACAAGCTCTTTTAATCTTTCAAGGTTTAATGCTTCGTTCATAACAGGTCCTCCTTTATTTAATTACGGAGTCCTTTGCAAAAACAAAACCGCCGAAAACTGTCGGCGGCGGTATTTTCATAACAGCAGGCAAAACTATTCCCCGGATATCACACGGGGCGTTATACAAGCTAATATCAAAACACCGCGATAAGCAAAGGTACTTCGGTCAATATCGTCCACGTGTGAAATCCTCCTGAATAATTTGTATAATATTATAATAACACTTTTTCGCAGAATTTCAACACTAAATTTTACAATTATTTACACACATTTTCGCTATTAAAAGGTTGATTTTTAATTACGGCGGCTATACAATTATTACAGAAAGATTTTGCTGTTTCTACTCTTATATAACAAAGTTTTATTAAAACGGCAATTAACACTTGAAAAGTATACTAAAATGGTTTACAATAATAATGCCGATATAAGGACGCTTCACCTTATCGTGCATTCAAGAGGTATTTTATGAAAAAGCTTTTTACATCAATAATAGCCCTTATTACAGCCTTATCGTTATGCTCATGCACGCTGTTTAACGGTCAGGTCTCAGATGACGACGGTTTGGAAGAGGAGGATCTTTTAATTGTCGACGGCGGTATATCGTCGGACGATCAAAACACGACCGCAAGCGCCGCACAGCAAAGCGCTCCAAAACATAATACCGTAAAAAGCGACGTGGTGGTTAAGGTTCAAACCCAACAAGCCGACCAAGAGGCCGAAAAAGAGGCGACCTCTCCCGCGCTTTCGGTAGCCATAGCCAAATTTGACGGCGCGGTAAAAACCGAAAATTTTTACCAGTACGGGACCCTCTCGACAGCGCAGAAAAAGGCCTATGATATGGTATGCAAATCCATTGAAAAAGCCGACAACGTTATAAATATCGATAAAATCGGCTTAACCTTAGACCAGGCTAAGCAAATGCTTATTCGACTTATTGTCGACAATCCCCAGTATTTTTGGCTTACCAAGCAGAATAAAATCACCTATGTAAACAACGGCAAAAAGGTTTCGTCGGTAATTCTGTATTACAGCGACGGCACCGTAGCCGACCGGCTTGATGACAACCTAAAACTTACAAAAACCGCCTCGCGCACGGTTATTGACGGTCAGATTAAACGGTTTAACAGTGCGGTTTCGTCGGTGGTAAAAGCGTGTAATAAGGGCGAAAGCCTTCTTACCGAAAAGACGCTTCACGATTATCTTGTTAATACCGTAAAATATAACAGCGCGGTTTCTTCCGCCGACACAGGAGATGCCCTGCCCCACGAATATAGTGCCTACGGCGCGCTGTGTAAAAAAAGTGCGGTTTGCGAAGGGTATGTTAAGGCGTTTCAGTTTTTATGTCTGCAAAGCGGTATAAACTCTACTCAAATAATGGGCGAGGGCAAAAAAACCGACCATATGTGGTCGGCGGTAAATATCAATAACGCCTGGTATCAAACCGATGTTACCTGGGACGATATGGACGCTCAAAACGGCGTATATTACGGATATTTCAACCTTACAAAAGCGCAGATGTGCGCCGACCACACAATAGATTACAACACCGTAGCGGTACCCGAGTGCAATTCTACGGCGGCGGCATATCACGACAATTTCAGCGTGCTTATAGCCAATGAATATTCCGAGCCCGCAAACTACCAAAAGGCGATAGATAACCTTAATAAAATGGGCGACGACTATCTTACCTTCAAGTTTGCCAAAAAACCGGTATCACCCAAAACCTATTTTGCCGCATATATCTACGACGATTATTCGGTTATCAATAAGTATATTACAAAGCAGGGTTATAAAATTACCGTTACAAAAGAAATGTTCTTTTTCGATAGCGACTGCTACTATATTAAGGTTGTGCGGATGTAATTTATTTCGCCGCCAGGTAAAGAGGTATTTATGCATATTTCAAAAAAACAACAAAGTATTATACGCCTTGTTTTAGGGGCGGCAAGTCTTGTCGTGTTAGTTATATTTGAATTATTCAATATCACTAACCTTTTCGTCGTATTACCTGTTTTTGCGGTGGGTTTTATTTCGGTTGGTCTTGATATTGTCAAAGAGGGCGTCGAGCAGATCGTAAAGGGAGACTTTATCGGCGAAAATCTTTTGATGTCCATAGCAGTCATAAGCGCCGTAATAATAGGCGAATACACCGAAAGCATCGCCGTTTTGGTTTTCTACACGCTGGGCGAAATGCTTGAAGACGCCGCCAAAGACAAATCACGGCGCTCGGTCGAAAACCTCATGTCGCTGACATCCGATACGGCGGTGGTTATGCGAAACAATACCGCCCAAACGGTCGAAAGTTCTACCGTCGCGGTGGGCGAAACCATAATAATCGACCCGTTTGTTAAGGTGCCTCTCGACTGCGTTATTACAAACGGCGAGGGCGAAGCCGACCTTTCAAAACTCACCGGCGAAAGTCTGCCCAAAACTCTGCGTCCGGGTGACAAACTTTTATCTGGCAGTATTAACGGCGGCACAAGGCTTGTCGCCACCGTAACAAGCGATTACGACAATTCAACCGCGTCCATAATCTCAAAACTTATACAATCTGCCGCCGAGCGTAAAACCCCGCGTGAGCGGTTTATCAGGCGTTTTTCCAAAATATATACCCCCGTTGTTGTTGCGGCGGCGGTGCTCTTAGCGGCGGTTCCGCCGATTTTCGGGCAAAATTTTGTCGAGTATTTCAAAAGGGCGTTGGTATTTTTGGTGGCTTCGTGTCCCTGCGCGCTGGTCATAAGCGTACCGCTTGCCTATGTATGCGCCATTGCTGCGGCATCTAAAAGGGGCGTTTTAATAAAAGGCACAAGCTACCTTGAAACCCTTGCGGCTGTAGATAGTCTGTATGTCGATAAAACCGGAACGCTAACACAAGGAAAGTTTGAAATAACCAAGGTCGAGCCGCATAACATAACCCGCGAAAGATTACTTGAAATCTGCGCCGTTTGTGAAAGCGGTTCACACCACCCCATAGCGTCGGCGTTTACACCGTATAATACAAAAGGTGAAACCGCCGCAGAAATAACCGAGCAGGCCGGCTACGGCATTTCGGCAAAATATAAGAATAACGGCGTTTTAATAGGCAGTCGCGAGCTCTTAGAGAAAAACCGAATAAGTATTCCGAAACTCGAAATATCTTCTACCGCCGTACTTGTGGCAATAAACGGCGAGTATGCGGGCTTTATAGAATTTTCCGATATTCCAAAACCCGACTCGGCGGCGGCAACGGCAGAACTTATGCGCCTCAGAATCGAGGTTATAATGCTAACGGGCGACAGCGACGCAGCGGCTCAAAACGCCGCAAAACAGCTTAACATTGCAAACTATAAAAGCCGAATGATGCCGGGCGATAAGCTTGAAACGGTCGAAAAAGCAATTAAAGACGGCAAAACGGTGGCATTCGCGGGCGACGGTGTAAACGACGCGCCGGTACTTAAATTGTCGAGTGTAGGCATTGCTATGGGCAAGGGGACCGACGCCGCCATTGAAGCCGCCGACGTGGTTGCCATGAACAACTGTATATCCGATATCGTAACCGCCCGCCGCATTTCCAAAAAGGCGGTCGGTATAAGCACTTTTAATCTTATAGTAATACTGATTGTCAAAGCGGCGGTCTTAATATCAGGCGCTTTGGGTCTTGCAGGTATGTGGGTGGCGGTATTCGCCGATGTCGGGGTGCTTATAATAACCGTCTTAAATGCCCTGCGTTGCTTAAGAATAAAACGCTGACAGCCAAATATTTTGTAAAAAACAGTTGACAAACCGGAATAAATTACATATTATTTATATATCTGTTATTTCTATTATTGCTTTGGAGGAATTACCGTGGTATTTGAAAAAATACGAAACATTTTAGCGCAACAGTTTGACCGCGACGAAAGCGAAATTACCGAGGACACTTTAATTGTCGACGATCTCGGCGCCGACAGTCTTGACGTTTACGAACTACTGATGACCATCGAAGATGAATTCGAGCTTGAAGTACCCGACGAAGAGATAGAAGGCATTAAAACCGTTGCGGACGTTGTTAATTATATTGAGAATAATCAGTAAAAACTATGCCGCTGAATGTGCGGCATAATTTTTGTAACGGAGAAAAAATATGGACGATAAAAAGGTAAAAGAAATTACCGATATGGAAGTGGACTTTGCCAAGTGGTATACCGACGTCGTACTTAAAGCCGAACTTATCGGATACACCTCGGTAAAAGGGTGTATGGTAATACGCCCCTACGGCTATGCCATTTGGGAAAACATCCAAAAAATTCTCGACGGTATGTTCAAACAAACGGGACACGAAAACGTTTGTATGCCGTTATTTATTCCCGAAAGTCTTTTACAAAAAGAAAAAGACCACATACAGGGCTTTGCCCCCGAGGTAGCCTGGGTTACAATGGGCGGTGAAGAAAAACTTGAGGAACGCCTTTGCGTAAGACCTACCAGCGAAACCCTGTTTTGCGACCATTATAAAAATATAGTACACTCTTACCGCGACCTGCCCAAACTGTATAACCAGTGGTGCAGCGTTGTAAGGTGGGAAAAAACCACGCGACCCTTCTTGCGCTCGCGCGAGTTTTTGTGGCAAGAGGGTCATACCCTTCACGCCACCGAAGAGGAAGCGGTTAAAGAGACCCGTCAGATGCTCGATATTTACGCCAATATGTGCGAAGAATATCTTGCAATGCCGGTAATTAAAGGCGAAAAAACCGAAAAAGAACGTTTTGCCGGCGCTAAACAAACCTTTACCATTGAAGCGCTTATGCACGACGGCAAGGCGCTTCAAAGCGGAACCTCTCACTATTTCGGCAACGGCTTCGCTAAAGCGTTCGATATTCAGTTTACCGATAAAGATAATAAACTGCAAAACCCGTTCCAAACCTCATGGGGTGTATCGACCCGTCTTATCGGCGCGATAATTATGTGCCACGGCGATAACAGCGGACTCGTTCTTCCGCCAGCCGTCGCCCCAATACAGGCGGTTGTAATACCGGTTGCCGCCCATAAAGAGGGCGTTAAAGAAAAGGCGTGTGAACTTTGCGAGCGTCTTAGTAAGGTTTGCCGCGCAAAGGTGGATCTAAGCGAGCAGTCCCCGGGTTGGAAATACGCCGAATACGAAATGAAAGGCGTACCTGTCAGAATAGAAATAGGACCTCGCGATATAGAAAACAACTGTTGCGTAATTGCACGACGCGACAACGGCGAAAAGCAGACCGTACAGCTTTGCGACCTTGAGCAGACCGTTCAAAAGCTTTTACAAGACATTCGTGATAATCTTTATAATAAGGCGCTCTTACGCCGCGAGCAAATGACCTACACCGCGCGTAATAAAGAAGAATTCAAAGATATTGCCGACAACAAACCGGGCTTTATAAAAGCTATGTGGTGCGGCGACTCCGAGTGCGAAGAGCATATAAAAGAAGAAATCGGCGTAACTTCGCGTTGCATACCCTTTAACGCGGACAAAGAACATCCGGGCGATACCTGTGTGTATTGCGGCAAAAAAGCCAAGCATCTTCTTTATTTCGGCAAGGCATATTGATTAAAAGGGGCGTATGGATGTGAAAAAGTTATTATCGTTACTGTTGGCATTATGCTTGATTTTCGGCGCTTGCGGTTTTTATACTGTTTTTGCCGAAGAGGACGAACAGGAAAAAACCGAATCTACCCAAACCGAACATGGAACCGAACAAGAAACCGAACAAGAGCCTTTGCAAGAAGAATCTTCGCAGGAATCTACCGTTTCGGTTGAGGTTGAAACCTCAAGCAAAACCACCGTTACATCAAAACAAAGCGGCAGCGGCACCCAAAACAGTTACACCCGTCAACCCGACGTCGGCGGTACTACCGGTACCGAATTTGGCAACAGTCAAAACGGCGGCACCGTAACCCTTAATTCGTCCGATGTTTCCTCCGCCGCAGTCACCGAGCAAAAAAACATCTTTAACCTTAAAGATTTGTTTTTGAAATTGATGATTGTTACGGTGCTGCTTATAATAGGCAGCATTGCGGCGCTTATTTATGTTAACCGTCCGTCTTTTGCCGGCAGGAAACCCAAAAAGGGCGCAAAATCAGGGGATAACAGCAACGAAATATCTTCGGGTAAAAAGCGCAGCGGTTCACCCCGCCGCAGAGGCAAACACGACCGCCGCAGAAGATAAATTATCAAAAATAAATTGTCCGCAAGGAACCGCCTTGCGGACTTTTTCTTTTCATTATATATACTATATATAGCCGCCTGAAAATAATCCGAAAACAAGTAACAAAAAAATATTCAAAATTCTAAAAAAAATACTTGATTTTCAAAAATCGTTATGGTATAGTATATAGGCGTGATTATGCGCAATGATATGCGTTGATGCGGGAGGTGGCCTGCCACGGCAGGGGAATTTCCGCGGAGTATGTCCGATTTTAAACCGGGCGAAATCAGGTTTGATAATGCATCAGGAGTGGGTTTTCACTTCACCCGCCGGTCGGTTTTTAATTTAATAAAACTGTCCGGATTTATAATGGGAGATTTACGAAACACACGGCAGGGTGTAAATCAGACGGCCCGCCAAATTTTATGGAGGCGAAAAAAACAAATGGCAATCAAAGAAAAAATCAGAATTCGTATCAAAGGATACGACCACGCGCTCGTTGACCAAGCGGCTGAAAAAATAGTTGAAACCGCACGTCGCACAGGCGCAAGAGTTTCGGGCCCCGTGCCGCTGCCCACCGAAAAAGAGGTAGTAACCATTCTTCGCGCAGTTCATAAATATAAAGATTCGCGCGAGCAGTTCGAAACCAGAACCCACAAAAGGCTGGTAGATGTTCTTCGTCCGTCGAACAAAACCGTCGAGGCGTTGACCAATCTTGAGCTTCCCGCCGGCGTTGAGCTTGAAATTAAGCTTTAAGACACGGCAGGTCAAGTTGGCGAAAGCCAACCAATAACCTTACAGGAGGAAATATAAATGAAAAAAGGAATCGTTGGAAAAAAGATTGGGATGACCCAACTTTTTGACGCAAACGGTAACGTCGTTCCCGTAACCGTAATCGAAGCGGGTCCATGTGTTGTAACCCAAAAGAAAACGGTTGAAAACGACGGTTACGAAGCGGTACAAATCGGTTTTGAAGATTTGAAGGCTTCAAAGGTTAACAAACCGCAAAAAGGACACTTCGCCAAAGGCGACGTTGCCCCCAAGAAAGTTTTAAGAGAATTACGACTTGACGATTGTTCCGCCCTTAACGTGGGCGACATAATCAAGGCCGACGTTTTTGCCGAAGGCGACAGCATCGACGTTACCGGCAAAAGCAAAGGTAAAGGTTATGCGGGCGTTATCAAACGCTGGAACTTCGCAAGACTCAAAATGTCCCACGGTACCGGTCCTGTAGCCCGCCACGGCGGCTCTATCGGCGCCTGCTCGAGCCCTTCGAGAGTTTTCAAGGGCAAAAAGATGGCGGGACATCTCGGCTTTGAACGTGTAACCGTTCAAAACCTCAGCGTCGTAAAGGTTGACGCCGAAAACAACATTATAGCCGTCAAAGGCGCCGTTCCCGGCCCCAAAGGCGGAGTAGTTGTTATTCGCGACAGCGTAAAGGCTTAGAAAGGAGAGTGTTTTAAATGCCACAAGTAGACGTATTATCAATGACCGGCGAAAAGCTCGGCAAAATCAAACTTAAAGATGCTCTCTTTGCAATCGAGCCCAACAAGGTTGTAATGCACATGGCTGTTGTAAACTATCTGGCTAATCAGCGTCAGGGTACACAGTCAACCCTCACCCGTACCGAGGTAGCCGGCGGCGGCAAAAAGCCCTGGCGTCAAAAAGGTACAGGTCACGCAAGACAAGGCTCTATCCGTGCTCCTCAATGGCGTCACGGCGGCGTGGCTCTCGGCCCCAAGCCCAGAGATTATTCTTACAGCCTTAATAAAAAGGTCAAAAGACTTGCCTTAAAATCGGCTTTGTCCGATAAAGTTCTTACCAAAGACCTTATCGTACTTGACGAACTCAAAATCGACGAGTACAAAACCAAGACTGTTAAAAATTGTTTAGATGCCATCGGCGCAACCGGCAAAACCCTCATCGTGCTTGACAGCCTTAACGGTTTCGCCATTAAGAGCGCGTCAAACCTTTCGGGTGTTAAGACCTGCCAGGTAAGCACCATCAACACCTACGATGTCATCAATGCCGACAAACTCGTAGTAGTTAAAGCGGCCGTTAAAATGTTAGAGGAGGTATACGCGTAATGAAAGCAGCACAAGATATCATCCTTGCTCCGGTAATTACCGAAAAATCAATGGCGATGGCCAGAGATAAGAAATATACCTTTAAGGTAGCAAAAGACACCAACAAGATTGAAATCGCCAAGGCTGTTGAAAGTCTTTTCGGCGTTAAGGTCGCTAAGGTCAACACCGTAAGCGTACGCGGAACCGAAAAATCGATGGGTCGTTACAGAGGTTACACTCCTTCGTGGAAAAAAGCCATCGTAACCCTCACCGAAAAATCAAAGAGCATCGAGTTCTTTGACGGTTTAATGTAATAACATCCATCTTGCAAGAATAATCTTGCGGCAATGTATGGGGCAATGCCCCGCTAAGCCTAATAGGAGAGTGAATTAAAAAATGGCTATCAAACATTATAAGCCGACTACTCCGGGACACAGAAATATGACCGTTCTCGATTATTCGGAACTTTCAAAGGTCGCTCCCGAAAAGAGTCTTTTGGCACCCATTAAAAATCATGCCGGTCGCAACAGCTACGGCAGAATAAACGTTCGTCATCGCGGCGGCGGAAATCGCAACAAGTACAGAATTATCGATTTCAAACGTCAAAAATTCGGCGTACAAGCCGAAGTTAAGACCATTGAATACGATCCCAACCGTTCGGCGTTTATTGCTCTTGTTGAGTATACCGACGGTCAAAAGAGCTACATCATAGCTCCTCAGGGACTTAAAGTGGGCGACAAGGTCGAAAACGGACCCGATGCCGACATCGTAACCGGCAACGCGCTTCCGCTTGTAAACATCCCCGTAGGTACCTTTATCCACAACGTTGAGCTTTATCCGGGTAAGGGCGCACAGCTTGCACGCAGCGCCGGTAACCAGGCTCAGCTTATGGCAAAAGAAAACGGCAAGGCTCTGCTTCGTCTTCCTTCGGGCGAACTTCGCAACGTTCCCGAACTTTGTATGGCAACCATCGGCCAGGTAAGCAATATCGAGCACGAAAACGTAAATATCGGTAAAGCAGGCCGCAAACGTCATATGGGTTGGCGTCCTACCGTCCGCGGTTCGGTAATGAACCCGAACGACCACCCGCACGGCGGTGGTGAGGGTAAATCCCCCGTTGGCCGTCCCGGACCTTGCACACCGTGGGGCAAACCTGCTCTCGGTTATAAGACCAGAAATAAGAAAAAGGCGTCTAACAAAATGATAGTTAGCCGCCGCAGTAAGTAATCGGCGAAAGGAGAAACACTGATGGGAAGAAGCGTTAAAAAGGGCCCATACGTACAGCCCGTTCTGCTTAAAAGAGTTCTTGAAATGAACAAAAACGGCGAAAAGAAGGTTCTCAAAACCTGGAGCCGCTCGTCCACCATATTCCCCGATTTCGTCGGACATACCTTTGCCGTACATGACGGCCGTAAACATGTGCCCGTATATGTTACCGAAGATATGGTTGGCCATAAATTAGGTGAATTTGCACCCACCCGTACCTTTAAGGGTCACGCCGGCGCAAAAACCACTAAGTAATCGCGGTCGAAAGGAGATTTAACTATGGAAGCAAATGCAAGTTTGAAATACATCCGTATTTCGCCCAGAAAAGTTAAGATTGTCCTCGACTTAATCCGCGGACAGAAGGCCGACAAAGCCATGGCTATACTTAAATATACACCCAAGGCCGCAAGCGAGGATCTTATCAAACTCCTCAAATCGGCAATGGCTAACGCCGAAAATAACTTTTCTATGGACACATCAAAACTTTATGTTGCCAAGTGCTATGTATGCCCCGGTCCCACTCTTAAAAGAATAAGAGCCAAAGACCACGGCAGAGCGCACCGCATATTAAAAAGAACATCACACGTTTTCCTTACACTTAAGGAACAAGAAGACTAATAAAGGAGGTTAACTGAAATGGGACAAAAAGTACATCCTAACGGTATGCGCGTTGGCGTTATCCGCAACTGGAATTCTCGCTGGTTCGCCGGCAAACAAACCTTTGGCGACACTCTCGTTGAGGACTATAACCTCCGTAAGTATCTTAAAAAGACACTTTACGCCGCCGCCGTTTCGCAAATCGAAATCGAGCGCGACGCTCAAAGGGTTAGAGTTCACATCCACTGTGCTAAGCCGGGTATCGTAATCGGCCGCAACGGCGCCGAGATCGAAAAACTCCGTCTTAACTGCCAAAAAATGATCGGCAAAACCGTTCATATCAATATCGTCGAGGTTAAAAACCCCGACCTCAACGCTACCCTGGTTGCCGAAAACATTGCGGCGCAGCTTGAAAAACGCGTATCTTTCCGCCGCGCGATGAAACTCGCCATGGGAAGAACCATGCGTCTTAACGCAAAGGGTATCAAAATTCAAATTTCGGGACGTCTGGGCGGCGCTGAAATCGCCCGTTCCGAAACCTATCACGAGGGCACCATCCCGCTGCAGACCATCCGCGCCAACATTGACTACGGCTTTGCCGAAGCCAATACCACCTACGGTAAAATCGGCGTAAAGGTTTGGATCTACACCGGCGAGGTTTTACACGACGCCCGCAAGAAAACACAAGGAGGTAACCGCTGATGTTAATGCCAAAACGTGTTAAGTACCGTCGCGTACACCGCGGCCGTCTTACAGGCGCGGCTTCCCGCGGCACCCAGGTAAACTACGGCGATTTCGGCCTTCAGGCTCTCGAACCTGCTTGGATATCCTCCAATCAGATCGAAGCCGCCCGTGTTGCCATGACCCGTTACATTAAACGTGGCGGTCAGGTATGGATCAAAATTTTCCCCGATAAGCCCATAACCGAAAAACCGGCCGAAACCCGCATGGGTTCAGGTAAAGGTTCGCCGGAATACTGGGTAGCGGTCGTTAAACCCGGCCGTGTAATGTTCGAAATCGGCGGAGTAGACGAAGCCCTCGCAAGAGAAGCTATGCGTCTTGCAGCTAACAAGTTGCCGATAAAATGCAAGTTTATCAAGAAGCAGGAAATGGGTGGTGAGCAGTAATGGACGTAAAGGAAATCAGAGAAAAGAGTGTTTCGGAGCTTAACGATATGCTGAAAGACCTTAAAGAGGACCTTTTCAAGTTGCGTTTCCGTCACGCCGTTAATCAGCTCGAAAATCCCATGCGCTTAAAGGCTGTCAAAAAAGACATCGCTAAGGTTAAAACCGTAATTAAAGAACGCGAGCTTGCAGACAGCGCTAAGTCGTAAGAAAGGAAGGCATACTTGTGAACGAAAGAAATCTCAGAAAAACAAGAGTGGGCAAGGTTGTCAGCAATAAAATGGATAAAACCGTTGTTATCGCTATCGAAGACAATGTAAGACACCCGCTTTACAAGAAGATAATCAAAAACACCGTCAAACTTAAAGCACACGACGAAAATAACGAGTGCTCTATGGGTGACCGCGTGCTCGTGATGGAAACCCGCCCCCTCTCTAAAGATAAGAGATGGCGCGTAGTTGAAATCATCGAGAAGGCTAAATAAGGGAGGATAAAACTGTGGTACAACAACAAACACTCCTTAAGGTTGCCGACAACACCGGTGCTAAAGAACTTATGTGCATCCGCGTACTTGGCGGTTCAGGCCGCAAATACGCCAACATCGGCGACGTAATCGTGGCCTCGGTTAAAAAGGCCACCCCCGGCGGCACCGTTAAAAAAGGTGACGTTGTAAAGGCGGTTGTGGTTCGTTCGGTTAAGGGCGTTCGCAGAAGCGACGGCACCTACATCCGTTTCGACGAAAACGCAGCCGTAATCATTAAAGAAGACAAAACCCCCAGAGGTACCCGTATCTTTGGGCCGGTAGCGCGTGAGCTCCGCGAGAAGGAATATATGAAGATTCTTTCTCTTGCTCCCGAAGTACTGTAAAGGGAGGATTCAACAATGAGTAAAGTTCATGTAAAAACCGGCGATACCGTAATTCTTCTCACGGGCGATCAGAAAGACCGCGGCAAAAAAGGCAAGGTTTTACAGGTTGCTCCCAAAGAGGGTAAGGTAATCGTTGAGGGCATTAACGTAGTATCTAAACACGTTAAGCCAAAAAAAGCAGGCGATGCTTCGGGCATTATCAAAACCGAAGGCGCCGTATATGCAAGCAAAGTTATGCTGGTTTGCCCCAAATGCGGCAAACCCACCCGCGTAGCGCATAAGATTTATGCCGATGGCAACAAAGACCGTATGTGCAAAAAATGCGGCGAAACTTTTTAGAGTAGGAGGAATATCACATGGCAAGACTTAAAGATTTATACCTTAAAAGCGTAGCACCTGCCTTAATGAAAAAGTTTGAGTATAAAAGCGTCATGCAGATTCCCAAGCTCGATAAGGTAGTCATAAACGTAGGCGCCGGCGAAGCCAAAGAAAACAGCAAAGCCATCGACGCCATCACCCACGACCTCGAACTTATCACCGGTCAGCACCCCGTTGTTTGCCGCGCCAAAAAATCGGTTGCGAACTTCAAACTTCGTGAAGGTATGCCCATCGGCGTTAAGGTTACACTTAGAGGCGAAAAAATGTACGAGTTTATCGACCGCTTCTTCTCGACCGCGCTTCCCCGCGTTAGAGACTTCCGCGGCATAAACCCCAACTCTTTCGACGGCCGCGGCAACTATGCCATGGGCGTTAAAGAACAACTTATCTTCCCCGAAATCGACTACGATAAGATTGACAAAGTAAGAGGTATGGACATTATTTTTGTTACTACCGCAAAAACCGACGAGGAAGCCCGCGAGCTTTTAACGCTTATGGGCGCACCCTTTGAAAGATAGGAGAGAGGAAAATGGCTAAAACATCAATGAAAATCAAGCAGCAAAGACCTGCCAAGTTTTCTACAAGACAATATAACAGATGTAAGATATGCGGCCGCCCTCACGCTTATCTTCGTAAATACGGTATCTGCCGTATTTGCTTCCGCGAACTCGCGTATAAGGGCGAAATCCCCGGCGTTAAAAAGGCCAGCTGGTAAGAAGGAGGAAACAACGATATGCAAATTTCTGATACTATCGCGGATATGCTTACACGCATTCGTAACGCACATTCTGCCAAACACGATTTCGTTGATATTCCCGCTTCGAACGTAAAAAAGGCTATTGCCCAGATTTTACTTGACGAAGGTTATATCGGCGGCTTCCAGGTTATTGAAGACGGCAAACAGGGTACTATTCACGTAACCCTTAAATACGGCCCCAACAAGTCTTTAATCATTAAAGGTCTTAAAAAGGTTTCAAAGCCCGGTCTTCGTATTTACTGCAACGTAGAAAATATGCCCAGGGTTATGAACGGACTCGGCATTGCCATCCTTTCAACCTCCAAAGGCATTATGACCGATAAGCAGGCTCGCTCGCTCAATGTCGGCGGCGAAGTCCTCGCTTTCGTATGGTAGGAGGACGGAAAATATGTCAAGAATAGGTAAACAACCAATAACCGTCCCCGCAGGCGTAGACGTAACGGTTGACGGCAACACCGTTACTGTAAAGGGCGCAAAAGGCACCCTTACGCAAAGCTTTAACCCCGATATGGCTATCGAGTTCAAAGACGGCGTTATCACCGTTACAAGACCTTCCGACGAAGCCGCTCACCGCTCGCTTCACGGTCTTACCCGCACCCTTATCAATAATATGGTTGTCGGCGTAAGCGAAGGCTTTTCCAAAGAGCTCGACGTTATGGGTATCGGCTACCGTGTAGCCAAACAGGGCAAAGACCTTGTTATGACTCTCGGTTTTTCACATCAGGTAATCGTTCCCGAGGTTGACGGCATCACCATTGATGTGCCCAACCCCAACAAGATTATCATCAGCGGCCCCGACAAACAAAAGGTTGGTCAGTTCGCCGCCGAAGTAAGAAACAAAAGACCTCCCGAGCCTTACAAGGGC
>CADBUL010000009.1 GCA_902797875.1 Oscillospiraceae bacterium | reverse complement strand
ATAAAACCCGTTTTTGCTCACGCATAAGGTTCGCCTCCTTGTGATGTCATTTTATATGAAATAAATGCATCAGTCGAATGTGTGAGACGTTTTAATGTTTCAAAAAGTTTGTACAATTGAACTGTAAGAATATAGTCATAACTTTGTTAATTTATATTGCAAACCCCTTTTACATATGGTATAATTACAACATCAAAGAATCATGTATGTGTGATTTATAATTGCAATTTTTTGGTAGTGTGTAAAGATGTGATTCGGGAGAGCGCCGCGTTCGCAACGCGGAGGTCGAGGGTTCGATCCCCTTCGGGTCCACCATAAAAAACCTCGCTGTACGGCGAGGTTTTTTCAACTCTATTCGCCATCGGCGAGTTATATTGTTTCGCAGTTTTATTAGGCTGTCTCCGAGTGATATGCGCCTTTATGGCGCGTGAGTGGATATATTATATCACGCTTTTATTTATATTATGTAAAGCACTGTATTTGCAGTGCTTTTTTTATACCAAATATTACTACGAAAAAATTTTTTTAAAAACTTTTATTCTTTTAGGTTCATTTAAGGTTGACGTTTTATAATAAGGACACAAAAACAAGAAAGGACTGATTAAAATGTTTTGCTAAACCCCTTTAGTAACGCTAAATATTGATAAATAAAAACAATAAATTAAATCAACAAATCAACTTATAAAAAGGAGAAATTATTATGGTAGTCAATATTACAAAAAAGATAGTTTTAACATTTGTTATCGGTTTGCTCGTAGGAGCAATTATCACAACAGCATGTTTTTTAATCTTCTCAAAAAGCTCACACAGAAACGGCAATATGCCAAACCAACCTTCATTTAGCCAGCAAGGTAACCTTTCAATGCCGGGTAAAGACAGCCAGTCAAATTCCGACAGTAACCAAAACCTGCAACAGTTACCCGGGCAAAACGGTCAAAACGGTCAAACGGGCGATCAAAACGCCAACCAAAACGGCAACCAAATGCAACCGCCCGAGTTACCCGGTAACTCAAACAGCAACAGCGGTGTAAATGCCGAAAGTCTTCCTCAACTTCCAAATTCCAATAACTAACAAATTTTAAGGAGTGAACGGTTATGTCAAAAAAGACATTAATTATAATGATTGCGGTTATAGTCGCTTTAAGTATAGCCCTTGGTAGTTTAATTTATATAACTGTTAAACAAATGAACGACGATACAACGCAATCTACAAGTGAACAAGGTGGTCCAGGCGGTATGCCCGGTTCTTCAAGCGACAGCGTAAGTTACAGTGCCGTAGAGGAGATAACAGAGTCATCAACCCTAAACGGTGAGACCTATAAATCCGAAACTGCCGAACAAAACGCGCTTTCGGTAAGCGGGGATATTGATGTTACCGCAACCGACATAACCGTTACCAAAAGCGGTGATTCTTCGGGCGGCGATAATGCCAACTTTTACGGCACCAACGCGGCTGTAATCGCCAAAGACGGCGCCACACTTACTATAAAAAATGCCAACATTACTACTAACGCCTCGGGTGCTAACGGTGTATTTTCGTATGGCGGTAACGGCGGTCAAAACGGTGCGTCGGGCGACGGTACCACGGTTGTAATTTCCGATAGTACCATCACCACAACCGGTTCCGGTTCGGGCGGCATTATGACCACCGGCGGCGGCGTAACCAAAGCAAGCAATCTTACGGTAACTACAAGCGGTCAGTCTTCGGCGGCTATACGTAGCGACCGAGGCGGCGGTACCGTAACCGTTGACGGCGGCACCTATACCACAAGCGGACTTGGTTCGCCTGCGATTTACTCGACCGCGGATATTACAGTATCTAACGCCAAACTCGTGTCAAATCTTTCAGAAGGCGTTTGCATTGAGGGGCTTAACTCTATTACCCTTAACAACTGCGATTTAACCGCCAACAACACCAAATGCAACGGAAACGCTACCTTCCTTGACAGCATTATGATTTACCAGTCTATGTCGGGCGACGCAGCGAGCGGAACCTCAACCTTTACTATGACCGGCGGCAGCCTTACAAGTAAAAGCGGACACGTTTTCCACGTAACCAACACCAATGCGGTAATAAATCTTAACGGCGTTAAAATTACCAACAGCGACAGCGCTAACGTTCTGCTTTCGGTATGTGACGACGGCTGGAGCGGCGGCAGTAATATAGCCACTCTTAATGCCTCAAAGCAAACACTGATCGGCGCCGTTTTAGTAGGAAGTAATTCCACTTTAACCCTTAAACTATCGGATGCCTCGACCTTTAACGGCTATATTAACGGCAAAATTACGAATGCTGGCGGAAGTTCGGTTTCAACTCAAGTCGGAACCGTATCCGTAACGCTTGAAGGCGGCAGTACCTGGACACTTACGGGAGACAGTTACGTAACATCGTTTACCGGGGACGCCTCAAATGTTATCAGCAACGGCTATACGCTTTATGTAAACGGCGTTGCATTAACCGGAACAAAATAATAAATTTTCATATTTCCTCCCTCCATAAAAATGCACACAAATCCTGTGTGCATTTTTATATTTTTGATAATTTACCCTTTATTTTTACAAAAAGATATTGTATAATATAATGAGTATATTATAGAGGAGTATGCGTTGATGTCAGACGACGTTTTATACACAGAGCAAAAGCAGTACGTTGGGCTGCTGAAAAATATGATTACGCCGCATTTTGGACATACCCCAAAGGCTTGCATAATTACATACGGCTGCCAACAAAACGTTAGTGACAGTGAACGTATTCGCGGTATTTTAGACGATATTGGTTTTGAATTTACCGAAGATAAAGCGTCGGCGGATTTTATAATTTTTAACACCTGCGCGGTACGCGAACATGCGCAAGACCGTGTGTTTGGTAATGTTGGCGCGCTTAAAAATCTAAAACGCAAAAATCCTAATCTTATCGTGGCGCTTTGCGGCTGTATGGCGCAACAGGAAAGCGTTAAAGAAAGAATTAAAAACAGTTTTTCTTTTGTGGATTTACTCTTTGGCACATTTGCGCTTTACCGACTGCCGCAAAATATTTATAAACTGCTCAAAGATAACCACAGGGTATTCGATATTGACGACAGTATTTCGGATATACCCGAGGGCGTACCGGCAAAACGCGACGGCACCTTTAAGGGGTGGTTGCCGATTATGTACGGCTGTAATAATTTTTGCACCTATTGTATTGTACCTTATGTTCGCGGACGCGAGCGCTCGCGAAGCGTAGAAAGAATTGTGGATGACGCCAAAAAGCTTATTGCAGACGGTTGTAAAGATATTACATTACTTGGTCAAAACGTTAATTCTTATAATTATAACGGCACCGACTTTCCCGACCTGTTAAAAATAATTAACGATCTTGAGGGTGATTTTGTTTTACGTTTTATGACCTCTCACCCGAAGGACTGTTCCGATAAACTTATTTGTGCCGTTCGCGACTGTCAAAAGGTGGCAAAGCATATACACCTGCCTTTTCAGTCGGGCAGTACAAAAATACTTAAAGCCATGAACCGCAGATATACCAAAGAACAGTATCTTTCACTAATAAAAAAAGCTTACGATACTATACCGGGTCTTACGGTTACCAGTGATATTATCGTTGGTTTTCCGGGTGAAACCTACGAAGATTTTCTTGAAACTATCGATGTCGTTAAAAAGGTTAAGTTTTTATCGCTTTTTACCTTTATTTTCTCGCCAAGACCTGGAACGCCCGCCGCCGAGATGGACGATCCCGTAGATAAAGAAACCAAAGGCGAACGGTTTACTCAGCTTTTGAAGGTACAAAGCGAAATAAGTGATAATTTTAACAAGACTCTTATAGGCAAAAAGTTTAGGGTGCTGTGTGACGAGTCGGGCAGAAAAGAAGGCTATATGGCAGGGCACACTTCGTCTAATATCTGTCTTGAATTTAAGGGTGATACATCGCTTTTAGGTAAATTTTTGAATGTTGAGGTTATACAAACCGATAATGATATTTCAGCAATAATTTTGGAGGAACAATAATGGATACTTTACTTAAAGCGCGCGAAATGTGCGCAAGTTTACAAAATGATGAGGCGTATATTAACTTCAAGGCCGCCAAAGAGGCAAACGATAACGACCTTGAGCTTCAAACCTTTATAGGCGAATTTAACCTTATAAGGATGTCGATGGACAAGGAGTTATCTAAATCCGATCGAGACGACGATAAAATGAATGAACTTAACGAAAGACTTCGTGAGGTTTATTCTAAAATTATGGATAACCCAACCATGAAAAAGTACAATGAAGCAAAAGCCGAGCTTGACAAACTGACCGACAGCATAAATATGCTGATTTCACTAACTGTATCGGGTGAAGACCCCATGACCTGCTCGCTTGATTCTTCTTGCGGCGGACATTGCGAAACTTGCGGAGGTTGTCATTGATTTATTTTAAAGATTTAGACAGGTCTAAACTTTCTAAAATGATGCAACAGTACTATGACATCAAAAAAGATAATCTCGATACTATTTTGATGTTTCGGCTGGGCGATTTTTACGAAATGTTTTTTGACGACGCTGTAAAGGCGTCCGAAATTCTTAATCTTGTACTAACAGGGCGCGACTGCGGACTCGAAGAGCGCGCTCCAATGTGCGGCGTTCCTTTTCACAGCTGCGACGGTTACATTGCGCGGCTGGTTCAAAGCGGATGTAAGGTTGCTATTTGTGAACAGATGGAAGACCCTGCGCTTGCCAAGGACATTGTTGAACGTTCTATTGTAAGAATTGTAACTCCAGGAACTGTTATAGAAGATACCATGCTTGAAGAGGGCACAAATAACTATCTTTGCTCGATTTCTTACATAAACGGCGATTTTGGTATGGCAATAAGCGATATTTCGTGCGGCAGCGTAAAAACCGTAAAAATTGAAGGAAAAAATAAAGAGAACCGTATAATTTGCGAACTCTCACGATTTGCGCCAAAAGAGGTGCTTATTGACATT
>CADBUL010000008.1 GCA_902797875.1 Oscillospiraceae bacterium | reverse complement strand
TAAGACTTATTGTTGATAAGGACAAATCGGTTTTGGAAGGCGATTTTTGTTACGGTCATCGCCTCAAAGCCTTGCCATACGACAGTATGCCTGCGTTTTTCGGCTTCGACCGACAGCAAAAATCGCATCTTACAAAACTGCTTCGCACCTGAAAAAGAGAAAAATTCGAGATATTTTCGGTGCGGCGGACGACGCAAGGCTAACGCCTTGCGAGGACAACAAGCCGAAAAGAACCGGATTTTTCCTTTTCTCAGGCGTTTTGTCCCTATAAACAATAAGTCAACTGTTATAAAACTATTCCGCTATATCGCAATTGGGGCATTTGCCGTTTTGGTCTAAAGGCGCGCCGCATTTGGTGCAAAAATGAGCTTGATTTTCAGCGGGTGCTTCCGGTGTAACCGGCGCAGCGGCTACAGCAGGCTCAGACGGTGTGAAGACCGATTTGATTTCATTAATATTGGGTGTAGCAAAAAGGTCGTCATTGTTAGAATTTGGGTTTTGGTTTTTAAGTTTGTTGTTTATGGAAATTACGTTTTTAATAAGCAGAATTGCCATAATAATAAATTCGTAAATTATACGAATTAATACCGGTCCTAAAATCATGGTTAAAAGACCGTAACCGCCAAGCCACTGTCCGCGCAAATAATAACCGCCGGGAATGTAAATAAAGAGCATAAAAAAGCCCAAAAGAATAATTAAAGCCGTGCTGTAGATGTATAGAGCCTGCAATATTTTTTCAATAATAAGGTACTTAAAGTTAAGCGTTTTGTGTAAAAACTGACCAAACTTGTTTAATTTACCGTACTTCTTTTCGGGTACAATAAAAATAAACGCCAAAACCGTTGCGGCAATTGCAAGAATTACCGCGATTACCGAAAACGCGCCTAATTGACTGAAATAATTCATAAAGCTAACCCCTTTAATAATAAATTTTAACGGTTAGAAATGTATCTACCGTCTAAATTATTATAAATGCTTTAACAAACTATGTCAAGCAAGATATAAAAACCTTGAACTTGTGTTCAGAGGTTCTTATTCGGAGTGTTCATGACGCAAGTGAATATAATATTTGGTGCATATCAATAATCTGTTATTACATAGTACCAATTATCTTTTAACTTCTCAATTTTTGTAATTGGATGACCTGTCTCATTTGCTTTTATTAGTTCTTCGCCTCCGGTGGAGTAAACCAATTCGACAGAGCCGGAAAGCATTCCTCTGAATATCCAAAAACCGATGACTTGTCCGTCATTGTCATTTTGGTACTCGAATACCTCACCGCTTGTTGATATTCTTTTATATTCATTTGGTAAAACGATGTTTCCTATTTCGTCTTTTGGCTGCAACTGATGGTTTTTAATCATTTCGACGACTTCTATCCGATCTTCTTCATATCTGCCAAATTCAAATTTCGTCTTTGCGTCTCGAAAAGGGAAAAAAGCGATTATTATGACAAGTAGTGTCAAAACAGCAATGCTGGCTAAATTGGCATATGCTTTGTATTTTACGATCTTTCTGATGCTCAAAACCAATAAAACCACGAAGCATATCGCCAATATAATGTAGATCGGAACAACAAAAACAAATATTGCATCAAATAGTTGATCGCCATACCATGATATAGTAAAAAAACCCAAGAACAACAATAACGACAAAAGGAGCAAAAGATATTTTTTCATATTTTCCTCCGCAGAAATCAATCTAAACAAAGATCTACACATTTTTTAATATATATTCACAAAGAACCATACAACAAATTTATCGTATCACAATATATGAAAGTTAGCAATATAAAAATTTAATACGATTAAGAAATGCCCCACAAAGCCCACTGACATCTTTTCATCCGTAAGGATGAAGGTGTCATAGTGGGTTACGCACTTTAAGTGCGTAAAAAAACTAAAAAAGCAGACATAAAAGTCTGCTTACATCCAAAAAATATTGAAATAAAAATAGAGTGTTCATAACGCAACTTGAAGGCGCGAGGCAGAAACTATAAAAAGAGAAGAACCTCAACTACGCGTTTGCGTGTCGAGGCTCTCGACTGGTGCGGCTGACAAGACTTGAACTTGCACGGTATTGCTACCACCAGCCCCTCAAGCTGGCGTGTCTGCCGATTCCACCACAGCCGCGAATGTCAGCAAAAAAGATTATATCATTACGGGTGTTGATTGTCAACATATTTTTTAATTATTTTTAAATTTTTTATTCAATAACGGTTGACAAAATGATTGATTTTTAATATAATAACAACGTTGTATATTTCGAGGCGTGGCTCAGTTTGGTAGAGCGCTGCGTTCGGGACGCAGAAGTCGCAGGTTCAAATCCTGTCGCCTCGACCATGCAAAAACCTTGCTATGCAAGGTTTTTGCAATAATATCCGTTCTTTTTGACGGGATGATATATGTTTTACATATGATATCCGATAACTATGAACGCCTCGACCATTTGGACATTTAACTCAGCTGGTAGAGTATCTGCTTGACGTGCAGAAAGCCGAGGGTTCGAGTCCCCCAATGTCCACCAGAAAAAAGCACGCTTCGGCGTGCTTTTTTCAATGACGTTTGCCCTGCCGGGCAAATGATGCGCGCTTCGCGTATGATGCCGCTTCACTAATGATGCGTCCTGCGGGACATTGGGGCAAACATCTCATCATTGATCGCAAAGCGATCTACATCATTTCGGAGCGACGCGAAGATACATCATCAGCCGCCATTGGCGGCGACACCGCGCAAGT
>CADBUL010000007.1 GCA_902797875.1 Oscillospiraceae bacterium | reverse complement strand
TACAAAAAAATAAAACTTTTCTACCACATTTGCGTAAAGTTGTGATATAATTTATATAATAACTTACGGAGGTAGTCTATGAACATCCTGGTTACGGGCGCAAACGGTTTTTTAGGCAAAAATCTTTGCACTACACTGCAAAACATAAAAGACGGAAAAGACCGTTCTTTCGGCGAAATAAACATAGGCGAAATTTACAAATACGATATCGACAGCACCCCGCAAGAGCTTGATAATTATTGCGAAAACTGCGATTTTGTGTTTAATCTTGCAGGGGTAAACCGCCCTAAAACGCAGGATGAGTTTTTGGCCGGCAACTGCGGTTTTTTAGATACCCTTTTGCAGCTTCTTAAAAAGCACCAAAACCGCTGTCCCGTTATGCTTTCTTCCTCAATTCAGGCGCTTTTAGACAACCCCTACGGCATATCGAAAAAGGCGGGCGAAGATTTGCTTTTATCGTATGCTAAGGAGCAAAACAGCAAAGCCTACGTTTACAGATTTTCAAATCTGTTCGGCAAGTGGTCGCGCCCCAACTACAATTCGGTTGTAGCGACCTTTTGCAATAATATCGCAAGCGGTCAGGATATAACGGTTAACGATCCGTTTTCGGTGGTAAATTTGTGCTATGTAGACGACGTCGTAATCGAACTTATAGCCGCGCTTAAAGGCAGTCCCAATATGGCGGCGGACGGACTTTGTTACGTTGATAAGGTCTACACCGTAACCGTAGGAGAGATAGCAGACCTTGTAAAAGGCTTTAAGAATTCGCGAGGCGATCTTTCGGTCCCCGGGCGCCAGAGCGAATTTGCCAAAAAGCTCTACGCTACCTATCTTTCTTATATTCCGCCGACGCAATACGCCTACGACCTTGATATGAAATGCGACGAGCGAGGCAGTTTCAGCGAGGTGCTGCGCGACCTTTCATGCGGTCAGGTTAGCATAAACGTCGCTAAAAAGGGAATAGTCAAAGGCAATCACTGGCACCACACCAAAAACGAAAAATTCCTTGTGGTTAGCGGCAAAGGCAGAATAAATATGCGCAAAATTGGCGAAAGTGAAGTTTACACCTACGATGTATCGGGCGAAAAATTACAGGTGGTCGATATTCCCACCGGTTACACACACAACATCGAAAACGTGGGTGATACGCCGCTTGTAACGCTTATGTGGGCAAACGAAGCCTTTAACCCCGATAAGCCCGACACCTATTTTGAAAAGGTATAAACAGCCAAAAAGTTAAAAGTTTTGACGGCTTTTTGCAACAAAATTAACCGCCCTCGGCGGGGCGGTCGTCTTGACAATCATAAAGGGTTGTTATATAATATTCATAATAAATTGAGGGTAGTGTTTTTTTGGGAAAATTCGTTATAAACGGCGGCAACCGTCTAAACGGAACAGTAAAAATAAGCGGCGCTAAAAACGCCGCTGTTGCTCTTTTGCCCGCAGTTTTACTTTCCGACGGTGTTTGCCGTATAGAAAACATACCCGCTATATCCGATACCGCTATGGCGGTGTCTATTTTGCAGTCGCTTGGCGCCGATGTAAAATACATAGATAAACATACCGTAGAAATCGACCCGCGCAGGGTAAACTCCTTTACCGTAGCTAAGGAGCTCAGTGAAAAAATGCGCGCGTCGTCTTATTTTTTGGGCGCGCTTTTGGGGCGTTTTTGTCACGCCCGTGTGGCGCCTCCCGGAGGGTGCGATTTCGGTGTTCGGCCCATAGACCAGCATATTAAGGGCTTTCAGGCGCTTGGCGCAAACGTTACCATAGAAAGCGGCCAGGTCGACGCAAAAGCCGAACACCTTACAGGAGCTGCTGTTTATCTTGATAAAGTTTCGGTAGGCGCTACCATAAATATTATGCTTGCCGCCGTTAAAGCCAGGGGTCTTACGGTTATAGACCACGCGGCAAGAGAACCGCATATAGTCGACCTTGCAAACTTTCTAAACTCAATGGGCGCGCAGATTATGGGCGCCGGTACCGACGTTATTAAAATTCACGGCGTAGAGCATCTTTACGGTGTTTCCTACAGCGTTATTCCCGACCAGATAGAGGCGGGAACATATATGGTAGCCGCCGCTATGACGGGCGGTTGCGTTACAATAGACAATGTAATACCAAAACACCTTGAAAGCATTTCGGCAAAGCTGTGCGAAATCGGAGCGGTAGTAGAAGAATTCGACGAAAGCGTAAAGATTACCGCTCCCAATACGGTAAAAAGCGGTATTGTCAATACCATGCCGCACCCGGGCTTTCCTACCGATATGCAACCGCAGATCACGGCGCTTTTATCGGTGGCTGACGGCACAAGTTTTGTTAACGAAAACGTGTGGGATAACCGCTTCCAGTATGTCGACCAGCTTAACCTTATGGGCAGCGATATTCAGGTCGACGGCAAGGTGGCAATTATTAAAGGTGTGCGAAATTTAGAGGGACACGAGGTTAAATCCACCGACCTTAGGGCAGGCGCGGCGCTGGTTATTGCCGGGCTTGGCGCAAAGGGGACTACGGTTGTTGACAACGTAAAATATATCGAGCGCGGATATGAGAACATAGTCGAAAAACTTACCCTGCTTGGCGCCGATATAAAACGTATTGACTAAAAAATAAAAACTAAACCCGCCGAAAAATCGGCGGGTATTTTTATATCCCAAACAGTTCTTTTTTGTTTTGCAGGTTTGCCGCCAAAACGTCATCGGGCGTTACGCCCTTAATTTCGGCAATCTTTTCGGCAACGTATTTTATATTGGTAGAAATGTTTGTCGTCCCGCGCAAAGGCACGGGGGCAAGGTAGGGGGCGTCGGTTTCAAGAAGCAACCTATCAAGCGGCAACATCTTTACCACGTCGGGCAGTTTGCGTGCGTTTTTGAAGGTTATTACGCCGCCTATACCTATATACATACCTAAACTAAGTACCTCTTGCGCCATTTCGGGGCTGCCCGAAAAACAATGCACAACGCCCTTTGGTTTTAGCGATTTAAGTATTTGAATCGTATCGCCGTGCGCGTCGCGGTCGTGAACTATAATGGGCTTGTTAAGCTCAAGCGCAAGTTCGGCTTGCTTTACAAACCAGTTTTGCTGTTCTTTTTTGTTTTGGTCGCAAAAGTTGTAGTCAAGACCTATTTCGCCCACCGCAACACAGCTTTTATGACCTATCATTTTTATAAGCAGTTCGCGGTCAAAGTTTTCTTCAATTTCTTCGGGGTGTACACCCACCGCCGAATAAAAGTAGCCCTCGTATTTTTCGGCAAGCGCCAAAACTTGTCTTGATGCCTCGTAACTTGAACCGCAGTTAACTACACCGCAAACGCTCTCTTTTAGTTCTTTTACGGTGGCGTCTATATCGGGGTAGGCCTCACGGTCGTAATAGTGCGCGTGGGTATCAAAAATGGGTGTCATCTTATTTTACTGCCCGCCTTTACGCCATCTAAAAATACTACCTTGACGTTTTCACCGTCGTCGGCGGCAAGTATCATACCGTTACTTTCCACGCCGCACAGTTTGGCGGGTTTAAGGTTAGATACAAGCACAACCGTTTTGCCCACAAGGTCGGCGGGGGAGTAGTACTCGCGTATTCCCGATGCCACAGTGCGCTCGCCCTTACCGTCGAAAAGCGTTAGTTTCAGAAGTTTCTTCGATTTTTCAATAGGCTCGCAAGCCTTTATTTCGGCGGCGGTTAGTTCAACCCTGGCAAAATCGTCAATAGTTATAAGTTCCGCCTGCGGTAATTGTTCTGCTTCGCGTTGGGCGTCAAGTTCGGCAATTATTTTTTCGGCGTCAAGACGTGCAAACAGCGGTGCGGCCTCGCCAACCGAAAAACCGTCCGACAAGGCGAATTTATCAATTGAGGAGAGAGAATTATCGCCGCTTCCGATTTGCTCAAAAATCTTTTCGGCAGTTTGCGGAATAAAGGGGGTAAGCATAACGGCAAGGTGCCTAATGCCCTCTAACAACACGTACAAAACGTCGTTAAGTCGGGGCTTATCGTCCTCCGATTTAGCCAGCACCCAAGGGGTGGTTTCGTCAATGTATTTGTTAAGCCGTTTGGCAAAAAGCATGATTTTTGCCGCAGTATCTGAATTTTTGTAATCATCCATAAGTTGGACGTATTTTCCACGCGTGTCTTTTGCCGCCGAGATGATATCGTTATCGAGATCAGAAAAGTTGGCGGGTTTTGTAACCTTGCCGCCAAAATACTTGTTGGTCATGGCAACCGTGCGGTTTACAAGGTTACCCACATTGTTTGCAAGGTCGGTGTTATATCTTGAAATAAAACTTTCATAAGTTATGGTGCCGTCCTGGCCAAAAGGCATCTCCGATAAAAGATAATATCTTACCGCGTCAGCGCTAAAACGCTTGGCAAGTTCATCGGCGTAAATAACGTTACCGCGCGATTTACTCATTTTGTCCTCGCCCGAAAGCAGCCACGGGTGCGCCAATACCTGTTTGGGCAGTTCTTCGCCAAGCGCCATTAATATAATGGGCCAGTAAATTGTGTGAAAACGCACAATATCTTTGCCTATAACGTGCAAATCGCAAGGCCAGAATTTTTTATACAGTTCACCCGAATTCGCTTTATCTTCGGGTAAATAGCCAAGTCCGGTAATGTAGTTTGAAAGGGCGTCTATCCATACGTAAATTACGTGGTTCGGGTCAAATTCAACCGGAATACCCCACTTAAAGGTCGAACGTGACACACATAAATCCGAAAGGCCGGGTTTAAGAAAGTTGTTTATCATTTCATTTTTGCGGCTTTCGGGTTTAATAAAATCGGGGTTTTCTTCAAAGTATTTCAAAAGGCGGTCCTGATACTTTGAAAGCTTAAGAAAATACGCCTCTTCTTTAGCGTCCACAACCTCTCTGCCACAGTCGGGACAGCGGCCGTCAACAAGCTGGCTTTCGGTGAAAAACGATTCGCAAGGGGTGCAGTATTTACCCTCGTAATGACCTTTGTAAATATCGCCTTGTTCGTAAAGCTTCTTAAAAATTTCCGAAACGGCATGCTCATGGTCGGCGTCGGTAGTGCGAATAAAACGGTCATACCCGATGTTAAGCGAGTCCCAAACACCCTTTACAACACCGGCGATTTTATCGACGTACTCTTTGGGCGTAATGCCGGATTCTTTGGCTTTTTCTTCAATTTTCTGACCGTGCTCGTCGGTACCGGTTTGAAAATAAACCTCAAACCCCTGCATTTTTTTATAACGGGCTATCATATCGGCAAGAACCGGGTCATAGGCGTTACCTATATGCGGCTTGCTTGAAGTATAGGCTATTGCGGTAGTCAGATAAAATTTCGACATCTAAAAAAGTCCTTTCAAAATTATAATTTCAGTATTCTTTCTTCTATGCCTATACCCGATAAAACGAGCGCCAGCAAAAGTCCCGTCTGCACCCACAAAAAGGTCATATCGGTCATCGAGTGGGCAAGGGTTGCGGCGGTAAACGCAAGTATAAGTGAAGAAATATAGCTTTTGCTTTGTGAATTTTTACATATAGAAACCCTTTTGTAAAACAGGGTTAGATATACCGTAACAATTACCGTTCCGATTATGCCGACGCTTAAAATCGAATCGATAATAATATTGTGCGCATGGGTGGTGGGATACCCGCCCAGCCCCTTATAAACCGTATAATAAGTAAAAAGTCCGCGTCCGAAAACGGGGGAGCGCTCGATAGCCTTAATCGAGGTGGTCCAAATATTTATACGGTTGTCGGTGGTTATGTTGGCAAGATCCATACGCGGCACGATTTCGGGCAGACAGTAAATTACCACACACAGCGTCGCCGCGCCAAGTAAGAGTACGCTTAACATCTGGTGTTTTCGGTCGCACAGTAAAAAGGTTGCAAGTCCTATAAACAAACCAACCCACGAAAACATACTTGCCGTACAGTAAATTCCAATTGCCGAAAGGACGGCGCAAACATAGTAAATTACCTTATTGCCGCCCGATTTGGCAAGAACCTTATACGCGCAAATAATTATCGAAAAAACAAGTAGGCTCGCAAGATAGTTGCAGTTGAAAAACCAAAGCACCGCGCGGTGGGAAGGTTGATTTAGCATGAAATTAAAAACAACATACTCTATAATTGCAAGTACCGATACGCCGCCTGCACAAAGAGAGGCAACGTTTAGACATTTTTCAAATAACCGTTCGGTGTAAATACCGCTTAGGCACTGCGCGCAAATAATAATAAAAACAAAGGTTACGCTTGCGCCGACTCCGATTAGATTCATATTTACGGCAGCTATAATTATTGTGTAAACCAAAAACGCCGCCAAAATGAAAGAGCTCTTCTTATTAAACAACGCGGCGCGGTACTTTTTTTGGCATATAAAATATATCGCCGAAAATATTACGACCGCAAAGGTTAGGGGAAAGGGAAGAAAGGGCGCGGCAAACAACAGTAATGCCACCCCGTACGTGCTGCCATATTCTCTTTTTTTAAGCGAAATATTCAAGCAAAAACCCCTTTTTACGGTCGGTCGATAAACGGAAGAATTATGCCGATTAAAAGTGAAACAAGAGTATAAAGCCCAAGAGAAAGGGACGTGAGATATTCGGTGTTTTTGCTGACAATAAGCAACGAAAGACCGGTTAATGCAAGCACCGTTACAATCGCATAAATTATAAACATGGCAAGCGATAGTTTTTTGGATTTAATTGCGGCGGTTACGCTTGCGGCGTGGCCGCGGAAGGTGTTCGCGCAGGCAAACGCCTTAATTGTATCCTTTTTAGCCGACATCTTTTTGAATTCGGGCAGGGTGTTATGAGGCATAATGTAAATGCTTTGCTCATCAAGACCGAAATAATCTTCTAACATCTCTTTTGACACGTTTGCGTCGCAGTTTTTAACAAGTACTGCAGCGCCGGTCGAAACAAGTCGCGACAGCTCATACGAAACCTCGGGGTCGACTTCATATTTAACCATAAGCAGTGCGCACAAAACGCCTTCGCTGCCAAGGTAAACGGGGAAGCACTCTTTGCGCAAAATGTTTTTATCGATTTCGGGCGAGGGAAGTTTGAACCCGTGCGCCTGCATAAGGGTACGGTTACCGATAAATACGCGGCGGTCGTCTACCCAACCCGAAATACCCATATTTTCTTCGTATGCGGTCGAGTCAACCTTGTGCGGCGCATCGTCCTCTTTCGAGGTTATCTGGCTGAAAATACCTGCCAGCGGGCTGTTCATATACGAGGTCAGCGCACAGGCGTCCAAAAGGGTTTGATCAACGGGATTAGGACTAAGAAGCTTAAAGTTGACAAGCTTTACACTGCCTTCGGGGAACAGTTCACCCACCTGCGCGGTAATTACGTTGGCGTTATCAAGTTGTTCTGCCGATTCCTCGCCAAACAGCGCCGCGTCGTAGTAGTTAAGCCGCGAAGCCGCAATTCTAAGCGGCAGATTTGCAATAAATACCGCTATTGGCGAGCAGGCTATACATAATCCAAGCATAAATGCATACAGCGCGTATTCTGCGCCCGCGCTAAGCAACGCGGCGGCAAAAGCTATAACGCTCAGCGCAACGCCTATAATAAATACCGTAAAGAAGCGTTTGTTTTTAGCGCCCGCAAACAAAGAACAACGCATAAATCCGCCGATATTGTCGGTCGGCTTGCGATAAAGTATATTGGCGGTTTCAAACTCGGTCAAAGCGGCGATCTGACCCGAAACCTTTTGGTCGGTACAGAATTGCAAGGCCGATTTTTCGCCGTCTTTGGCAATAACCTTAAAGTTCATTCTTATGCGCGAATACTGATTATGCAGACCAAACTGTGTCAAAAGCATAATAAATATCGGCGCAAAGCAAACGGTCGGGATTTTTTCGTTAAACAGCGTAATCGCAAGAATATTGTAGATTACGGCAAGTATGCTTAAAAATCCCACCGGTGCGGCGGTGTCGAACTCGTCGGGGGTGATTTTGGTAATTTTTTTAATTATATCAAGATTAGTTAAAAACGCTAAACCAAGCGCGGTCGCGGCTATGTATCCGGCATAGGAATTGCCTTCCGTAACTGCCGGCAGTTCGCAAATAAACGCCACAACCGACAAAATAACGGTGGCCAGAATTCTAAGATTGCAAGCGCGAAGCTTTCTTAAAATCTTAACGTAAATACGCGAACGGTCCTCAACCGAAGTATATTCGTCCTCGTCATCCGGCTCTTGGGCTTCGTATTCGTCATTGTCGCTTTGTGAAACGGGAGGGGTGATTTTTTCTATTTTTTCAAAAATATTGGTAGCGAACTCCTTAGTGTAGCTGCCGCCGTTTGCGGGTTCTTCAACCGGTTCAAAAACCGAGGTCTTGAACTCGTCGTTAAGCTCCTCAAAGGTTTTTTTGGGGGTGGCGGGTATAATCTCTGCGTCGATATATTCTTCGCCGTCGTTTGAGAACGCAACGCTCCGGGATTTTTCTTCCGAGGTGGCATTAGCCGGTTTTACAGGTACAACCTTGGGGCCTTCACCGTTTGCAATACGGCTTTTATCTACCCGTTTGGGTTGAGTTTTTACGGTCTGCACCCGTGTTTCCATTGAAGACGCTTTTTCTTGTTCGGGAAGCTCTTGTTTCGCGGTTTCTTTTACGGGCATATCGGGTGTAATGCCTGCGGCGGTGTCGTCGCGCACCATTTGCGCGGTTTTCTTTTCTATCTGCGCAAGAATTTCCTCTACCGATTTCATTTTAATATAATCGCTTTTTTCTTCGGGAGGAATTTCACTGCCGCGCGTAAACTCTTTGCATTTGTCGGTTAAAGTAGTTTTTTCGGCGGCGTTTTGCGCGTTTGTTTTGGCTTTTTCGGTTATAGCCTCAAGCTCTTTTGCGATAATTTCTTTTTCGCGCTTTTGCTTTAAGGCTTCAAGTTGTCTTGCCTCTTCCTCTTTGGCGCGTTTTTCCTGCTCCTGTCTTTCTATTTCAAGGCGGCGCTCTTCGGCAAGCCTTTGCGCCTCTTGACGCTCCCGCTCTTTACGCTCTTCTTCTTGCTTTAGGCGCAGTTCTTCCTGCTGTTTGGCAAGCCTTGCCTCGGCCTCGGCTTTAAGCTGAAGCTCTTTGGCTTCCTTTTCGGCTTTGGCTTTAAGTTCTTGAGCCTCTTTTTCGACCTTTTCACGCTTTTCTTCTTCCTCTTTGCGAAGCAGAGCCTCACGGTTGGCTTTATCCTCTTCCTTGGCGCGCTCGTCAACCATGCGAGCAAACAAAAACTCTTCTGAAGACTGCTCCACGTGCGGCTCCATATTCAGCACAAAGGGATTAGGAGTATCGTCGGATTCGCGGTTGTTTATTTCGTCGGCGGTAATTACCATAGGAGCCTTACCGCCGTTTGGTTTAGAACCGGCAGGGTTAAAAAACTCTTCAAAACTCTCGTTGGCGCTGCGGCTCTCAAGCGCCTCGCGTTCGAGATCAAGTTTGAACTGTTTGTCGCTTTTTTCTCTTTTCATTTACAAAAATTCCCCTTATTTCTTATTGCGGTCGCTTGCCGCCTTGTACATCAAGATAGCGCCGGCAACCGATACGTTAAGCGAATTTACGCTGCCGTACATAGGTAGTGATAAAACGCCGTCGCAATTTTCTTTTACAAGTCGCGAAACACCGCTTCCTTCACCGCCGAGCACCAACGCAACAGGTCCCGACAAATCGGTTTTAGCGTAATCGCTGCCGTCCATGTCTGCGGCATAAATCCACAGACCGTTGTTTTTCAGTTTCTTTAAGGTCGCCGTAAGGTTGGTGACCTTGGCTATTTTCATATATTCAAGCGCGCCGCTTGAGGCTTTTGCCACGGTGGCGTTAAGACCGACCGAACGGTTTTTAGGAATAATAATTCCGTGCGCGCCCGCCGCTTCGGCGGTTCTTATAATGGCTCCCAAATTGTGCGGGTCCTCAATACCGTCGCAAATAATAATAAACGGCGGTTGTGATTTTTCTTTTGCAAAATCCAATATTTCTTCTGTTGTGCAGTAGGTACGGGCAGGCAGCATGGCCGCTACGCCCTGGTGGTTACCGCCGCCGCATATATAATCGAGCTTTTGCTGAGGTACCTCGCGCACCACGATTTTACGTTCGCGCGCCTTTGATAGAATAAACGCGATTTTATCGCTTCTAAGCTCTTTCGCAACAAGAATTTTATCTATTTCGGCGCCGGCTTTTACAAGTTCAAAAACGGGGTTGCGCCCAAACACAAGGTCATCGCGCGAAAGGGAAGTATTGCTTGTCGTTTCCATTTTTACACCGCCGTTAAATCATAAAATCTTTATCTGAATACTCTTTTTTCTTCAAAACATCGGGCGTGCGTTTAAGAATATCGTAAGAGTATTTTCTGCAATAGCCGCCCGGTTGCACCGGACCTTTTATATTGCATAAAAACATATCGGTACCGCCTACCGGTCTAACATGTTTACACTCGGCACAGCGCTTTATAACATCTCGACCGAAAAACTCTTTTGACATATACTCACCCGATTTTATAAATAATTATGATTATTATATCATATCGGCAAAAATATTTCCATAGTTTTTACATAAAAAAATAAACAATATTTTGCGTAAAAACCGTTATGTTTTTAGCCGCCGTAACAATCTTTTTTACCGCCGCCGCCGCAAATTGTATTTTTCAAACAAATAAAACCCTCAAATATACATAAAAAGGGGAAATTTTACTTGACAAATCCCGAAGTTTTGATATAATTATTATTGCTTTGAAAAAAATATGGTGGGTGTAGCTCAGTTGGTTAGAGCACCGGATTGTGGTTCCGGGTGTCGAGGGTTCGAGTCCCTTTACCCACCCCACCGTTTTGCTTGTTTCGTAAAAACAAGCATTTTTAATGGGGTGTAGCCAAGGGGTAAGGCACCAGACTTTGACTCTGGCATCCGTAGGTTCAAATCCTGCCACCCCAGCCATGAAAAAAGCGTCTTTTGTCTACCGACAAAAGCGCTTTTTCAGTTATATTCGCCTTCGACGAGTTATATTGCTACGCAGTTATATTCGGCTGACGCCGAGTGATATTGCACTTCGTGCAGTT
>CADBUL010000006.1 GCA_902797875.1 Oscillospiraceae bacterium | reverse complement strand
GGTTCTCGACTGGTCTGAGTGGCGGGATTTGAACCCACGGCCTCTACCACCCCAAGGTAGCGCGCTACCAATCTGCGCCACACCCAGAAATCAGCATATATGATAATATCACAAACATTTTAAAAAATCAAGTAAAAAATAATAAAAGTTACCGAAAAAAATTCGGTAACTCTTCATAATTAAATAATATTATTCGTTAAAGCCCGACTCTACAAGAGCAACCAGTTCGTCAACCGCCTGTTTTTCATCGCCGCCATCGGCAGAAATACGAATAGCGGTACCGCCGATAATACCGAGTGAAAGTACACCAAGTAAACTTTTGGCGTTAACACGGCGATCTTCTTTTTCAATCCAGATAGAAGACTTGAATTCATTGGCTTTTTGTATAAAGAAGGTGGCAGGTCTTGCTCTAAGTCCGCCCTGGTTTTCAACCGTTACATCTTTAATATACATAAACTTTCTCCTTTGCCGATAACTTAACATAATTATATCATAAATAGGTTTGCAGTCAATATGCAATATGTTTTAATCGAAAAATTTGTCTATATGTATTGAATAAGCAAAAACAGCGACGATGTTTTTTGTCGAAAATCACCAAAAAACACAAAATATTGTATATGTTAAATTACTCTTTATGTTCTTCTTGTGTTTTAATTTTTTCCAAATATTGCTTATCTTCTTTGGAAAGATTTAAATTTTTAAGCATATCAGGTCGGCGTTTTGCGGTAATTTCGAGTGATTTTTCGCGCCGCCATTTTGCGATTTTTTCGTGATGACCCGAAATAAGCACGTCAGGTACCTTTACGCCGTTCCACTCATAAGGGTGGGTGTATTGCGGGTACTCCAAAAGTCCGTTAAAGTGACTTTCTTCCACGTAACACTCTTCACTTGCCAAAACGCCCGGCAAAAGCCGGCAAACCGCGTCGGTTACAACCGTAGCGGCAATTTCGCCGCCGGTCAAAACATAGTCGCCTATTGATATTTCATCGTCGCAGATTTCGTCCAAAACCCGCTGGTCTACCCCTTCATAATGTCCGCATAAAAAAACGATATGTTCTTTTTTTGAAAGGTCTACGGCAATATTCTGATTAAAAACCCTGCCCTTGGGCGACATATAAACAACATACGGTTTATCGTCCTTGGCACAAGCGCGGTAGGCATCGTAAATAGGTTGAGCGGTCATAACCATACCCATACCGCCGCCGTAGGGGGTGTCGTCGGTTTTGCGGTGCTTATCGGCAGAAAAATCTCGAATATCTATACAAGAAATATCAACAAGCCGTCTTTGTCTTGCGCGGCCTATTATGCTGCGGCTTAAAAAGTCTTCGCACATTTCGGGAAATACTGTTAAAATATCAATCTTCATTTTCAAAAATCCCGTCCAAAGGTATAATATCTATGCGGTTATTCTCAATGTCTACAGTTGCGTTTATTGGCGGGATATACGGCACAAGATACTTTTTGCCGTTCGCCTTTATATGCCAAACATCGTTGGCTTTATTTGAAGATATGTCGCACAAGCGCCCGAGCTTTTTGCCGGTTCTTTTATCAAAAACCTCACAACCGATAAGTTCTTCTATAAAAAACTGACCGTCCGAAAGCCGGCAGTCTTCACGGTTTATATATAGTTTTTTGTCGCGAAGCGCAATGGCGGCGTCCATATCATTTATGCCCTCAAATTTAATAAGGGTGATATTTTGGTGCGCTCTTACACTTGCGGCATTTATAACGTCATTTTCGTTTTCGGAAAAATAGAACTTTTTTATGTTGCTTAAAAAAGCGGGAGAATCGCAGTAAGGGAACAGTTTAATTTCTCCTTTTACCCCGTGGGCGCCTACTATTTTTCCGCATAATAAGTATTTTTTCTTCATAAAGTTTAGGGCGCCGCAAAAAGCGGCGCCGTTAAAAATCAGTCGATTTCGACCATGACCTTTTGGTCGTTGCGAGTAGCGGCGGAACGCATAACAACGCGAATAGCTTTAGCTATTCTACCCTGTTTGCCGATTACTCTGCCCATATCGTTTTCTGCAACGTGAAGGTGATAAACGATAACGCCTTCTTCGTTAGGCTCGTCAACTACAACGCTTACAGCGTCTTTATCGTCAACAAGACCCTTTGCCATAGCAATTAAAAGTTCTGTCATTGTTAAAGTACTCCATTCTTTTTAAGTAATGCTTTTACGGTGTCGGTAGGTTGAGCACCGTTTTTAATCCAGGCTTTGGCCTTTTCGCCGTCAATTTTGGCTTCTTTTTTACCTATGTCATAATAGCCGATTTCTTCGATAAATCTGCCGTCTCTGGGATAGCGTGAATCCGCTACGACTACACGGTAAAAAGGAGCTTTCTTCGCGCCCATACGGCGAAGTCTGATTTTTACTGCCATTTGTTACACCTCCGTCAAAAAATTTATATTGTGGCTAACGCCTAATATACTACATAAATCCGCCGGGCAGATTCATATTTCCGCCAGAAAACGCGCCGAAATTACGCATTTTTCGCCTTCCCTTACCGTTTACCTGCTTAAACATATTTTTCATTTGTTCGTATTGTTTAAGCAAACGGTTTACATCCTCAACCTTTACGCCTGCGCCAGCCGCGATTCTCCTCTTGCGCGAAGCCTGTAAAATTGAGGGTTTAGAACGCTCTTTGGGCGTCATGGAATAAATAATCGCTTCGGTGCGGGTAAGACCGCTTTCATCGATATCTTCTTCCTTAATTTTGTTGGCGCCGGGCAGCATAGCAAGTATGCCTTTCATAGAACCCATCTTTTTAAGCTCTTGCAGTTGGCTTAAAAGGTCGTTAAGGTCAAATTTATTTTCGGCAAGGCGTTTGGCGGCCTCTTCGGCTTTTTTCTCATCAAGCTTGGTTTCCGCCTTTTCTATGAGCGATAAAACATCGCCCATGCCTAGTATTCTCGACGCCATGCGGTCGGGGTGAAATTCGTCGAGGTCGTCAAGCTTCTCACCTGTACCAACATACATAATAGGCTTACCGGTAACCGCTTTTACCGAAAGCGCCGCACCGCCGCGGGTGTCGCCGTCGAGTTTGGTTAAAATAACTCCCGTAACGGCAAGTTGTTCGTCAAATGTTTTGGCTACGTTTACGGCGTCCTGGCCGACCATCGAGTCGATAACCAGCAAAACGTCGTTAACCTCTACCGCTTCGCAAATACGGCGAAGCTCCGCCATAAGCTCTTGGTCTATGTGAAGACGGCCCGCGGTATCTAAAATAAGAAAATCGTAGCCATAGTCCCGCGCATACTTAACCGCTTCACGGGCGGTGATTTCGGGTTTTTGAGTGCCTTTTTCAAAAACGGGTACCTGCGCCTTTTCGGCTATAACCTTTAGTTGCTCAATAGCCGCAGGGCGGTAAATATCAAGCGCGGCCAAAAGCGGGCGGTGTCCCTCGGCTTTCAGCTTTTTTGCAAGTTTTGCCGCGTGGGTGGTTTTACCGCTACCCTGAAGTCCGCACATCATAACGATAGTGGGTATCTTAGACGCGGTTGCAAGCCGAACATTGGTTGAGCCCATTAGTTCGGTAAGCTGATCGCGCACGATTTTAATTACCATTTGCGGCGCCGAAAGGCTTTCCATAACCTTTTCACCGATACATTTTTCGGCAATGGCGCCTGTAAAGTCTTTAGCTACTTTATAGTTTACGTCAGCCTCAAGCAGGGCAAGACGAATTTCGCGCATGCTCTCCTTAACGTCGGCTTCGGAAATCCTACCCTTGTTTTTTAATTTTTTGAAAACCGCGTTAAGTTTGTCCGAAAGAGTGTCGAACGCCATTTTTACCCTCCGATTATGTTTTGAAGTTTATCAGTAAGTATCAGCGCTTTATCTTTATCATTTGACAAAACAGCCGATTTTATTTGCAAAAGTACGTCCCGACTGTCTTGTTGAATTTTTACAAGATGGAGTGTATCTTCCGCCTTATGTAAAAAGCCTTCGGCGCGTTTTATAAGTTCGCTTACACCCTGGCGGGAGATTTCACAATTCTCCCCTATTTCTGTCAGAGAGAGGTCGTCAAAATAATAACCCTCTATGGCGTTTTTTTGCTTTTCACTAAGAAGCGGACCGTATAAATCAAGTAATGTGGCTATTTCTAAATTCTTTTTCATAACCGACACCCCGAAAATATCTGTCAAGTTTTTTACTTTACAAACAAGAGTATATCATTTTATATTTAGTTTGTCAAGTTTTTTCCTTTACATATTTTTTCGTTGCAAAATTTCGTCGTATCTTGTATAATTATATAAACATTTACGGGACGGCAAAAAAATGAAAAAGATTATTGCTCTGGTTTTAATATCGGTCGTGATTTTTTGTATGGCGGGGTGCGATGAGCCCTCTGCCAATATTATCTATGCCGAATTTGAAAACGCGCCGTCAAATTTAGACCCGCAAACGGCTGAAGATTTTGCCGATTTAATGGTTATAAGAAACACCTACGAGGGACTAACAAGAAAAGACGGCGAGGGCAAGACGGTGCTTGCCTGTGCGCAAAGCTACGCTGTATCCGGCGGCGGCTTAGCCTACACTTTTACACTAAAAGATAATCTTAAATGGAACGACGGCACTCCCCTTACGGCGGCTGATTTTGAATTTGCAATAAAGCGCGCCAAAGCACCCGAAACAAAATCGCCTTTTTCGTATATGATTTCGGACATAGTTAACTGCACGGCCAAAGACAATAAAACGCTGACAATTACCCTATCGACGGTCGACTGCGACATTTTGGAACTTTTAAGTTATTCGATTTGTATGCCCTGCAATAAAGAGTTTTTTGAAAAGTCAAAGGGTAAGTACGGGCTTTCACCCGATTATCTTTTGTCTAACGGCAGTTTTTACATTAAAAAATGGGTAATAACGGGCGAATTCGCCATGCGTATGATAAAAAACAAAGAGTATGTCGGTGATTTTAATTCAAAATATGACGCGGTATTTTTTAATCTGTCGACACAGTCGGACCGACCTGAAAGAATAAATAAAGAATATCTCGATTTCGGTTTTTGTGACGACTATGTGCCCTCAAGCGAGTACAAAAACGTAGAGGCTCTTACGTTTGCGGACAGCACCCTTTACGCGCTTGTGTTAAACGACAATAAAATACTATCGCTGCCTGCCGCTCGAAAGGCTGTGACATTATCTGTTGACCGTGACGAAATTATCGCGCAACTACCGGTAAAATATAATATATCAAACAAATATTTACCCCTAAGTGTTGTCGAAAAAAATCAAAATATCTGCGCCGGCTTAAAACAAATAACCGCGCCGGACTATCAACCCGATGCCGCGTCAAGCGCAATTCTTGATCTGTTAAAACAAAAAGAGAATAAAGGGCTTAGTTTTTCGGGCGATACTATAATATATATGAAAGACGGAAACACAAAAGCCATGGCAAACGCCGTGGCAAAATCGCTGCAAAAGTCTATTTCGGCTTATGTAAACATTGAAGAAATTGCCAAGCAAAGCGATTTTAACGCAAAAATATCAAATAAGGATTATGACTTTGCAATTATGGAATTCGATAGTAAAAACGGTAGTATTTTTGAGTATTTGAATATGTTTTCCAAATTGAAATTGCCGAATTTTGATAAAAAGTTAGCCATATTATCCGCCGCTAAAACCTATGACGAAAAAGCCAAAGCCCTAACCGACTGCATCAACACCATTAAAAACAGTAACCGCGTATTGCCTATTTGCAGTACCGGTCATACTCTATTGTATAACAAAAAACACAAAATGCCTAAGACCGCTTATGATAACGGCTGCATGGATTTTGCACTGGTTAAGTAGCAAAAGACAAAACCGTCTGCTGATTTTCAGCAGACGGTTTTTTTACGTTGTTTTAGAACAAACCAGAAATAACGCCGTTTTCATCGACGTCAATGCTTTCGGCAGCAGGTTTTTTGGGAAGTCCCGGCATAGTTAAAATATCGCCGGTAAGCACAACTATAAACCCGGCCCCCGCAGAAACCTTAACGTTTTTAACCGTAACCGTAAAGCCTTCGGGCGCGCCGAGTTTAGTCGGATCGTCCGAAAAACTGTACTGGGTCTTTGCAATACAAACGGGCAGTTTATCAAAACCGAGTTTCGTAAGGTTTTCTATCTGTTTTCGGGCGTTTGGCATAACCGTTATACCTTCGCCGCCGTAGATTTTCTTTACTACCGCCTCGATTTTCTTTTCAATTGGCAAATCGAGGTCGTAAGAGAAGGTAAAATTGCCTTTTTCTTGTTCACAAAGGCGTACAACCTCTTTTGCAAGGGCTTCGCCACCTTTACCGCCATCCGCCCAAACGGTAGAAAGAACGGTGTTTACACCAAGTTCGCGGCATTTTTTAATAATAAAATCTATTTCGTTGTCGGTATCGGTCGGGAAACGGTTAATCGCAACAACGCAAGGCAATTTATAAACGTTTTTAATGTTGGACACGTGTCGAAGAAGATTAGGTACGCCACGCTCAAGAGCCGATAAATCTTCGGTAGCAAGGTCGGTTTTAGGTAGTCCGCCGTGCATTTTAAGTGCGCGAACGGTCGCCACAACCACAACCGCGTCGGGGGTAAGTCCCGCTTTGCGACATTTTATATCGAGGAATTTTTCGGCGCCAAGGTCGGCGCCGAATCCCGCTTCGGTAACAGTATAATCGCCCATTTTAAGCGCCATTTTGGTAGCCATTACCGAGTTGCAGCCGTGCGCTATGTTTGCAAAAGGACCGCCGTGAACAAAGGCGGGGGTGCCTTCAAGCGTTTGCACAAGGTTGGGTTTAAGCGCGTCCTTTAAAAGGGCGGTCATGGCGCCTACAGCCTTTAGATCACCCGCGGTTACGGGTTTATCGTCGTAGGTGTATCCGACAATGATTTGCGAAAGTTTTTCTTTAAGATCGGTTATTGAATCCGCAAGGCAAAATACCGCCATTATTTCGCTTGCAACAGTAATATCAAAGCCGTCCTCACGCGGAACGCCGTTGGCTTTACCGCCAAGTCCGTCGGTTATAAAACGCAGTTGCCGGTCGTTCATATCGACACAGCGTTTCCATGTGATTTTTCTTACATCAATATTAAGGGCGTTTCCCTGCTGAATATGGTTGTCAAGCATGGCGGCAAGCAGATTGTTCGCCGCGCCTATAGCGTGAAAATCGCCGGTAAAATGAAGATTTATGTCCTCCATCGGAACTACCTGTGCATAACCGCCGCCTGCAGCGCCGCCCTTGACCCCAAATACCGGTCCGAGCGACGGCTCGCGCAGGGCGACCGTAACGTTTTTCCCGATCCTTTTAAGACCGTCTGCAAGTCCGATGGTTGTGGTGGTTTTACCCTCGCCTGCCGGGGTGGGCGTAATGGCGGTAACCAGAATAAGCTTACCGTTAGGTTTATCGGTATCATTTATTAGCGCGGGATCGATTTTCGCCTTATAATTGCCGTACTGCTCAACATATTTTAGGTCTACGTTTGCCGCCTTCGCAATTTCGGTAATATGCCGCATTTGGCACTTTTGGGCAATTTCGATATCGGTTAAATACTCCATAGTTTACCTCTTTAATAAATCGGGAATCTTTCGCAAAGAAGCGCAACCTCTTTGCTTACCCTTTCTTTATTGCCTTCGAAATCTTCAATAATATCGGCTATAAAGCCGGCGACAAGCTTCATTTCGGGCTCTTTGAAGCCGCGTGTTGTAACCGCAGGGGTACCTATGCGAAGACCACTCGTGATGAAAGGGCTTGCCGGGTCGTTTGGTACGGTGTTTTTGTTGGCTGTTATATGCACCTCGTCAAGACGACTTTCAAGTTCTTTGCCGCTTATACCGGTATCTTTCAGGTCAAGGAGCATAAGGTGGTTGTCGGTTCCGCCCGATACAATTCTTACGCCTCGTTTTTGCAGTTGGTCGCACAAAACGGCGGCGTTTTTAACTATCTGTTTGCCGTATTCCTTAAATTCGTCGGTCATGGCTTCGCCCAGCGCTACGGCCTTGGCGGCTATAATGTGCATAAGCGGACCACCCTGAGTACCGGGGAATATGCCCTTATCGATTTGTTTTGCGAATTTTTCTTTGCACAAAATCATACCGCCGCGTGGACCCCTTAAGGTTTTGTGGGTTGTGGTGGTAACAACATCGGCATAAGGTACGGGCGACGGATGTACACCTGCGGCAATAAGACCTGCAATATGAGCAATATCGACCATAAGGTACGCGCCGACCTCATCGGCAATTTCGCGGCAACGCTTAAAGTCGATAATTCTTGAATAGGCGCTGGCTCCCACGACAATAAGCTTTGGTTTGCACTCTTTTGCAATTTTAAGCATTTCATCGTAGTCGATGGTTTCGGTATCTTTATTAACGCCGTAAGGTACAACATTAAAATACTTACCCGAAATATTTACCGGCGAGCCGTGAGAGAGGTGTCCGCCTTCGGAAAGGTTCATGCCCATTACGGTATCACCCGGTTTCAGCAGGGCGAAAAATACCGCTAAATTGGCGCTTGCGCCGCAGTGCGGCTGAACGTTGGCGTGTTCTGCGCCAAACAGTTTTTTAGCCCGCTCACGGGCAATATCTTCTACCTCGTCCACAAAACAGCAACCGCCGTAATAGCGTTTACCGGGGTAACCTTCAGCATATTTGTTGGTAAGTATGCCGCCTGCAGCCAAAAGCACCGCTTTTGAAACAATATTTTCGCTTGCTATAAGTTCTATATTTTGGCGCTGACGGGAAAGCTCCCTCTCGCATGAAGCCGCCACAAGCGGGTCATAATTTTTAAGTTCTTCAAAAAAGTTCATGATTTTCCCCTTTTTTACAAAATCCGTATATACACGGTAATTATAACAGTATATATCTTAAATTGCAAGGTATATTAAACAAAAAGCGGTTTTAATGATGGAAAAGCCGCGTCCCCGTAAACGCCATTACAGCACCGTATTTATCGCAACAGTCTATTACGGCGGCGTCCCTTATGGAGCCACCCGGCTGCGCAATATACTTTACGCCGCTTTTTTGGGCGCGTTCGATATTATCAAAAAACGGGAAAAATGCGTCCGACCCGAGTGAAACGCCGTCGATGGTCGACAGGTATACTTTTTGCTCTTGCAGGGTAAAAGGTTCAGGTTTTCGGGTAAAATACCTTTGCCAAACGCCGTCTGCGCAAACGTCCTCTTCGTTTTGGTTTATATAGCCGTCAATAACGTTGTCGCGGTCGGGACGGGAAATATCCTCTCTAAACGGCAGATTAAGTACCTTTTCGCTTTGACGCAAAAACCAGGTATCTGCTTTACCGCCTGCAAGACGTGTGCAATGAATACGGGACTGCTGACCGGCGCCTACACCTATCGCCTGTCCGTCAACCGCATAGCAAACCGAGTTAGACTGGGTGTATTTTAAGGTTATAAGCGCCACAATAAGGTCACGCGCCGCGCTGTCGGGGAGTTCTTTGTTTTCGGTAACAATATTTTTAAGAACTTCCCGGGTTATTTTGACGTTGTTTCTTCCTTGTTCAAACGTAATGCCGAAAACCTGTTTGTGTTCTATGGGACTTGGTATGTAGTCCGGGTCAATTTTTACAATATTGTAGCTGCCGCCGCGCTTGGTTTTTAGTATCTCAAGCGCTTTGGGGTCATATCCGGGAGCGATAACTCCGTCAGACACTTCGCGTTTAATAAGCAGGGCGGTAGTAATATCGCAAACGTCCGAAAGAGCGACAAAATCGCCAAAGGAACACATCCTGTCGGTTCCGCGCGCACGCGCATAAGCGCATGCGAGCGGACTATTATCGAGGTCTTTGATATCGTCTACAAAGCATGCTTTTTTAAGACTTTTTGAAAGAGGTAATCCTAACGCCGCCGACGTTGGGCTGACATGCTTAAACGAGGTAGCCGCCGCAAGTCCCGTTGCCTCTTTTAGTTCTTTTACAAGCTGCCATGCGTTAAAGGCGTCTAAAAAATTGATATAACCGGGGCGACCGCTTAAAATTTCTATGGGTAGGTCGCTGTTATCATCCATAAAAATTCTGGCGGGTTTTTGGTTTGGATTGCATCCGTATTTAAGTTCAAATTCTTTCATATTATTCACCTACTTATTTTTATTTATCAGCCGGTTTTCGCATTTCAGCGTTTTTAGGTCTACGTACCTTACATATAGCGAGATTTTGTTGTCGTCATTAAGAGCGCTCCACAAGCTATTTGTAAAATACTCTATATCGCTGTCAATTTGTATCCTTTCGGGCTCGCCGATAAAGGATGGTATCGGGTCGCCGTCGCGCAAATAGGTATGTATAAAATGCCCCAGACCCGCTGTCGAAGGATAATCGTAGAAATATCTTGCGCAGGCGCTCCCCTTATCGTCGGCGCTTTTTAATATGCTCATCTTATATGTAAAATCACCCTTTTCAAATGTAAGCAAACCGCTTATTCTCGGTGTATAATTGGGCGCGTCGGGCTCAAATTCGCGCGTATTTAATGCCGTTTCAAAGGCGCCGCCCTTTTCAAGTGCATTATAAATCGTATCGGTATGGTCACCGTTGGTTACAATAAGGTTATTTTGGTAGCTTTTAAGCGCCGTATAAATTATTAAACTTGGGTCTTGCACTTTGCTTGAATCAAAGGGCTCGGTGCGTACCTCGCCGCCGCTTTCGGTAAAAATACGGTTGCGCGAATTGGCGCTTCGTCCCATTATAAAATAGGCGGCGCAGGCGCATTTACCGTCGGCGGTTTTGCCGATGATTATGCCCCTTCCGGGGTAGGTATTACCTGATAAAAGCTGTGTAATGTCATTAGTTTTGTAAACGTCCATAATTACTCCTTTAACAAAGACTTATTGTTGATAAGACAATAATAAAGGCACACCAAACTCGCGCTTAGTGTGCCCAGACGGTCGGCAAAAACCGGTTCTTTGTTCCTTTGTGGTAAGCTCCACATTATCCGTCGGTCGCAAAGAACCGTTAAACTGTATATTTTTATAAGATATTATAACAATAATCTAGACGATTGTCAATTATTCAAAAAAGAACTCCCCTTTTGTAAGGGGAGTAATTTCTAAAAAATATTATTGCCAGTATTGATCGTAATAGCTAACACCGTTGGTGTAGTATGTACCATTGTCATAAGTGAATGCATCGTATGCTGTTTCGGCAAGAGGCTTCATGGTTGTGCTGGGTACAGTAATTCCAAGTTCAGGAATATATATAGTGCCGCCGGCTGTTAAACCTGATCTTTCATCGGAGGTATCAGCATAAAAACCATACGGATTATCAATCCTGTAAGCACTACCGTCATAATTACCCAAGGTACCGTTGAAAGCAACATAATCGCCACCTAAAGCGCCGCCTTGGTATTGAGAAGAAGGAATGTAAAATAAACCTGTTTTACCGGATAACGGACCTGCAAAATTACTGGTGGTAATTACATCTTCATTAGAAAAACGAATAACTTTAAACTCCGCGTTTGTGATTTTCATAATATGATCCTCCTAAGACAAATCTTAACACAGTCAAATATACCACAAACAAATTTGTTTGTCAACGGTTTTCCGCAAATTTTTTTATTATTTTTTCAGTAAATTTTTCCTGCCGTATTTGCGCCGGTATTTATTTTAAAATTGACGATATACCGTTAAGATACGCAAGAAGTTTCGCATCGCTTTTTGAGTTCGCATTATCGCCGAATATCTCGTAAAGCGTACAATTTGTTTTTTTAATCTCTTGATACAATGTCGGCTGATTATTTTTGATTCTTTCAGGGTTTTTTATAATCTGAGGCATAAAGCCGATTATTTTATTTTGCCGCAGTTCATCCTGGTATAAATTGCAGGCTTGTTCAATATTTTCAGCTCTGCCGCTTTGCAGGTAGTCGCATATAGACGTAACCGCGATTAGATTTCGGTACCGAGGTGCAAGAAGATTTTGCGAATAATGCTCTTGCAGCGCCGATGAGAGCGAAAGGAGTAAATCCCGGCATTTTTTTGTTATTTGATTGCGGTTTTCGTTATAGTCGGTCAAATTCTTTTTATATTTTTCAAGTTCTTTATCATGGCGTTTTTGCGCTTGTTGATTGTATTTAAGATATTTTTCATATTCAACTATGTACTTATCGTATTGAACCGAATATTTCGAATAATCGATAACATACTGTTTTCGCGCTAATTTGTATTGTTCCTTCAGTTTAATCTCGTCTAATACCATAAGCACGGAACCAAAAATAAAAACCACAATTAACGCTGTAATAATATGCACAATCGGTATAAGATTAAAAATCAGGATGTCGTTAGGGCAGACAATGGCAAGCAAACCCATTATAAACACACCGCTAAACCAAAATAGCAGATTTTTTACATTTGCAGAGTAGGGTTTAGGTTTTTGCGGTGAAACAGGTTTTTTCGGCGCGGTTATTTTTTCGAGCTCGGGCGCTGCGGGGGTGTTTCTGTCGGCGGATTCGTTATATAAATCCATCAACCGCCTTTGTGTATACAGCGCGATCTCCAATTCTTTTGCTCTGTTTATATATGATTTTGAGTCTTGTGCCATTTGTGACGCTCCTTAAAACGCGCGACGTATCATAAATGCGCAACGGTATTTTATCATATTCCGGCTAAAAACGCAAGGGTGATAAATACGGCTTGTTAAATATTGCAGGTCTTTTTTATTATTTTTATTCTACTTTTTTTGGCAATGTTTTTCATACCTTGCTTTTTAATTGTTATTGTGATAAACTGATTATGCGACACAAGTTAATATCGATAGTTCGTACGGGTGTGCTTTTACCTTCCGGTAAAAATGCATACTCCATATTGGCGTTCTCGTGTGAACTGTCGATGACTTGTGTCGCAACAAGCGGAGCTGTGCGTTTTTCGGTGCGCAGGCTTTTGCTTGCGCACTTTTTTATTTAATCAATTGTTATGCGACTTGGGAGGTATAAAAATGTCTGTTGCTAAAGAATATTTAAAATCTGATTATTTTAGATACAATAATGATCCGCCGCGGTACGTTAAGAAATTGTTAAAGTATTTTCGCCTATCACAATTTACACGTAATCCGTTTTTAAGGCTTTATTACAGATTTCGTTTTCGTATTATAAAATCGAAACACGGATTAGAAATTTGGCATAACACAAAAATAGGCAAAGGACTATACTTAGGACACCCGTATAATATAACAATAAACGAGCAAGCTGTATTAGGTGAAAATATAAACATGCATAAAGGCGTTACCATAGGGCAAGAAAACCGCGGAAGCAGAAAGGGATCTCCTAAGGTAGGTAATAATGTTTGGATTGGAATTAACGCAACTGTAGTTGGTAAAATAACCATAGGAGATGATGTGCTGATAGCTCCGAATTCCTATGTTAATCGTGATATACCAAGTCATTCTGTAGTGTTTGGAAATCCTTGCGTTATTACACACAAAGACAATGCAACACTGCATTATATCAACAACACATATAACGGTTAAAAATGCGAATGATTTAAATAATTAATAACTCTTAAAATGCTGAGTTTGCCGCAAAGGAGCAAAGAACCGTTTAAGGCTTTGCCGTTCGCCGACCGTTTGGGCGCACTAAATTGTTTGATTTAGCGCGCCTTTATTTGTTAAATTAACATTATTATGAACACTTATAAAACCAGTGATATTTCGAATGTTTGACTTTTTCGCAAAACCGCCTTAACCTTACGCCGCAAACATAACAAAAACCGCCTTACCGTAAGATAAAGCGGTTTTTATTGGCTGCGGAACTAGGATTTGAACCCAGACAAACAGAGTCAGAGTCTGCCGTGCTACCCTTACACAATTCCGCAAAAGAACAATACTTATTATATATTATTTTACGGTTTTGTCAAGTAAATTTTTATTTATTGTAATATCTTGCGCAATATTTTTGAAGTTTTTACACAAAGACGCCTCGCCGCTGTGCGCCCCCTCTTTCAAAATTACCACCGTATAAACCGGGCGCTCGTTAGGAAAAAAACCGCAAAACCATAGGTTAAGCAATTCTCCGCTTTTATCTTTTTGCCCTGTTTGCGCGGTGGCGGTTTTGCCGCACAGGTCTACGATATCGCTTGCCGCGGCTTTGCCGGTGCCGCTTATTATTACCTCTTTTAAGCATGTTTTCAAATAATCGGCATATTCTTTTCGGGTTACTTTAATTTTTGCTCCGCCTTGCGTATAGTTTTCCGTGCCGTCCTTTACGGTTTTTTCAACCAAGGTAGGCATATGGTAAAAACCGCCGTTTGCAATAGCGCAATAAAGGTTTGAAAGAACCAGCGGCGAAGCCGTTATGCTACCCTGCCCTATGGCAAAGTTCGCTACCGTGCTTTTAGAGTTTTTAAGTAAATCGCAAGGCGGCAAATCAGCGGCGGCGGTGCTTATTCCATCGCAAACAGTAAAACTTGCGCCAAAGCCGAGACGGGTGGCTTTATTATACATGGCAGCCGCGTCGATTTTTTGCGCAACACTGTAAAAATAGGTGTTGCAAGACTGTGCTATGGCGTTTTTCAAATTCATATTACCGTGGCCGTCTAACTTGTGGCAGTTAAATAGGTGACCCTCGACCATCAAATTACCCGTACAGGTATGTGTAAAGCCGCCGATGCCCGCCTCGAGCGCGCAAATGGCAATACAGGGCTTAAAAACCGAACCGACCGAAAAACAGCCAAGCGCACGGTTAATAAGGGGCGAGGCGTCGTCGTTAAGGCTTTTTGCCACGTCGTTTTGGTTGTAGTTCGGAAAAGACGCCAGCGCTCTTATTTTACCGCTTGAAGCTTCGGTGATTACTACCGCGCCTTTTTTGATTTCTTTGCAGTTGTTTTCGGCAATTCTTTGAATATCTTTATCTATTGTGAGGTATACCGCCCCGCCGGCGGCGCCCTCATATATTTCGGGTTTGGCGGTTTTGTTTATGGTGCCGTCCGCCCGTTTAGGAATCGATATTTTAAGATAATCATCGCAAAATAAAATATCGTCGTAGGCTTTTTCGATACCCGTAACGCCTTTATTTTGTAAATCGGTATACCCTAATAGATGCCGCGCAAGAGTTGCGCCGCTATAACGCACGGCAGTACAAAAAGAGTAAATGTTTTTATCCTTTTGCGGCGCGTCGCATTTATTAAGAACAGGCCTTTTGCCGCTTAAATTCAGTGAATAATACTGTAACGTATCCCCCGTTAGCGGCTTGCCGTTACAGTCGTATATATTGCCGCGCAGATTATTAAGTTCAAAAACATAACTGTTTGCGGTGTTTATATCGGTTTGAAGCGCCGCATTGCCGCCTGCGGTATAAACCCTTACTGCGGCGACCGTCATAATCATGCAAAAGGCGGTAAAGCAGCACACTATTTTATATTGAAATTTTCGCTTCATAAATTCACCTGTATTATTTTTACCATTTTACGAAAAAAATAAACGCCCGCAATAAAGCAGGCGTTAAAAAATATAGGTTAAATGTCTTTTATTCTTAATAATGAACCCTTTTTTATCGGTGTTTCGCTTGGTATTTTTACAATCATTTCGGGGTGGTTAGCCGTTTCAATGGGTTGATCGTTCTCGTCAAGCATTTTTGTAACCGTAATAAGTTTCGGCAGACTTTTAGGCTCAAGGCAGTCAAGAACCGCGCCGAGCGCAAAGCGGTTTTTCATTTTTGCTATAATCATACCGTCAGTATAATCTTCGACAATGGCCGCAACATAATAATCTCTAACATACCCGGCGGTTTTGTAGCCTTGCGAGTTTTCGGGTTTGCCGAAATAGAACCCCGTGGAATAGCCGCGGTGAGAAATCTTATTAAACTCGTCGGCTATGGTTTCGGGAAGCGGCCACTCGCCTTTCAAAAGCGCTTGCTTCGCGAGGTAGTAGGCGTTGGTTACCGCCGCAACATAGTAATGTGATTTTGCTCTGCCTTCGATTTTGAAGGAGGTAATACCGCAATCAAGCATTTTATCAAGGTAAGGCGCCATATAAAGGTCGTCGGCGTTTAAGATGTAGGTTCCCTCTTTATGTTCGCTAACCGGAAAATACTGTCCCGGGCGGGTTTCTTCCATAAGGGCGTAGCTCCACCGACATGGCTGAGC
>CADBUL010000005.1 GCA_902797875.1 Oscillospiraceae bacterium | reverse complement strand
GGCATAGCTGGGCAGCTATGTGCGGATTGGATAAACGCTGAAAGCATCTAAGCGTGAAACCAACCTTAAGATAAGATATCCCATAGCGTAAGCTAGTAAGGTCCCCGGTAGACTACCGGGTTGATAGGCTGCGTGTGAAAGTACAGTAATGTATGTAGCTTGGCAGTACTAATAGACCGAGGGCTTAACCTTAATAAAGCAAGGTTCTACATCCCTTGCAACGATCCTTCAGTCTCGCTTTTACTTGTTCAGTTTTCAGGGTATGATTTATCCTTCAGTCGGTGATGATTGCGTTAAGGGTACACCTGTTCCCATTCCGAACACAGAAGTTAAGCTTATCCGCGCCGAAGATACTTGGCGGGCAGCCGCCCGGGAAAATAGGGCTTTGCCGACACAAATTACAGACCGCAAATGCGGTCTGTTTTTTTATTGCCGATTTTTCGAAGTCTTGATTTATTGCCTAAAAAATGTTATAATAATACTATAAATAAGATGTATTGGAGGTGCAAAACGGTGCTGACAAATAAACTTGGCATAACAGATTCAGCAAAGCTTGCCAAAGAGGAAGAACGCATAAGCAAAAGAAAGGCAAAAGAGCTTTTTGAAAACGGTATGCTTGATAAACTGCAAGCCGGCACATTTTCTTCCCTTAAGGCAATTCATAAATATTTATTTGAAGATATTTATGATTTTGCCGGCGAAATCAGGACGGTCAACCTTTCAAAAGGAAACTTTCGTTTTGCACCCGTGATGTATCTTCAGGCGGCGATTGACAATATTGATAAAATGCCGCAATCTACCTTTGAACAAATTGTGGAAAAATATGTTGAAATGAATGTTGCCCATCCGTTCAGAGAGGGCAACGGTCGCAGTACCCGCATTTGGCTTGACTTGATTTTCAAAAAAGAGCTTTGCAAGGTGATCGATTGGAGTAAGGTCGACAAAGATGATTATTTACTTGCAATGGAGCGCAGCCCCATTAAAGATACCGAAATAAAGCATATACTTAAAGCCGCCCTTACCGATGAAATAGACAGCCGCGAGGTGTATATGAAAGGTATAGACCACAGTTATTATTACGAAGGTTACACAACCTTTAAGGCAGAAGAATTATAATAGTATAACAAAAACCCCCTTGCCGTTTCGACAAGGGGGTTTGTTTATTATAAAGTTTTACGCTTCTTCGCGCTGTTCTTCGGCGGCTTGTGTGTCGGGGTCATAATTGTACATGGGTTTAACGTCCTGCACGCCGGGTTTGTGCACCTTGCGCACAATATAGTTTTTAGTGATTTTCATAACAAGGGGCGAGAGCGCCACAAGACCTATAAGGTTGGGTACCATCATAAAACCGTTGAAGGTATCGGAAATATCCCACGCCAGCGAGGTGGTAAGTACGGCTCCCAAAATCATGGTTAAAATATGTATTATCTTAAATATAACGGTACTTTTGCTGCCAAAGAGGTACTCCCACGCCTTTGCGCCGTAGTGCGACCAGCCAAGTACGGTAGTAAAGGCGAAAAGGAACATGGCAACCGCTACAAATTTTGCACCGATATCGCCAAACGAGAATACCGAATTATATGCGCTTGCCACAAGCGTTGCGTCGCTTGCTCCGCCTGCGGTCGTGCCGGTTGAAAGATTATACACACCCGAAGTAAGTATAACCAGCGCGGTAAGGGTGCAAACGATTATGGTATCTACAAACACCTCAAAAATGCCCCACATACCCTGTTTTACCGGTTCTTTTACGCTGGAATTAGAGTGTACCATAACCGACGAGCCAAGACCGGCCTCGTTAGAAAATACACCGCGCTTAAAACCGTTCATAAGCGGACCGTCGATAATCTTTTTAAGGGCAAAACCACCCACACCGCCGACCGCGGCAAGTGGTGTAAACGCCGTATTAAATATGGCGGCAAACGCCGGAAGAATATTGTTGTAATTTACGCCTATAACCACAATACCGCCGACAATAAAGGCTATAACCATAAAGGGCACGACCTTTTCGGCAAACGAAGCAATTCGTTTAAGCCCGCCTAAAATTATCATAGCGGCAAGCAGGGCTATAACAATACCTATAATAAGCGCGTAAAGGGTAATACCCGAAAAGACCTCGATATTTTCAAGCGATTTTACCGGAAATGCGCTTTGTATATTAAGAACAATTTTATTTACCTGCGCCATCGAGCCAATACCAAACGACGCCAAAATTGCAAAGCAGGAAAAGAGTATGGCAAGTATTTTACCAACCCACTTGCAGCCCTTTTTAGAGCCGAGGCCGTCGCTTAAGTAGTACATAGCGCCGCCCGACCACTCGCCGTCACCGTTGCGGCGGCGGTAGTAAATACCAAGCACGTTTTCGGAATAGTTGGTCATCATACCAAAGAAGGCGGCAATCCACATCCAAAATACCGCGCCTGCTCCGCCTACGCAAACCGCGGCGGCTACACCGGCAATATTACCGGTACCTACCGTAGCGGCAAGGGCGGTACAAAGCGCCTGGAAGGGAGAAATCGAGCGCTTGTCCTTCGAGTGCCTTATTACGTTGCGGTCAAAAATCGAGCCTATGGTGTTTTTGATCCAGTGCCCGAAATGACTTACCTGAAAGCACCCGGTTACCACGGTCATAAGTATACCGGTGCAAATAAGCAGTACAAGACCGACCTTTCCCCAAATAAAGCCGTTAAGCGCGTCGTTTATCCCTGTAACGCTGTTAAAAAACTGTTCCATTTGTGTATCCTCCAAAAAAATATAAAAAGCGAACCCGTAAAAGGATTCGCAAAAAGACAAACAAAAACGCCAAATGCGTTTTATAAATAACTTTGTCCTTTTGCCTGAGAGATTGGCTTTCGCTTGCCCCTTCGGCATTTACACGGCCGCGTACGGCGGTAAACTTCTCCAAAGTCCTATCGGCATGCAGTCTTCGTCAAACAGGGACACCTGAGAGTATTACTCCTTCGGTCGCTTACCGCAAGTGCGCGGCAGTATGTTTCCTGCATACGTCATATAGAATATATATTTAATTTTTAGACGGCTTAACTATTATAGCACAAAAGAATAAGAAATCAAGAAAAATTTGCATTTAAACCGCATTTTCTTGCAAAAGTTGTGATTTTTTGTTGTTCATATTTATCTTTTGCAACCCTTGTTTTGAAACAGATATTATTGACAATTATGGTAATTATGATATAATTGTATATTATACTGTAAATGTTTGTCGAAACATATTTGAAAGGTTTTTGGGTATGAGGTTATACATCGATCCCGGTACGGGCAGTATGCTTTTTGCAATTTTAATAGGACTTATCGGCGCTGTCGGCTGGGCGCTCAAAGGTATGTTTGTAAAGCTGCGCTTTTTACTCAGCGGCGGCAAATATACAAACCAGGCCGGCAAAAAAATTCCGCTGGTTATTTTTTCTGACGATAAGCGGTACTGGAGCGTCTTTGAGCCGGTATGTGAAGAACTTGACGCGCGTGGTTTCGACACGGTCTACATGACCGCCTCGCCCGACGACCCCGCCTTAAAAACCACGCTCGAACATATCCACCCCGAGTTTATAGGCGAGGGCAACAAGGCATTTGCCAAACTTAACTTTTTAAGCGCAACCGTGCTGCTTTCGACCACCCCCGGGCTTGACGTCTACCAATGGAAACGCTCTAAAAACGTAGATTATTACGTTCATATGCAACACGCCGCCGGCACCATTACCGGTTACCATATGTTCGGTCTTGATTATTACGACGCCGTTATGCTTTCGGGCGATTTTCAGGCGTGCGACGAGCGAAAATTAGAAGAATTGCGCTCCCTTCCGCAAAAAGAACTTGTTACAATCGGCATACCCTATATGGACAAAATGGCACAGCGTTTGGCCGATAACCCCGAGGTTAAAGGTAAGGGCAAAAACAAGACGATTTTGGTTGCGCCCACCTGGGGCAAAAGCGGTATTTTCAGCAAATTCGGCGGCAAAATATTAGACGTTTTGCTTAAAACCGACTATCAAATTATCGTCCGCCCCCACCCCCAGTCGTTTACCTCCGAAAAAGAGTTAATCGAAGGTCTTATGAAAAAATACCCCGACAGCGACCGGCTGCAATGGAACCGCGACCCCGATAATTTCGAGGTGCTAAAGCGCTCCGATTTGCTGATTTCGGACTTTTCGGGTGTTGTTTTCGATTTCTCGCTTGTATACGATAAACCGGTTATCTACGTCGATACCGAGTACGACAGCAGCCCCTACGATCAGTGCTGGCTTGATACCCCCTACTGGATTTTGACCGCGCTGCCGCGTATTGGCGAAAAGCTTACCGCCGACGTTTTAGACGACCTTCCGCAGATGATAGAAAAATGCCTTGTACAAGAAAAATATAGCGAAAAACGCCAAGAAGTTCGCGACGAGGTATGGTGTAACCGCGGACAGGGTGCCGTAAAAGCGGCCGATTATTTAATCGAAAAATACGGGGAACTCACCCAAAAAGAGCAAACCGAAGCACCCAAAAAACCAACCGCCAAAGCCCAAAAAAAGGCGGCAAAAATGAAGAAAGAGGAAGCGTAATATGAGCATAGGCACCATACTTTACACAATTTTAATTAAACCGCTTCACCTTATCTTCGAGGTTATTTACACGGTTGCATATCAAAATATTCAAAACCCGGGACTTGCCATTATTGCGCTAAGTCTTGCCATAAACTTTCTTGTTTTGCCCCTTTATATGCGCGCCGACGCCATACAAAAAGAGGAGCGCGACACCGAGGCAAAACTAGATAAATGGGTAACCCACATCAAAAAGACCTTCCGCGGCGACGAGCGCACCATGTTGCTTCAAACCTACTACCGCCAAAACAATTACAGCCCCTTTTACGTGCTCAAAAGCTCGGTTTCGCTGCTACTGCAAATCCCCTTCTTTATTGCGGCGTACCGCTTTTTATCGGGACTTGAAATATTACAACGCGCCTCGTTCGGGCCTATTTCCGACCTGTCCAAGCCCGACGGGCTTATAACTATCGGCGCCATCACCCTTAATCTTTTGCCGATACTTATGACCGTAATCAACCTTATTTCGTCGGCGATATTCTCAAAAGACTATCCCATAAAAACCAAGGTACAGCTTTACGGTCTGGCGGCGTTCTTTTTGGTCTTCTTATACAACTCCCCCGCGGGACTTGTATTTTACTGGACGCTAAACAACCTGTTCTCGCTTATCAAAACCATTTTCTACAAACTTAAAAACCCCAAGTTAATAATTTCTATCATATCGGCGCTAACCGGCTGCGCGGTATTTTACTGGGCGCTAAAGGTCTTTTTACACGGCCCCAAAAAGAAGGCGGCACTTTTAGTACTTTGCGGACTTCTTTTGTTCGCTCCAATAGTTATTTATTTCACACACAAAAAAGGCAAAGCAAAGTTTGAACTAAAAACCAAAAAGCCGGCAGCCAAAAACTTTGTGCTCGCAGGGCTGTTCTTAGCGGTTTTGGTGGGTGTTTTAATACCTTCGGCGGTTATAACCTCCTCACCGCAAGAGTTTATCGACGTAAACTATTTCTCACACCCGCTACTTTATATTGCCAACTCGTTTATGCTGGCGTTTGGCGGTTTTGTAATTTGGTTTGGCGTTTTCTACTGGCTTACCGCACCCAAATACAAACCCGTATTCGAAGGCATAATGTGGGCGCTTTGCGGCGTTGCGGTGGTAGATTATCTCTGCTTTGGCACCAATCTTGGCACACTGTCGTCCAACCTGGTTTTTGAACGCGAACTGTCCTACACCAACCTGCAACTGCTTATAAACCTTCTTGTGGTTTTGGCGGTAGCGGCGGTGTTAACCGTTGTGTTTATAAAATGGCGCAAGATTATACCAAAGGTGATTGCGGCGGCACTGGCGGCGTTTATGGTTATGTCGGTAATCAATACGGTACAAATAAACAACTCGGTCGCGGCGGTGGATTTAAGCGCCTCGCAAACGAGTGGCGAAGACCCGCAGTTTACCCTTAGCAAAAACGGCAAAAACGTAGTAATAATCATGCTCGACCGCGCCATGGGCGAGTATGTTCCCTATATGTTAAAAGAAAAACCCGAGCTTAAAGAAAAACTTTCGGGCTTTACCTATTATTCCAACACAATATCGTTTGGCGGCCACACCAGATTTGCCGCTTCGGCGCTGTTTGGCGGATACGAATACACCCCGGTCGAGCTTAACAAACGCGACACCGAACTACTAAAGGACAAGCATAACGAAGCCATGAAGGTTATGCCGACCCTCTTTGATAAAAACGGTTACGACGTTACGGTTTTTGACCCACCCTATGCCGGTTACGATTCGGTTCCCGACCTTTCCATCTACGACAGTTACACCAATATTAAAAAATACAACACCGAGGGCTACTTTACCGGCAAGCAGGCAAAACAGTATCAAATCGACCAGCGCAACCGCAACTTCTTCTGCTACGGTCTTATGAAAATCGCCCCGCTTTTCGCCCAAAACTTCTTATACGGCAAGGGCATTTACAAGCAAATTGCCTCGCCCACCAGCCAAAACAACCTCTCACCAAGTAAGAGCATGGGGCAAAACAGCAAGTTTTTGGGGTGCTACAGCGTAATTGAAAAAATGTCGGATATGACCAATATTACAGACAGCACAAACGGTTCATTTTTAATGATGGCCAACAGCATTACCCACGACCCGATGCTTTTAAGCGAGCCCGACAATTACACCCCGCAAAACCGCGTTGACAACACCGAGTACGACAAAACCCACGCCGACCGTTTTACGGTAAACGGCGTAACCTTAAAGGTCGAAACCGCCAGGGAATACGCCTCTTATCAAGCCAATATGGCGTCGCTTTTGCGACTTGGCGAGTGGTTCGACTATCTTAAAAAGCAGGGCGTTTACGACAATACCCGCATAATTTTGGTTGCCGACCACGGCTTTGGCGGCGAGCAAATCGAAAGTCTGGTTATTCAGCCCGGATTTAAGGAAAAAGACGTTTACTACAACCACGCCGACGCCGAATTCTACTATCCGCTTTTAATGGTAAAAGACTTTAACGCCAAAGATTTTACCACCTCGGACGAGTTTATGACCAACGCCGACGTACCCACCCTGGCAACGCAAGGCGTAATCAACAACCCGGTCAACGAGTTTACCGGCAAGACCATTTCAATGGATGAAAAAACCGCCCACGACCAGTACGTTATTGCCTCGGCAAAGTACAGTTTAGAGCAAAACACCGGCACCCAGTTTTTGCCGGCTCGCTGGTACTCGGTGCACGATTCAATTTGGAACAAGTCCAACTGGAAATTGGTTTCAAACAAAGCGGTTATAACAGAATATAATAATTAGTAAATCATTTTTGAAAAGCGAGAAGTTAAATGACAGATTGTAAAAAAGAAAAAACACCTAACAAGGTGCAGCGGGCAATATTTCTTGCGGCGGGTTTTGGCGCAAGAATGGTGCCTGTTACCCTAAAAACCCCTAAACCGCTGGTGCGCGTTTGCGGCAAACGACTTATCGACGGCCTTATCGACGCCTGCCTGAAAGCGGGAATAGAAGAGATTTATATCGTCCGCGGATATTTAGCCGAGCAGTTCGACCAGCTACTTGATAAATACCCCATGATTAGGTTTATCGAAAATCCCATGTACGATAAAGCCAACAACATCGGTTCTGCCTTACTTGTAAAAGATTTGCTTTCTAACGCATATGTTTTGGAAGCCGACTTGCTGCTTAGCAACCCCGACGTAATACAGCCATATCAGTCTGAATCAAACTACCTTGGCATAAAAAGGGAGCAAACCGACGATTGGTGCTGTGAACTGAAAGACGGGTATATAAGCGAGGAAAAAATCGGCGGTACCAACTGTTTTCAAATGATTGGTATTTCTTACTGGACTGCCGAAGACGGTGCAAAATTGGCGCAGGATCTGCCCAAGGCGTTTGAAATGGAAGGCGGCAAAGACCTATACTGGGAGCAGGTGCCGATAAAGGTATTCCAAGACCGCTACAAGGTCGCCGTCCGCGAATGCGGAGCAGATGACATCGTCGAAATCGACACCTTCAACGAACTCAAAGCCATAGATAAATCCTACGATGTATAAAACCCACCCCTCGCCAAACGGCGGGGGGTGTTTTATAGGGTACATTTGCCACGTTGTACACACTATATTGGGGTTGAAATATGGCGGATTTACCGGTACAATATAATTGACATAATATTTCTTAAACATGACTTATTGTTGATAAGGACAAATCGGTTTTGGAAGGCGATTTTTGTTACGGTCATCGCCTCAAAGCCTTGCTAAACGAGAGAGCCT
>CADBUL010000004.1 GCA_902797875.1 Oscillospiraceae bacterium | reverse complement strand
CAAAGCCTTGCTTCGTCCTTCGCACCAAAAATTTCTCGTATTTTTCTCTTTTTCAGGTGCGAAGCAGTTTTGTAAGATGCGATTTTTCGCTGTCGGTCGAAGCCGAGAAACGCAGGCATACCGTCGTATGGCAAGGTTTTGAGGCGATGACCGCAACAAAAATCGCCTTCCAAAACCGATTTGTCCTTATCAACAATAAGTCTTTATTAAAACAAAAAACGCGGTTAAAAAATTTCCCGCTTTTTGCACGGCTTGACAACCGCCGGTAATTTTTATATAATCATTTTACAACATAACATAATAAAAGGAGCAACCGCAATGGCGCATTATTTTTCTGAACCGTCGCGCACTTTTAACGAATATCTTTTGGTGCCGGGCTACTCTTCAAGCGAGTGTATACCCGAAAAAGTCAGTCTTAAAACCCCGCTTGTAAAATACCGTAAAGGCAAAGAAGATTGTCCGATAGTTATGAATATACCGATGGTTTCGGCTATAATGCAGTCGGTTTCGGGCGAGCGAATGGCGGTTGCCCTCGCGCGGGAGGGCGGCATTTCGTTTATTTACTGTTCGCAAAGCATAGAAGACCAGGCCGCTATGGTTCGCCACGCCAAAAGTTTCAAAGCCGGGTTTGTTGTGTCAGACTCCAACGTAAAACCGACCGACACACTTGCAAATATTCTCGCCCTTAAAGAAAAGACCGGGCACTCAACCGTGGCGGTTACCGAAAACGGCAAAGCAGACGGCAAGCTTTTGGGCATTATAACCGGCCGCGACTACCGTGTAAGCCGCATGGAGCTTACCGTTACCGCCGCCGAGATTATGACCCCTTTTGAAAAACTTACGGTGGCAAGGGACGGGATTTCGTTAAAAGACGCCAACGATATTATATGGGATAACAAACTGAATTCTCTGCCCATTATCGACCAAAACCAAAACCTTTGCCATATGGTTTTCAGAAAAGACTATGATTCTCACAAAGAAAACCCCAATGAACTGCTTGACAAAGACAAACGCTACGTTGTGGGCGCAGGTATTAACACCCGTGACTATGCGCAGCGCGTCCCGGCGCTCGTAGAGGCCGGCGCCGACGTTCTTTGTATCGACAGCAGCGAAGGTTTTTCCGAGTGGCAAAGCCGCACCATCGATTTTATACGCGAAAAATACGGCGATCGCGTTAAGGTGGGCGCGGGTAACGTGGTTGACCGCGACGGATTTTTGTTTTTAGCCAAAGCGGGCGCCGATTTTGTCAAGGTGGGTATTGGCGGCGGAAGCATCTGTATTACCCGCGAGCAAAAGGGTATAGGCAGGGGACAGGCCAGCGCGCTTATCGAGGTTTGCGCCGCGCGCGACGAATACTTCAAAGAAACCGGCATTTATGTACCGGTATGTTCCGACGGCGGCATAGTTCACGACTATCATATGACCCTCGCGCTTGCTATGGGAGCCGACTTTTTAATGCTTGGCAGATATTTTGCAAGATTTGACGAAAGCCCAACAAACAAGCTTTCGGTCGGCGGCAATTACGTAAAAGAATATTGGGGTGAAGGCAGCAACCGAGCCCGCAACTGGCAACGCTACGACCTTGGCGGAAACGAAGGACTTTCCTTTGAAGAGGGGGTAGATTCCTACGTACCCTACGCCGGCAGCCTGAAAGACAACCTTAAGGTTTCGCTTGGCAAGGTGCGTTCAACCATGTGCAACTGCGGAACGCTCACCCTTGACAGCCTTAAAGAAAACGCCAAAATAATACTTGTATCGTCGGTAAGTATAGTCGAGGGCGGCGCCCATGACGTAATACTTAAAGAACCGCCCCAAAACATTAAATAAAGGAGAACACACCATGATAGAATACCGTTACGATACCCAACTGCTTATTGAGGGACACGACCTTGATGAAGACGCCATAAACGACTATTTTGTAGAAAACTTTAAGGGCGACTGCCTTTTGGCGGTGGGCGATGAGGATCTTATAAAAATTCACTACCACACCAACGAGCCGTGGGATGTGCTTAAATACTGCGCCTCTTTAGGCGAAATACATAAAATCATAATCGAAGATATGGACCGCCAGTCAAGGGGCCTTGAGGGTTAAAGTCAAAAAACAAAGACCTTGCAGAAACTAATCTGCAAGGTCTTTTTTGTTTTTTAATAGATTTCTTTGAATTCGGTGTAGCCTATCGCGGAAAGGTTTTCTTTTTGGAATTTGGCGTTTTTGTTTTTCTTGGTTACCATTACGGTCTTGCCGACGCTGCGCAGTTTAGCCGCGTCGCACAGCGCCTGCGCGATTTTGTCATTTTCCGCCTTTTTATCTATCAAAAACGCAATCTTTTCGCCCTGAGACGGCACCTTGAATCTGCGGTCTTTTAGTATGGTGATAATGCGCTCAAACCCTATTGAAAAGCCGCACGCGGGGGTGTTGGCGCCGCTAAAACTGCCAATCATTTTGTCGTATCTTCCGCCGCCCGCAACCGAAAGCCCGAGCTCTTCCATGGTAATCTCAAAAATGGTACCCGTGTAATACCCCATACCGCGTACAAGGGTGGGGTCAAATTCAATTTTGAAGCCCTCGCACCCGGCCGCCTTAACGTTTTTTTGAATATCAATTATATTTTGGCAGGGTTGGGCGTTTTTATTATTTTGCAAAAACCTTTCGGCGGCCTGCCCCGAAATTCCCTGGGCGATAAGTTCCTCTTTAACGCCCTCTTCACCGATTTTATCAAGTTTATCAAGCGAAATAAATGCGCCCGCGGTCAGGTCTTCCGGAATACCCGACTGCGCCGCCGTTTCTTTAAGAATGGCGCGGTCGTTAATTCTTACCGTAAAGTTTTTGAAACCCAGCTCAAGCAAAAGGGCGGCGGTCGCCGTAATCAGTTCGGTTTCGGCAAGAATACTGTCGTCCCCCAAAATGTCGATATCACATTGACAAAACTGTCTGAATCTGCCTTTCTGCGGACGGTCGGCGCGCCAAACGTTGCCTATTTGAAACGCCTTAAAGGGGGAGTAGAGATTATCGGCGTTATTGGCGTAAAAACGCGAAAGCGGCAGGGTTAAATCGTACCGCAGTCCGCAGTCGCACGCCGTCGCAATATCCTGCGATTCTTTCAGTTTTTCGCCGCGTTTTAATATTTTGAATATGAGTTTTTCGTTTTCGCCGCCGTGGTTACCGGTAAGGTTTTCGATATGCTCAACGGCGGGCGTTTCTATTTGGGTAAACCCGAATTTGCCGTAAACGCCTTTAATTTTATCGGTAACATAGTTGCGAAGCACCATATCTTCGGGGGTGAAATCGCACATACCTTTCACGGGGGTTTTAATTTGGCTCATTTGTTACATCCTTTTTGTAAAATTTTTGCAATTAAGTCGGTTTTTTCAATTATACATAAGTTTTTCCGTAAAGTCAACAAACCGCAGTCCTTTATTTAACATTTTGTAACTTAAACCGCCTTTGACATAACCGTTGTTGAAATTAACTAAAATTTACCTTGTTTTTTTTAATAATATATATTACAAAAACCTTGACATGCCGCATACGTTTGGCTATAATATTTGGTAGAGAAGTCTCAGAAAGGAAAGTATACTATGAAAAAAGTCATTTCTCTCGTTTTGGTTTTGGCGATATGCTTTACGATGGTCAGCGTTGTATCCGCCAAAAAGACGCCTGATATTGATATCGAGATTCCCGACGCAACCGGTTATGCCGGATACGATGTAGAGGTCGACGTCAATATTACAGCTAACAAAGGTTTCAGCGGTCTCGGTCTGAGTTTCTATTGGGACGAAGGTTTAACCCTTAAATCCGTAAAAAACAAACTCAGCGAATTACCCGAGAATTACGTTAACGCCGCAATAGATACCGATGTAGCAACCGCCAACAGTAACGGCCGTCTTTATATCGGCTGGGCGCCGGCGGCAACACAGTCTCAGGTTGAACCCGAAAACATAACCTACACAGGCAAAATATTAACCCTTGTGTTTACGGTTTCGGATGAACTTGACATCGACGATGAAGTAGGCGTATATGCCGAGATCACAACCTGTTTCGATAACGAGCAGAATGATCTTTCTAACGACGAGTCTTATGAGGGTTATGTAACCGTTGCCGAGAAAACCTTTACCACCGGTGACTTTGACGGCGACGATGTTGTAACCGACGCCGACGCGGTGTATCTTTTAATGTACACCTTCTTCCCCGAAGATTACCCCATTAACCAACCGGGTGACTTTGACGGCGACGAAGTTGTGACCGACGCCGACGCGGTGTACCTTCTGATGTATACTTTCTTCCCTGATGACTATCCGATCCAAGCTTAGTAATAATTCAATCAAAATAAATTAAAGGAGCAAAAAAATGAAAAAAGTACTCTCAATCATTATGGCAGTTGCATTGCTTTGCACCGTAATTATTACCGCAAATGCAGACGCCGGTACCGCAACCATCACCGGTGATGACGCCATCGCCATTGGCAGCAGTAAAGATTACACCATCTCCATTAGCGGCTGCGCAGATGCCACGTCTGTTGCCGTTGCTTTTTCTTGCGGGGAAAGCTTTTCGATTACAGCCGGTTCGTGGCTTAAAAGCGGTACGATGTCAACCGTCGACCTCGAAAAAAATAAGGCCGGTCTTGGTCTATTAGCTTCTCCCAATATTAACGGCGATCTTTTCAAATTGACCGTTAAGGCCGACGATGTTGCCGCAACAGCACAAGACTTAACCGTTACTGTTACGGCTAAAAACGGAGCAAATGTGATTTTTGAAAAAACCGTCACCAAAGCTTTAACCGCTGCTTGTGCTGAGCACACCTTTGGCGACTGGTCGCAAAAGACCGCCGCAACCTGCACCAAACCCGAAGTTGAACACAGAGTATGTTCCGTGTGCGGTTATGAAGAGACCAAAGAAGTAGGCGCGGTTCTTGAACACAGCTTCGGTGAATGGCAAGTAACCACTCCCGCAACCTGCACAACCGCAGGTGAAGAGACCAGAACCTGCACAAGAGAGTGCGGTGAACCCGGCGCAACCGAAACCCGTCCGATAAATGCTCTGGGTCATAACTTCGGCGAATGGACCGAAACCACTCCCGCAACCTGCACCACCGCAGGCGTTGAGACCAGAACCTGCACCAGAGAGTGCGGTGAGGAAGGCGCAACCGAAACCCGTCCTATCGCAGCTTTAGGCCACGACTGGGGCGAATGGGTAGTAGTAAAAGAAGCTACCGACACTGAAATGGGTCTTAAGCAGCGCGTATGCAAGAATAATTCCGAGCATACCGAAACCCTTGATATCCCCATTACCTATAAGATTACCGAAGGCGACAAAGCTGACTACAAAGCTGCGGACAAACAAGATTTTGTTGTAGCTTCGTCGGCTGATCCTGCTAAGTTTTTAGCGCTTGAAATCGACGGCAAGATGGTAGATCCTTCTAACTTCACTGTAGATCCGGATTACACCAAGATTACAATTAAAGCCGAGTACATGGCTACTCTTGCAGCCGGTCCTCACGATGTAACCATCGTTTCTACCGACGGTGCAGCCAACACCACCGTTGAGGTGGAAGCCATTCCCGCTCCCGCAACTGAAGAAGAAACCGAAAGCGAGAATACTTCGCCTAAGACCGGTGCAAACAGCATGGTTGAACTGTGGATTATGCTGAGCATCCTTGCAGCCGGCGCTTATGTAACAACTTATCTTGTTAAAAAAAGCAAAGCTAACTAATAAAGCTTAATCAATACAAAAACCTGCCTTTACTGACAAAGGCAGGTTTTTTGTGCCAAAACTCAGGTTTTGCCGCGTTTACATTATTTGCATTGTAAATGGCGGAATATAGCTGAAAAATACCCCCATACTAAAGTTAGAAAGTGTGGTGAACAGTTTTGGCACAAAGCAATGCAAATAACAAGGCTGCCTCTAAAAGCAGTAACAAAGCGCAGGGTAGATCCTTGAACAAAACCTCTAACAAGACCAAAAACAGGGCGACAAGTAAATCGTCAGGAAAAAACTGTAAATAATTAAAAATACCGGCTCTCAATATTTTTCGAGAGCCGGTATTTTTTTGTAATAGCCGGCCGCCTTTCGGCATAGATTTTACCAAGGACAAGTAGGTGAAAATATGTCAACAACACAAAATGGCAAAGCTTTTGAAAAAATATGCGAAATGCTACCCTCCGAAATTTCCGTACCGCTTAAAAATCTGCCGGAAAAAACTAAAGAATACGCCGAAGAAATCCGTATACGAAAAGACTTTCCTATATATATAACGGTAGGAAAGCAAAATTTCAACACCGATATTCATACCGGCGGCGAGGTGGTGGAAAAGACTTTTACCTGTCTTTGCGGCGGCGCGCCATACAGCCATGTTGGCGAAATTGAGCAGGGTTTTATTACCACCAAAGAAGGCTACCGTATAGGCTTGGGCGGAACGGCGATTATAAAAGAGGGAAAGGTGCAGTTTTTCAAAAACATTACCTCCTTAAACATACGAATACCCAAAAGCGTTGCGGGCGCCGCCGACGGCTTTTTCAAGCATTACTGCGGTGGCTCGGCGTTAATTTACGGTCCGCCGGGAAGCGGCAAAACCACCATACTTAAAGATATCATCGCAAGACTTGATAAACGCGTTGCGGTGATAGATACGCGGCGAGAACTGTTTTGTTCCAACTCACCTATGGCGGACTATCTTTTGGACGTAGGTAAAGCCGACGGTATAGCCATGGCGCTTAAATCGCTTTTTCCGCAGGTGATCGTATTTGACGAAATCTTTACAAAAGAAGAAGCGCAGGGCGTATTGCAGGGGTTTCACTGCGGGGTGCCGGTAATAACCACCGCCCACGCCTGCACCAAGGATGATCTTTACTGCCGCCCCGCCATAAAAATGCTTATTGAAAACGGAGCCATAAAATACCTTTACCGCTGTGAAGATTTCAGAGGTGAGGCGTGAAAATCGCGGCGGCAATTATTTTAGGACTTATACCCTTGGTTTTCGGGGTTGATAAATACCTTTTGTCGGCAAGAAGAAAAAACGGTTACAACAAACTTGAACAAGATATAAACGACGCCTACTCACGCGCCAAAACCGTTAGGTGCGACCTGCCCGAAATGTTTGAAAAAACCGCCTTTTTGCGCTTTTTTAACAACGACTGCCAAATAAACACCGGGGAGTTTGAAAGGTACGGACTTGATAAAAGTGATATAGATATAATTACCGCACTTATAAGCGCCATAAAAAAAGGAGATTCCGCTGCTGTAAACGACGGCTTTTCGGCGGCGCTTTCGCAGATTTCAAAGCGCAAAAAGGCGGCGCAAGATTACCTTAAAACCACAGCTTCCATGTACTTGAAGGTTTCGATTGCACTATGCGCGGCAGTATTTTTAATTATTATTTAACGAGGTAAAAAAAGTGGACGTAGATTTTATCTTCAAAATAGCGGCTATAGGCATAGTCGTGGCGGTACTAAACCAACTGCTTACCCGTTCCGGGCGCGAAGAACAGGCGCTTTTAACTACCCTTGCGGGGCTTATCGTGGTAATGCTTATGGTGATAAAAATGATAGGCGAACTGTTTTCGCAGATAAAATCGGTGTTCGGGCTATGAGCATACTCACTGTAACCTGCCTGGCGGTGGTTTGCGCCGCGCTCATAATAATTGTTAAAGACGCCCGCCCCGAGTTTTCGATACTTCTGTCGATAACCGTTTCGGCGGCGCTTTTATTATTTGCCCTGAATATGGTTTCACCCTACCTTTCGCAGATAGGCGACATGCTGAAAGAAACGGGGAATACGCAGATTTTTCAAACAGCCTTAAAGGCGACGGGAATTTGCCTTTTATCGGAATTTGCCGAGGGCACCTGCGCCGATTTCGGTCAGTCCGCCCTTGCCGCAAAGGCGCGTCTTATGGGCAGAATAGGACTTCTTATTTTGGCGCTACCGTATGCGGCTAAGGTAATAGAAACGGCGCAGGGGCTAATACAATGAAACGCATAAAAAAGACCGTAATTATTGCGGCGTTTTGCCTTTTATTCTGCGTTTTTTCAGGCTTTGCCGCCCGCGCCGAAGATACCGAAAATTCAAGCATTCCCGATTTTCCGAAGATTGAAATTTCGCAAACGGCACAAGAGGAGTTAAACGACCTTGGCGTAGACCTAAATAATCAAAATTGGTACCTGGATTTCGATTTGTCGAAGGTAATAAAAGCGGCGGTAAAATCTATCGAGGAGAACTACAAACAACCGCTAAAGCTGTTTTTGTCGGTTTGCTCGGTTGTGCTTATAGACGCGGCGCTTTTACATAAAGTAAAAGACAACCGCTTTTCGGCGTTTATAACCCTTTGCGTGTCGGTTGGGGTATTTTTACCGCTGTTTAAGGTTATTGAACAAACCGCCGCCGTTTTAGAGGAACTCTCGAATTTTATAATAACCTTTTTCCCCGCTTTTTTCGGGGTGGCGGCGGCTTCGGGCAGAACTGTTACGGCGGCGGTTGCCTCGCCTGTGATTATGGGCGCCTCGGCGGTTTTCGACAAAATAATCTGCGGCGTATTTTTACCGTTTATGGGGTGCTATCTGGCGGTGTCGGTTTGTTCGGGAATAGTCGTGCGACTTAACATATCTTCGGTTTGCGAAAATGTAAAAAACACCGTATTGTGGGTACTTGGCGGTCTTGGCACCGTATTTATCGGCATTTTATCGGCGTTAAGCAGTGCCGCTTCCGGCGCAGACAACCTTAGTATTCGCGCGGGCAAGTATATAGCGGGCAGCATACCGGCGGTAGGGTCGGCCATTTCCGAAAGCCTGTCGTTTGCAATTAGTTCCGCGGCGGCGGTAAAGGGGAGTTTCGGCGGTATTGGAATTATATGTTTGGCGGCGGTACTGCTGCCCCCTTTAATAACCCTTTTACTGTACAAAGGCGCGCTTTTGTTGTGCTGTTTTGTATGCGAGTCGTTTTCGTCCGCCTCTTTGAAAACCTTCATAAAAAACATATCGGGAGCAATTACGATTGTAATAGGCGCGCTGGTGTTTACGGGTATTACCTTTATAATTTCACTTGCGGTACTTTTGGGGGTGTAAAAGTGAACAGTATTATTATAAGTATATGTGTAAGTACGGTGGCGATGGGGCTTATCGATTTGCTTCTGCCCGACAACAAAACCGCCGAAATTATAATAAATTTACTCTTTGTATGTGCCGTTGTTTTTCCTTTTCTAAACGGTAATATAAGCGGTTTTGATTTTAGCGGTATTTCGTACAGCGAAACGGTATCACCCGCCTACACCGAGCAAAATACCGCCGCCGCCATAGAAAGTATCTTAAAAAAACAGGGTATAGATTATAAAAAGGTTTCGGTCTTTTCGTCTATTTCAAATAAGGGCGGCATAAGTATTACAAAGGCAGAAATCATAACAAACGAAAATAAAGAAAAGGTGTTGTCGGCTGTTTCCGGCGCGCCCTTTCACATAGAGGTAAAAAACGAAAATGAGTGAAAACCTGCAAGGCCTGATCGGCAAAATAAGAATCTCTAAAAAAAGCTCTGTAATTATAATTCTGGTATTGTTTTTGGCGGGATTTGCGCTGTTGTTTGCCGACCGTCTTCCCAAAAATGAACAGGATACAAATAACGACGATTCTTTTGAAGATTATGCGGAGCTGCTCGAAGAAAAAATACAAAACATAGCGCTTGGTATGGGGCTTAAATGCGAGGTCTCGGTGGTACTTGAAGGCGGCGGACGAAAGGTATATCTCGATACCAAAAAGGTAGCCGCCGCCGGCAAGGAAGAGGGCTACGTGGTAATAAAAAACGAATCCGGCGGCGAGGCGGGACTGCTTGTTACCACCCAAAACCCCGGCATTTGCGGTGTGGCGGCGGTACTGCACGGCGCAACCGAAAACCAGTGCAAACAGTTCAAAGAATCGGTCGCGGCGCTACTTAATATACGCATGGCCAAAATCAACGTAATAATAGCATAGAATAATTTTTAAGGAGAAACAATTATGCAAAAAAAGAAAAAAATATTCGGTAAAAAACAAATTTTAATCGCCGCGCTTTGCGTGGTTTTAGGGCTTGCCGTTTGGCTTAATATGGAGTATTCAGCCCAAAACGGCGGACTAACCCTTACCACCGAAAGCGCCGATAAAAATTTGGGCGACACCAAGTTTGTAAACGCCACGGTTGAGAACGAAACCGCCGATAAAAACTATTTTGAAAACGCAAAAAAGGAGCGCCAAGCCGCCCGCGAGGACGCCGTTAAGCTTATACAAGAGGCGCTTTCGAAAACCGACATAACCGAAGAAGAGCGCGCCACAAAATTAGAAGAGCTGTCTGCCACCGCAACCGCCGTCAGCAAAGAAGCCGACATCGAAACCGCCCTTGCCGCCAAAAATTTCAAAAATGTTATGGCGATGATTTCGGGGCAAAAATGCACCGTTATAGTGCAGGTCGACGGCGAACTGCTTTCCAGCCAAACCCTGCAAATTCAAGACGCGGTTACCTCTGTTTCGGGCATAAAATTAGAGGACATAAAAATAGTTACGGTAAAATAGTTGCATATATTAAAGATTCTTGTTATAATATAAATAACTGTATGCCGCAAAATCCCGGCGGTATTTGTAGACCATATTATAACGGAGGTTAAAGGCTTATGGACAATAATGTTCTGTCAATTAACAACGATGTACTTGCCAAAATGGCGGGCATGGCGGCGCTCGAATGTGACGGCGTTGCCGCGCTGTCAAAATTTCCGGCACCGGTTAATAAAATGGTTACCGGCAAATTTACCCGTTCGGTTAAGGTTGAAACCGAAAACGGACTTGTTAATTTAGAGGTGTATATCACCGTAAAAAGCGACCGTAACGTTCGCGAAATAGCCGAAAACGTGCAAAACAAGGTTAAAGAGAATATTCAAAATATGACCGGCACCGCCCTTAACCGTGTAAACGTTGTGGTTGCCGACGTGGAACTTGCCGAAGATGACGCCTGAAAACTATTCAATGCTGCTTGACCTTTACGAGTTTACCATGGCAAACGGTATTCTCAAAAAGGGGTACAAGGACAAAATTTGTTATTTCGATATGTTCTTTCGTCGCGTGCCCGACGACGGCGGCTTTGCCATTATGGCGGGCACCGAGCAACTTGTAGATTACCTTGATAATCTGCATTTTGACAAAGAGGATATCGACTATCTTCGCACCCTTAATCTGTTTTGTGAAGAGTTTTTGCAGTATCTTTCAACCTTCAAATTTTGCTGCGACGTATGGGCGGTAAAAGAGGGTACCCCCATTTTCCCGCACGAGCCTATAGTTACGGTGCGCGGCCCGGCGGTTCAGGCGTTCATAGTCGAAACCATGCTGCTTTTAACCATAAATCACCAATCTCTAATAGCCACCAAAGCCAACCGCATAGTACGGGCGGCTGCGGGGCGCCCGGTTATGGAATTCGGCGCCAGGCGAGCCCACGGCGTTTCGGCGGCGATATACGGCGCCCGCGCCGCGATAATCGGCGGCTGCAAGGGTACTTCCTGCCTTCTTGCGGCGCAGAAGTTTAACGCTGTCCCGATGGGTACCATGGCGCATAGCTGGGTTCAGCTTTTTGACAGTGAATACGAGGCCTTTAAAACCTACGCCGAAACCTACCCCGAAAATTGTATGCTTCTGGTAGATACATACAACGTCTTAAAATCGGGGCTTCCTAATGCTATTAAGGTTTTCGACGAGGTGCTTAAACCCAAAGGAATTCGTCCCGCCGGCATAAGAATTGACAGCGGCGACGTAGCCTACCTTACCGACCGTTGCCGCAAGATACTTGATAAAGCAGGGTATGGCGACTGCAAAATTTGTATATCAAATTCGCTGGACGAATATCTTATACGCGATATGCTTGTTCAGGGCGCGCAAATTGATTCTTTCGGTGTAGGCGAGCGCCTTATTACCGCTTCAAGCGAGGCGGTTTTCGGCGGCGTGTACAAGCTTGCCGCGGTCGAGGACGAAAACGGCAGGATAATTCCAAAAATAAAAATCAGCGAAAACACTGCCAAAATCACTCTGCCCGGGTTCAAAGAAATTTATCGTCTTTACGATAATCAAACCGGCAAAGCTATGGCAGACGTTATAACTCTGCACGGTGAAAAGGTGCAAGCTCCTTATGAACTGTTCGATCCCGAACACACCTGGAAGCGAAAAATCGCCGAAGATTTTACCGCCGTACCCCTAAAACGGCAAATAATAAAGGCCGGCAAGGTTATTGCCGAACGCCCCTCTCTTTCGGAAATCGCGTTTTATTGCAAGACCGGTATCGAAAGCCTTTGGGACGAGGTTAAGCGGTTTGAAAAACCCCACACCTATTTTGTTGACCTTAGTAAGGATCTTTGGAATTTAAGGGACAAGCTCTTAAAAGGAGAAAAATATGAAAACGATTAAAATCTTTGCGGCGCTGACGCTTGTGTTTGCACTTTTATGGACGGTAGGCTGCCAAGCAAAGCCCGACCCCGACGACGTGGTATCTACCAACGTCCAACCCATAGCCGAAAACGTTCAAAAAGGTATTATGCCCGAGGCAAAATACCCCCTTGGCACCGCGCCTTCCGAAATTGACGGCTACTATAAAGATAATTCAAGCGATTTTAGTTTTACAAACTATATTCCTTCTCAGGAAAACGGCCCGCGAGGCGAAATAACGGTTGACAGTATTACCTATTATTACCAGTCAAACGCCAAAGATAAAGGCGTTACGGCAATAACCAACGTAGGCGACGCGTTCGGCTATATGGTGGGCGCAGTTACAACAATAGACGATATCAAGACCGCCTGCGGACCAGACGCTGTCGAGTCGGTCCCCACCGAAGACGACGTATTCTTTTTATACGGCGGACTGCCCGATAACAGCAAAATGATAGTCTTTACAGCGGGCGAGAACACCGTAAAATTTATTTTCTACAACGATAATCTTGCGGGTACCGTGCTTTTAGGGCCCGACTTTGAGTAAAACGAGGAAATACCATGGTTTTAACGGTTGACATCGGCAATACAAACATAACCCTTGGCGTTTATGAAAACGAACGGCTCAAACTGGTCGTAAGAATTAAAACCGACCCCAAAAAAACCGCCGACGAATACGCGGCGAACCTTAAGAACATTACCACCCTTTACGGCATCACCGAAAATTTCGACGGTGTGATTATAGGTTCGGTCGTACCCGAACTTACCACAGCCCTAAAACGCGCCGTGCAAAGGCTGTACGGCATAAACGCCTTAATTGTGGGGCCCGGCATTAAGACCGGTCTTAACATTAAGGTCGAAAATCCCGCACAGCTTGGCGCCGACCTTGTAGCGGGCGCGGTGGGAGCATTAAAGAAGTACCCTATGCCCTGTATTATGATAGATATGGGCACAGCTACCACGGTTTTCGCGCTTAACGGTAAGGGCGAATTTGTGGGCGGCGCGATTGCGGCGGGGGTTTCAAGCACACTCGACGCCCTAACAAGCCATACGGCGGCGTTGCCGTCAATTACGGTCGAGCCGCCGCCCAAAGCAATTGGCACCGAAACCGTAAAAAGTATGCAGTCGGGCATTGTTTTCGGCACGGCGTCTATGATAGACGGCCTTGTAAAGCGCATGGAAAGTGAATTAGGTCAGACCGCCACGCTGGTTGCCACCGGCGGCAAAGCCGAGCAAATAGTAAAATACTGCGAACGCGAAATAGCGGTGGACGACGACCTGGTATTATCGGGACTTTTAGAAATTTATCGCTTAAATCAAAAATAAATACATTTTTTAAGGTTTTTGTTGGCAAAAGCCAAATCAAATAAACTGCACCCGTATATTCGGGGCGGTATTAGGAGGTACACAAAATGGAAAAAAACAAAAACAATGCAAACAATGTAGCGCTTGTAGGCATCTTTTCGGCAATTATCATACTGCTGCAGCTTGCCTGCGCCATACCTACACCACTTCCGGTTTCAATCACTCTCACACTTGTTCCGGTGGTGCTTGGCGGCGCAATACTCGGTGTAAAATACGCCGCGGTACTTGGCGCGGCGTTCGGACTTGCCGCCTTTACCTTTTCGGTATTCGGATGGCTCGGGGCAGGCGGAGTTGTAATGTTTAACGCTTCACCGGTGCTTTTCTTTGTTACCGCCATGGTTAAGGGAATTCTCGCGGCGGTGGCTTCTGCTTACGTTTACTCACTGTTAAAGAATAAAAATCAGTATTTTGCGGTTATGGTTGCCGCAATGACAGCACCCGTTGTAAATACCGGGACTTTTGTAATATTCTTTGTGCTTGGCTACCGTGAGTTACTGGTTGAATGGGCAGGCGGCGCCGATCTTTTCGGTTATCTTATTACGGGAATAGTCGGCATAAACTTTGTAATTGAATTTGCGCTCAACGTTCTGCTTGCGCCGGCAATTTTCAGGGTAATAAAATCTGTAAGAAAATAAAAACATAAACTATGCGCCGAAAGTTTTTTCGGCGCTTTTTTGTTGTTTTTAAGCAAAATAAAAGACCAAAAAATACCTCTTTTTGGGCTTGTTTTAGGTCTTTTTTGTTTTTTAGCACAATATTGAACAACCGTAGTTGTATATTTTGTAGAAAATATTATTTTATATATAAATCCGTATTGAAAAACGCGAAAAAGTGTAGTACAATTAAAAAGCAAAAGAGTATCTTTTCATTTGATACATTAGGAGGAAAAGTAAATGAAAAAATCTTTGTCAATTCTGCTTAGCATTTGCCTGGTACTTTCAACCGTCGTAGGTTGTTTTACCTTTACGGCAGCGGCAGATCCCGAAGTTGTAAACCTTTGGGCTACCGCAGAAAACGGCGGTCAACCTCAGAGTGACTTTGAAACGGTTGATGGTATTGGTTTTAATGCCGGTCAAAGTCCAACTGGTGGTTCAGCGATACACTACATTTTCTCTGACGGAAAATTTAGTGTCAGCACATATGGTTGGCGTGGCTACGGTATACACCAAGAAAGTGGTCAACGTGCCGCACGTATGGACAATACGGGCGGTGTAGATTATCACCATACCGGTAGTTATGGCTTTATTGCTCAGTTTACCGCAGGTGGGAGCACCACACGTGCAGTAAGCCGTCAGCTTCAACTCGAAGCCGGTAAATCATACACCTTCTCGTTCTGGTTTTTCGGTGTAGCCAAAGGATTTGACATTAAAGCTTTAAGTCAGATTGAAGACACTCACCAGTCGAGTGGTGACAGTATTATCACTTCTATCAGTGCCGATATTACTTCTTCAAGTAACAGCTTTTCTACTTTGGGTAACTGGGAGTATATCACCGTAAAATTCACCATGCCCGAAGATAAATCGGTTGCAAACTTTATAATTGCTGAAGGTTACGACTGCACCGCCGGTTTCGACGATTTCTTGCTTGTCGAGTCAGAACCCGAAATATCCAATCTTTGGGACGTTGAAGGCGCCCCCGACCAAAGCGGCATGTCAACCTGGGGCGATGGCGATTTCTTTGGCGAAGGCAGCGGCAACAACAACTACCTGTTCGGTCAAAACAGCAAAGAAGATACTACACCTAAATTTGAAGCCAGCCCCTACGGTTGGCGCGGTTACGGTTTGGCTGCAAACGCTAACCAGCGTGTAGCCCGCTATGATGGCAACTATGTTCACAATTCTACCGCTTCGCTTCAATGCGGTCTTATGGTACAGCTTAAATATGCCGACCGTGCCGTAAGCCGTCAGATTCAGCTTGAAGCAGGCAAATCTTACACCTATTCGTTCTGGTTCAAGGGCTTTGTTAAGGGCTTTGATATTAAGGCGTTAGATCAAATATATGATTACCACGTATCGGATGGCGACAGCGTTATCACCTATCAAACCGACGATATTACCAGCAACGTCAATGCTTTTTCGGATGTTACCGGCGATACCTGGAAATACGTTACCGTATACTTCACCATGCCCGAAGATAAATCGGTAGCCAACTTTATCCTTTACGAAGGCAACAACAATTACACCGACGCGGCATTTGACGATTTCTTGCTGGTTGAATCCGAAGCGTATACCCCCGGTTCCGAACCCGAAGATCCCGAAGATCCCGAAGCGCCCGCCGACCCCAACAAATGGCTTGTAGCAGGCGCCCCCGACCAGAGCGGCATGGAGTCCTACGGCGTTGGCAACTTTTCGGGTGAAGGCGGCGAAAACCCCAACTACATTTACGGACAAACCGCTGAAGGCGCCCCCAGAGCCAAACAAAACAGCCCCTACGGTTGGCGCGGCAACGGTTTGGCTGCAAACGCAAACCAGCGTGCCGCACGGATGAACTATACCGGCGGTGTTGACTACAACCACACCGGTACAGCCGGCTTTATGGTTGAATTCAAATATGCAACACGTGCCGTAAGCCGTCAGATTATGCTTGAAGGCGGCAAAACCTACTATTTCTCGTTCTGGTTCTTCGGCGTAGCAAAGGGCTTTAAGATTACCGCTTTAGACAAGATTTACGATACCCATCAATCGGAAGGCGAAAACATAGCCATTGCAAATAAAGACGTTACCTCTACTTCTGCCGAATGGTCGACCCTTGGCAACTGGACCTTCGTTGAAATGAAGTTCACCCTGCCCGAAGATATGCCGGTTGCAAACTTCGTTCTTGCCGAAGGCGATAACGTAACCGCCGGTTTCGACGAATTCGTTTTGTTAGAAAAAGAAGTATACGTTACCACCTCTTCTACAAGCGTAAACGGTCTTGACGGTTACGCAGGCGGCGAAGCATCGCTGTCCGCTTCGATCGTTGATAAGGACGCCGAAATTACCGCCACCGCTACAGTAGACGACGGCTTTGAGTTCGACGGTTGGTATGTAAACGGCGCAAAGGTTTCCTCCAACCCGGAAGACACCTTTACGGTAACCGAAGACGCCGAATATAAAGCAAACTATAAAGCCGTTAATTTGTTTAATTACATTGATAACGGCGACTTTGAGAAAGATAAACAACCCGGCCTTCATTCGCAAACCAACGTTTCCGCTGAAAACGGTCTTTACACCGCCGCCACCGAAGGTTATGATGCCGCAAACGTACACAGCGGCACCGGTTCTTACCGTATTACCAACAATACAAACCAGGGCGTAGGCAACAACTGGTGGCAGTTACAGGTTAAAGAGGGCGACAGTTATATCCTCAAATTCTGGATGAAGGGCGCCCAAATGAGCATGGGTATTGCCCTTAGCAACAAAACCGACATGGGTTTGGTAACCGCATGGGACGGCATTGGGAATATGTTTGACCCGAACATGACCAAGATTGCCGAATTAAAGAGCGCCAAACTTAGCTTTGCAGATTGGACCGAGTTTACCTACCGTATCGACGTTCCGGTTAAGTCCGACCCCGACGATATTATGTATCTCGATATACTCTTCGCCGGCAACGGTCATACCGCCTACCTCGACGATATGAGTCTTTACAACCTGGCTTCGGCGGTTCCCACCGTTTACATTAACGGTGCGCAGGTTTATAATAACGACTATGTTGTTGCAAATGCCGACACCATTTCGCAGGACAATGTTATCGAGGTTACGGCAAACACCTACAACGGTTTAACCTTTAACGGTTGGTACAATATTGCTGACCTTGAAACACCGGTTTCAACCGAAGCGACCTTCACCTACACACAAAAATACGACGCTCCCGATGTAGTGGCTAAATTTACCGGTCTTGAAAACCTCTTCACCTACGCAGGCGCTGAAAGAGTAAAAGACGATATTTACACCTCGGCCGGCTGGTTCTGGACTGCAAACAACGGCGACGGCGGTATGCAAGGCCGTTCGATTTCCAACGCCGAATCCCATACCGGTACACAAAGCTATACGCTTAATTACTTCTACAACCACGGCCTTGGCCGTACCGTCAAACTCGAGGCGGGCAAATCTTATCAGCTTACCTTCTGGTATAAGGCGACCCACGCCAACCTCTATAAATTCCAGATAGTCAACCGCGCAAGCAAAACCGAGCGCAAGGTAAGCGACAAAGGCGCTACCTTTGACGACGACCATCTTGCCGCCTACGAAGCCGAAAATTTCTCGCTTATTTCAACCGAGTGGACGCAGGAAACCGTTAAGTTCAATACCGCCGAAGGTATGGATACCATCGATATCTTCTTATCGCAAAGCGGCGGCGAGGGATTTGAATTCTACCTTGACGATATTTCCATTGTAGAGGTATTCGAAGAATTCAGCCAGCTTAAGTACGTTGACAACACCGAGGCCGAATCGATGTTCCGCGTATACTACACCACCACCCCCGATATCGCGATTACCTACGAACTCCCCGTAGTAGCGGCAGCTGCCGGTCAGACCATTAAGTTCAAGCTTTATAAAGGCGAAGAACCCGAAAATTACAGCGATTTAACCGGCGCTAATCCGTTTGATCAGGTAGAGCTTACCAACGGTACATGGACCTTAAAATACTACACCGTAAGCGCCTTTGACGAAGCGACCGAAGTAGTTACTAAGGAATTCCGTATTCAGGATAACGCCAAAACCTTCTGCAAAAACTACACCCCCGGCGACGTTTTTGCCGACGGTGAAGAGCTGGTAAACGCAGACGATTTGTATGCCCTTCGCAGGTATATTGCGGGTTATGAAGTAGAAGGCCTTAACACCGACCTGAACGCTTTGGATGTTAACGGCGACAAATATATAAACGAGAAAGACGCCTTCATCCTTGAAAGATATATTGCAGGATGGGACGGCTATGAACTCGCAAGAGGCAACGTGCTGAAATAATTTTTAGTGTGATACAAAAACTGCCGAGTGCTTAATGCACCCGGCAGTTTTTTGGTTTGTATTGTTTGATAAGACTTATTGTTGATAAGGACAAATCGGTTTTGGAAGGCGATTTTTGTTACGGTCATCGCCTCAAAGCCTTGCTAAACGAGAGAGCCT
>CADBUL010000003.1 GCA_902797875.1 Oscillospiraceae bacterium | reverse complement strand
ACGTTTCCAACCTATAATGGTTGAAGAGCCGAGCATTGCCGACACAACGAAAATGCTGACCGCCGTTAAAGGATATTATGAAGGTTACCATAGCGTAAAAATTTCGGACGATATAATATCAAAAGCGGTTATTTGGAGCGAGAAATATATTACCGACCGTTTTTTGCCCGATAAAGCCATCGACCTTATTGATGAGGCTTCAGCGTGTTGTTGTCTTAAAAATAAGGCAATAGATAATCTTTATAAGGCAAACAAAAAGGTTGCAATGCTGCTAAAAGAGGAAGAAGAAGCAAAAAGCGAAGAAAATCCCGATTATGAAAAAATGGCAAATATTCGTTCGGAGCTCGAAAAAGCAAAGGCTATTGTAAATGAAAATTCTGCCGCTGCGGCAAACAATGACGTTACCGAAGACGACCTGGCGTTTGTTATCGGGCTGTGGACGGGAATAGAAATCTCGAAAATTAAAGAAAGTGATCTTAACAAACTGAAAAATCTTGAAGAATCGCTTTTAAAAGACGTTAAAGGACAAAACGAAGCGGTTAAAAAGGTGGCAGCCGCAGTTAAGCGTTCACGTGTTAAAATAAATAAAAACCGCAAGCCCGCTTCTTTTATATTTGTAGGTCCTACGGGCGTAGGCAAGACCGAGCTTGCAAAATCGCTATCTCGTTATTTGTTTGACACACCCGAAACATTAATTCGTTTTGATATGTCTGAATTTATGGAAAAGCACTCGGTTTCACGCCTTATAGGAGCGCCTCCCGGGTATGTCGGATATGACGAAGCGGGACAGCTTACCGAGAAAGTACGCCGCAAACCCTATTCTGTAATTCTTTTTGACGAAATCGAAAAAGCCCACCCCGACGTTATGAATATTCTGCTTCAAATATTAGACGACGGCAGAGTAACTGACGCGCAGGGGAGAGTGGTCAACTTTGAAAACGCCATTATCATTATGACGTCTAACGCAGGCAGCGAAAAGACCGATACGCTGCTTGGATTTGGAAAAACCGCCTCGCAGGCTTCATCCGAAAAAGCCTTAAAGGCGCTTGAAGAGTTTTTGCGCCCTGAATTTATCGCAAGGGTAGACGACGTTATAGTTTTTGAGCCGCTTTCATTAGACGCCCTTAAAGATATAGCGATTATAGCGCTGGATGATCTAAAAAGCATGCTTAAAGAAAAGGGAATAGATTTTACCTATTCAAAAAATGCGCCCTTATACTTTGCACAGGGATGTAACGCCGCAAAACGCGGTGCGCGTGACCTTAAGAATAATATTCGCAAGCAGGTTGAAGACAGAATTGTCGACCGTATGATAGAGGCCGATAATAAAATAATAAAATCAATTACGCTTGATTGCAAAAACGATGTAAATTTAGAATTTATCTTCAAATAAAACTTGACTTAACGCAAGAAGTATGCTAATATATTTCTTGCTACGCGGGTGTAGTTCAATGGTTAGAATTCCAGCCTTCCAAGCTGGCTGTGTGGGTTCGATTCCCATCACCCGCTCCATTTTTTTTGCGCTTGTAGCTCAGTTGGATAGAGCATCTGCCTTCTAAGCAGAGGGTCGGGAGTTCGAATCTCTTCAAGCGCGCCACAGATAATTTACCCGAACTTTTACCAAAAGGCAATTGTTCGGGTTCTTTTATTGCTAAAAATTCTTTAATACTAATAACATATTATATTATATAAAAGTACAAAAAATTTTTTATAAAACAGATAATATTTTGACTTGATTTTTTTAATTATCTTTGTTATCTTTAATAAGATAATTACATTTTAGGAGTTATTTTATGCTTAATCTTAAAATTCTTACCGATAAGCCCGTGCAGGAAAACTTTTTAGGCGTAAACGGTATTTATCACTGTTTTGCGCCTATGAACGATAATGCCGGCAGAAGATATACAAAACAAGAATGTCAAATAGAATATGACCGTGCAAAATCGCTCGGCATAAAAATTGCACGAACATATTACCGATTTGAATTTGCTTACGATAACGAAAGTAAATCTTTCAACTTCGAAAGTGAAGATATGTTGTCTTTCTACGATTTTTGCGAAAATATGCAAAAACGCGGTATAGACATTGCCATAAATGCTAACTGGTGGCTGCATGCCGATGTCATTAACGAGGTATTCACTCAAAACGACGACCCCGAAGAAGCTACCGAAAACTATGCGGCTTTTATCAGCGAATCACTTCACCAGATAATCGAGGTCAGGGGTTATACCAACGTCAAATATCTTGTTATGTTTACCGAACCTCAGCGAGGCACACCCGAAACCATGCGCGGCGTACACCCGTATGATTGGTGGCTTAAATACACCCGTGCTGTTCATGAGCGGCTTGTAAAAGACGGCAGAAGAAATCTTGTTAAAATGATAGGGCCTAACGAAGGAAGTACTTCCACTGCCACAATGCTTAAATATGTTGCGCCAAAATGTGCCGATTATATCGATGTATTCAGTTGTCACAACTACCATGATGCGGCTAATCTTGACGACAGCGACGTTTATAGCGGTAAATACGTAATGCTTCACGGTGTTCCGACCCATTGCCGCACACAGCAAAAGGTTATACTTAAACCAAACACCGATTATGAAATGAGCCTTTACTGCAAAATCAAAGGTGATTTTTCTAAACCCATGGAGGGCGACATTATGTTTGGCGCCCTTGACTTAGAAGAAGGTTCGGAATACTTTAGATGTATGCCGCCCGAAACCGCAATTCACCCCGGCAGCACGGTAAGAATTGATTACACCAAACTTTCAAGCGAGTGGAAACAGTACAAACATACCTTTAATTCCAAAGACCGCGGCGAGTGTTATATCGGCTGTTTCTTTAACGTATATCAAGACGGCTGCGTTGGTCTTTTTGATAAAATCTCGTTAAAAGAAAAGGGAAGCGACAAAGAACTTCTTAAAAATCCCGATTTTGAAAGACTTACCGACGACTGGGTGTTATTTGGCGCGTGTGAATATTCAAGTGAAAACTATTTTGACTGGGACAGATGGGCTAATGTGGGCTTGCAGTATGTTCCGTCGGGTAAGCAGTTTTGGTTTGACGAATTCAACTGGCGCGGCGGACTGGATAATCCGTATCGCGGCACCGAAATTGCCATTTCTCAAACATCATTTTTGAATAACGGCGTTCAGTCTTCATTTATATGGTCGCTGTTTGACCAGCAGTGGCCAAACAGCCATATAAATTCGGACGACAGTTTCTTTGACGGCGACCACCGTTGCGGTTTAATGCCCACCCTGCGCCGTTCGTTGGTGCCGTATAGACCATATTATGCCTTCGGTATATTAGGACGTTATCTTGGCGGCAGCGAGGGTACAAAGGTATATGCAGGCGAAATCAAGCGCGGCACAAAGGTCTATTTAACCTGCACCCAGCAGCCGGACGGTAACGTTACGGTTGTTGTTGCCAATAAATGCGGCGACTCGGTAGATTTTACGGTGGATCTCGGAAAGTTCTCGGGCAAGAAATTTTACCGTCATTTATACGATCCCAAAACCATTACCGCGACAGAAGACGCTAAGCAAATTCCGTACGATAAAGTAATGAACGGTATTTGCGATACCCTTGAAGATTACACATTCGCCGTATACACAACCATAAAAGACTAATACAGCTCTATAAAAAGCTGCGACGTTTTGTCGCAGCTTTTTTATTATGTAATAATATTTCGGCGGGGCGAATAAATATAAGTATCAATATAAAAAGGGGAGCAACCTTATGAATAACGAAAATACCTTTTGTGATTTTCAAAGTGTCAGAAGTCAAATTTTACAAGACGGTAATCAAATGTGCGAAGGGGAGTTTTCGCTTCCCGAATATGCAGGCGATATATCTTCAATAATTTCTTATGATATTACGCCTAAAATATTATCTAAAAAACAAATTGCGAATAAGATAGACCTTGAGTGTATATTGGAAATACGGGTATATTGCCTTAATACCGATAACGAGCTGTTCACATATGAATATAAATATGATTTTATAAATAGTATCGAAGGCATAAATGAGGGCGATATCGTATCTGTAAACGTAGCCTGTGACCAAACGGTTTTGCGGCAGTCCGCCGAGCGAAAAATATATTTTAAGGCTGAACCGGACTTTTATATCGAAATATATTCAAATAGGTTATTAAAGACGCTGTTATCCTGCGAAGAACCTACCGTGAAATATAAAAAGAATGATTACACCGTGTTTTCTGAATATAATCTATATGAAAAAAACGAAGTATATAACGATATTGTAGGTCTGAATAAACCTAAGAACGACGTTAAAACCGTACTAAGAAAGAATACCGTTGCTTTTGTAGGCGATTGTAAAATAATAAGTAAAAAGGCTCTGATAAAGGGAGAAATTAAAAATGACTTTATTTATATAGACGTGCAGAATAATATTCAAAAACTGCGGACTATTTTGCCTTTTAGTTATGTAGTGGATATAAATGAAGAAGAAACCGACGACATTAAATACTTTACCCGCTGTGATATTTTATCTACCGAAATTACGCCAAACATTGACGATGATAATACATTTTCTTCATATTCCATTAAAATCAAATTAAACCTGTATTTAAGCATATGCGGTAAAACTAATGCAATTTTGATAAGTGATTTATATTCAACCGTTTACGATACCGAAACAGAAAAAGAGAATATCGAGATTATTACATCAAAAGACTTTTATAAAGAAAATATTACCATTAAAAAGGATTTTGAACTGCCTCAAGATGTTACGAATATTTACGACGCCTGGTTTTCGGTTGACAGTATTAAGTGTGTAGACGCGCAAGACGGGATTAAAGCTTTAGGCTCTATAAACCTAAAATATTTGTACAGCACAAAGGATGAAGTTTACTCAATTGCCGAAGAAAAAACCGAATTTGAATATAATAACGGCGATGCAAATACAACAAACATAGATTGTAATGCGATTTTTGTGCCGCTCGAGTGTGAATTTTCAATAAAAGGCAACAAATTATCGGTAAAATTTGAGGGCGAAATTATTATAAATAACTGCTTTAAGCAAACGGTCAGTGTGGTAACAAACTCTAATGTGCTTGAAAAAAATGAAAATAATCAGTCTCAAATTATTGTATATTATCCCGAAGAAAATGAAGACTTATGGGAAATAGCCAAGCGGTTTAAGGCGGATTACGATGAAATTGCAACCAACGGCGATGATGACCGGTCAAACGCTTCGTCGCTTATAATTCAAAGATAAGAGGGGCGCTTATGAATAGTATATATGAAGATATAAACAAACGAACCGGCGGCGATATATATATCGGCGTCGTCGGTCCGGTTAGAACCGGTAAGTCTACTTTTATTAAAAGATTTATGGATACCCTTGTAATTCCCAACATAAAGTCAGATACCGAAAAATTGCGAGCCACCGATGAGCTTCCGCAGTCCTCATCTGGCAGAACGATAATGACTACCGAACCGAAATTTGTCCCCGAAAATGCTGTTAAAATTGAGGTCGACGGCGGCGCTAGCATGAAGGTTCGGCTTATTGACTGCGTCGGATATATCGTAGAAGGCGCGCTTGGCTATATCGAAGAGGGAAATCCCCGTATGGTTAAAACGCCCTGGTACGATGAACCGATACCCTTTAATATGGCGGCTGAGGTAGGCACACGCAAGGTAATTAACGAACACTCTACAATAGGTTTAGTAATTACAACCGACGGAACAATAGGTGACATTTCAAGGGAAGAATATCTTGCCGCCGAAGAAAAGGTAATTGACGAATTAAAATCCATAAATAAACCGTATATTATTTTATTAAACAGCACAAAGCCCAAAAGCAAAGAAACCGTAAAACTCGCAGAACAACTATCCGAAAAATACGGTTCTTGCGTAAGGGCAGTCGACTGCCAAAATCTCGAAAATGACGATATTAAGTATATACTTAAAGATATTTTGTTTGAATTCCCCGTTAAAGAAATTGCAATAAATATGCCTTCTTGGTATTCTTATGTACCAAAAGAAAACAGCGTAAAAAACAACATATTAACAACCGTTAAAGACAGCATTCAAAACGTAGCCAAAATCAGAGACGTCGACAAACTATACGATTGTCTTTTGCAAAATGAAAATGTTGAAATACTAAACAAAAAAGAAATTGATCTTGGCAGCGGTAAGGTGGATTTAGATTTACAGCTTAACAAATCAATCTTCTACAATATAATCGGTGAATTATCAAATAGAACAATAGAAAGCGACGGCGATATTCTCTCTAACTTTGTAAACTTTTCTAAGGTCGAGGATAAATATCTTAAGATTAAGGACGCACTTGAACAGGTAGAAGCCACCGGTTACGGCGTAGTAATGCCGTCAATAGAAGAACTAACCCTGCAAGAACCGGAAATTGTAAAACAAGGCGGTAAATACGGTGTAAGATTAAAGGCAAGCGCGCCGTCGATCCACATGATGCGTGCCGATATAACCACTGAGGTCAACCCGATAGTGGGCAGCGAGAGTCAATCGCAAGACCTTGTAATGTACCTTATGAAAGAGTTTGAGGAAGATCCCATAAAGATATGGGACTCAAACATATTCGGCAAAAGTCTTCACGAACTTGTTAACGAAGGACTTCACTCGAAACTTGCGAATATGCCAAACAAAGCAAGAATGAGGCTTCAAGAGACGCTTGAGCGAGTAATAAACGAAAACTGTTCGGGGCTTATTTGTATAATATTATAAACAATACGGCTTACTTTTTGAGTAGGCCGTATTACAATTATATATTTTTCTTGACATTTTGGACGATATATAGTAAAATCTATATGTAAATTGAATACTTCGTTGAGATTTGAGAAACGGAAAAAGAGGGTAGAAGTACTCTGTTTTTTCGTTTTTTTATTTTATATTTTAGGAGGAAAAATAAATGGCAAAAACTGTAGTAAACTGGAAACTGATTACCGATTTCGTTATCGACGCCTTTGTAGGTTACGGAATCCCCCGTGAGGACGCTGAGATTTGCGCTGACGTACTTTTAGAATCTGATAAACGCGGCATTGAATCTCACGGTGTTAACCGCTTTAAGCCCATCTATCTTGACCGTATTCGCGACGGTATTCAAAACCCCGTTACAAATTTTGAGGTTGTTAAAGAAACCCCCTGTACCGCCGTTGTTGACGGACATGACGGTATGGGTCAGGTTATCGGTTACAAATCGATGCAAATGGCAATAGATAAGGCTAAACAATACGGTCTTGGCATGGTTGTTGTTCGTAATTCCTGTCACTACGGCATTGCGGGTTATTATCCTTCTATGGCGTGCAAACAAGGTTGTATAGGAATTACCGGAACAAATGCGCGTCCTTCGGTAGCGCCCACGTTCGGCGTTGAAGGTATGTTTGGTACCAACCCGCTTACAATAGGTATCCCCACCGACGAAGACTTTGATTTTCTTATTGACTGCGCCACCTCGATTACCCAAAACGGTAAAATTGAATACTATGAAAGAATTGGCGAAGACGTGCATCCGGGCACCGTTATCGGTTTAGACGGCCAGCCCATTGAAGGCGATGCGGGTGAAGCGCTGAAGAAAATTCGCGGCGGCACAGCTGCACTTACCACACTGGGCGGTATTGGTGAAGCTTTAGGCGGTTACAAAGGTTACGGCTACGCTATGGTGGTAGAACTGCTTTCCGCTGTATTACAAGACGGCAATTACGGTAAAGCTCTTGACGGTAAAGATAAAGACGGCAATAAAGCGCCTTATCATCTGGGGCATTTCTTTATCGCTATCGATACCAACCATTTCCTTGGCGAAGAACTCTGCCGTAAAAAAGCCGGGGATATTATCAGAAGTGTTCGCGCATCGAAAAAAGCGCCCGGCGCCGAAAGAATTTACACTGCCGGTGAAAAAGAGCATCTTATTCGTCTTTCACGTAAGGACGGCGTGCCGATAAATGACTCGGTTCAAAAAGAAATTACTGAAGTTAGGGATGCGCTTGGACTTACAAAATACAAATTCCCGTGGGAGGACTAAAAATGGATTATCGTAAAGAATCACTTAAAAAACACTATGATTGGAACGGCAAAATAGAGGTTGTATCGCGTGTACCGATCTCTTCGCGCGACGATTTATCGCTTGCTTACACCCCCGGCGTTGCCGAACCCTGCCTTGAAATTAACAAAGACATTAACAAATCTTACGAGCTTACAAGGCGCAACAACCTGGTCGCGGT
>CADBUL010000002.1 GCA_902797875.1 Oscillospiraceae bacterium | reverse complement strand
TTTGCCATATTATCAAGTTCAAGCGCCGTATTGGTGTTAAGCAGCGTTTCGTAACCTTCCCGTCCGCCCCAAAAAACATAGGCATTACCGCCGAGTTTTACCGTAATCTCAAGAGCTTTTTTAATCTGCGCCGCCGCAAACGCAAACACGTCGGCATTCGGAGCCGTTCCCGCGCCGTGCATATAGCGCTTATTGTAAAAACAGTTTGCCGTGCCCCAAAGCACCTTTTTACCGTATTCTTTTTGCAAGCTCAAAAGCAAATCGCTGATTTCATCAAGATTGCGGTTGCTTTCTTGCAGAGTATCGCCCTCGGGAGCAATGTCTCTATCGTGAAAACAATAATAATCAATGCCGAGTTTATTCATAAATTCAAAAGCGGCATAAGCTTTATTTTTCGCATTTTGCATGGCACCTTCGCGAGAGTAGGTTTTTTCTATGCTTGCCTCACCGAACATATCGGTGCCGCCGGCGCACATGGTGTGCCAATACGACATGGCAAATTTTAAGTATTCACGCTGTGTTTTACCCAAAATTTTCGCGTTAGCATCATAATATCGAAACGAAAACGGATTGTCGCTTTCCGGCCCTTCATAGTGTATTTCCGGTATTTCTTTAAAGAAGTTCATATAAATCATTCCTTTCTGATTTTATTCTACTGATTTGTATTGATTTTTCTCGCAAAATATGGTAATATCATAGACAAAATTAGTCGTAAAGAAGGCGCTATATGTTTTACGAAACAAAACATCAAATGACCGGTGATTACTATAAAGTTGAAACCGGCCGTAATCATCATTTTCCACTGCATATTCATCGCCACTTTGAGTATATTACGGTAACAAAGGGAGAAATGGAAGTGATAGTGGACGATACGCGATACATGTTGTCAACGGGCGATGCACTGCTGGTTTTTCCTAATCAGATGCATGCGCTTAATACCCCTGTTTCAAGTTGCCATATTTTGTGCATTTTTTCTCCTGATATCGTAAAGCTGTTTTCTGTAACCACACAAGGCAAGATACCGCAATCCAATAAATTCCGTCCTTCTTCTTTCATCTTAGAGCAACTAAAAAAAACGGACCCCGATATTTTGCAGATAAAAGGTATTTTGTATTGTATTTGCAGCGAATTTAACAGAATTGCACAATATCGGCTTACACCGAAAACACAAAAAAATTTACTCGGTACGATTTTTTCATACGTAGAAGAAAACTACTTAAGCGAGTGCAGTCTAAAAAAACTTGCCAAAAGTATTTCGTACGATTATGCTTATCTTTCAAAATTCTTCAAGCGTGCGTCAGGAATCTCTTTTGGCAATTACGTAAACGCTTATCGCTTAGGAGACGCCTGTTATCTTCTAAAAAACAGCAATTCTCCCATTGTATCTATCGCGTATGACTGCGGGTTTCAATCGTTGCGCAGTTTTAATCGCAATTTTAAAGCAAGTTTCGGGATTACGCCGCAACAGTATCGCGAGAGCTAAAAAAAGAAACTCCTGCCGACTCGACGGGAGTTTCTTTTTTTTGCTTTTTAATCAGCCTTTTTTTCTGCCGCATAAAAACGAGGGCAGGGGTTTGCCTTCTCTTTTCCATTGCGCGTATTCGGCGGCGGCGGCAAATATAACGTCGCCCGAAGAATTAAGCGCGGTTTCGAACGAATCTTGCACAACGCTTATAATAAAGCCAACCGCTACAACCTGCATAGCCACATCTGCGGGAACGCCGAAAAGCGAACACGCCATGGGTATAAGCAAAAGCGAACCGCCCGCAACACCCGAAGCGCCGCAAGCCGCCAGGGTTGATAAAAATGCCAAAAGCAGCGCGGTAATTATGCTTACGGGTTTACCGATTGTATTAGTAGCCGCAAGCGCCATAACCGAAATGGTAATGGCGGCGCCGTCCATATTTATGGTAGCGCCCAGCGGTATAGATACCGAATACATCTCTTTATCAAGTTCAAGCTTTTCACACAAAGCCATATTAACGGGTATATTGGCGGCCGAACTGCGGGTAAAAAAGGCGGTCAAGCCCGATTCTTTAAGGCATTTGAATACAAGCGGATAGGGATTGCGCTTTAATACAATCGCCACCAAAAGCGGGTCGACAATTAAAGAAACAACCAGCATGCAACCGCAAATAAGCCCCAAAAGTTTGCCGTAATCGGCAAAAATGGCAAGTCCGTTTGTAGAAACATTGTGATAAATAAGTCCGAATATTCCAAACGGCGCCAGGTTTATAATCCAGCGTACCAGCTGCGAGATGGCGTCGGCAAAATCGTTAAGCATTTGTTTGGTTTTCTCACTCGCAAGTTTTTTTGCGGCAAGGCCGAACAGTACCGCCCAAAACAGTATTCCTATGTAACGCCCTTCGGATAAAGACTGTATGGGGTTTGCGACCATATCGGTCAAAAGTTTGGTAAGCACTTCATTAATACTTGCGGGCGCCGCCTCTGCTACAGCCGATTCAGCCAGTTTTAACTTCTGCGGGAAAAGAAAACTGCCCGCAACACCCACAACCGACGCCAAAAAGGTGCTTATCATATAAAGCGCGATTACAAGACCAAAACGGCGGTCTAACTTGTTGTTGCTTTTTGAAAGGGAAGAAGCCACCAGCGCAAAAACCAGCACCGGCGCAATGGCTTTTAAGGCGCCTACGAACAAATCACCCAAAAGCGATATAAAGGTGAGCCCTTTTACTAAAATGCCAAGTGTCAAACCAAAAGCAAGACCGATAATTATGCGCAAAATAAGGCTTGTTTCGTTATACCTTTTAACAATATTCATAAATAATCCTTTCTTTTTGATTTTTGACAAACGTGTTATTTGTCATAATAGCACAAAACGACAAGAATTTCAAGCAATTAAGTCAAGTATAAGCGTAAAAAAACGCCCTGCGCATTAGCGGGGCGATATTTGGGTTTATGCTTATTATTCCGCAAAAACAAGGGCGTCGTACAGCGAGCCGGCGTCGTCTACCGTCATACCGTTTTTGGTTGTAAAGGGGATTTCGCCATCCACAAACCGTACTATCATTTCTTCACGGTCGTCAAAAATTTCTTCAAGTAATGAAATATAGGCGTCGTATAGACGGTTTTCGCTGTTAAAAAGCACAGTACTTCCGCAAACGCTTTCAAGACTTTGCGATATTTCGTCGTCAAGCGCGCGCTGATCAACATACGCCAAAATGCCATCGGTAAAGGTTTGTTTGTCTATCATATTACTTTAATTCCTGTTCAAGCTCGCGGTACTGCTTTGTGTCAAAAAACTCAACAATAGTTATATCTAAACCGTCGCATATCTTTTTAAGGGTTACAATACCCGGATTTTTACTCTCACCGCCCAAAATACTCTTTACGGTCGACTGTGAAATGCCCGCCGCATAACTTAACGCATTGGGGGTTATTCCGCGTTGTTTACAAAGCTCTAAAATGCGGTTTTTGGTATATTCGTAAATGCCCATATTTATACCTCTGACAGTGATTTATCTTCGGTGCTAATGATATATCACTAATAATATAATTGTTAGTGATAAATAACTAACTGCTTTGAGTACATTTGATTAAAAAACGCGGCACAACTTGTGCGCCGCGCGGGGTAATTATTTATTACAGTACGTTAACGGGTGTGTAGTTGCTTACGGTTACGTCAAGTCCCGTATGTTTTTCAAGATATTGCGCAAGCGGGTTTACAATTACGTTTTCGGTAAAGAAATGTCCCGCGTCAATAAGCGTAAAGCCTTTTTCGGCGGCGGTTATAAACATACTGTGTTTAATGTCCGCCGTTACAAGCGCGTCGGCGCCGCAAAGTATGGCGGGGTAGACCATATCGGTACCGCTTCCGCCGCATACCGCAACGGTTTTAACCGGGCGGTCACCCTTAACGTATCGAATATTACCGCCAAGAATCTCTTTACAGCGTTTTGCTAATTCATCGGGCGACAGTTCATCTTCAAGTGTACCTATTCGGCTTTGAAAACCGGTTTCGAGGTTTTCAAGTATTTTCAGCCCCGAAATACCCAAAGATTTTGCCAAAACGTCGTTTACGCCGCCTTTTGCCATATCAAGATTGGTATGCCACGAAATAACCGAAATACCGTTTTTAATAAGTTTATATGCGCGGCTATCCTGCGTTACGGTTTTAAGCGGGGCATATATAACGGGGTGGTGCGTAACAATAAGGTTTGCGCCGATTTTTATTGCGTGCAAAATGCTTTCGCTTGTGCAGTCGAGAGTTACCAGAATTTTGGTTACGGCGTCGTTTTTATTTCCTACCAAAAAACCGGGGTTGTCGCCCGGCATTGCGGAAGATTTCGGCGCCCATTTTTCTAAAATATCGTAAACTTCACCTACGGTCATACACTTTATCCTCCTATTTGATTCGGGTGTTTGGCAAAAAAGTCGAATTTCGGCTCTAAGGTCTTAAATTTATGCCCTTGCGCTGTAATATCTTCGATGTTTTCAAAAATATGCGACCAGTCATACATATCTTCCGAAAGACCAAGATATTCTCTTACAATCTCGCAGCCCGACGGCGCAAACGGGTGAAGCAGCACCGCCATTGTGCGAACAATGCTGAAACTGTCTATAAGCAGCTGTTTACGCAGATTTTCATCGCCCTGCGCGTCTGCCGCCTTACTGTCGCGCGACCAAATTTTGTTGGCTTCTTTAATAGCAATATTAAGTAATTCGAAGATTTTATCAAACTTATACCTATACATAAGTTGCTCGTATTCAAGTACGGTTTTCTTCAAAAATTCGGCGGTTTGCGCCGAGGTTTTGCCATCCGGCAAAACGCCGCCGTAGTGCTTGGCTACGGTGTAAAAACAGGAACGAACAAGCCGGTTATAAACGTTGGTTAAAAGATTGCCCTCGTACAAAACGGTGTCAAAACCGCCCTTTTTAACATCGTCGGGACGCAAAACGCTTAAAGGCTCAAAACCTACGCTTTGTTCGGCAAGCGAGGCGTTTATAAAGTGCATACGAAGTTGCTCGGCGGTGTAGTAATTAAGAAGTTCGTCGGCTTTTGGCGGCTTATTCTCGCCCGAAGACGAAGCCTTTTTCTTACCGAAAAGAAGGTGATGGTTAGCCACCAGATTGGTAAGACGAAGCTTGCCGTTTTCGGGGTCGATTTGATAGTCTTTACCCTGAAGCCCCAGAAACAAACCGGTCTGCGCCACGCCGTAGAAATAGATGTTGTCTTCGCCTATAAACTGGTAAACGGCGGCGTCCTTATCACACCAGAAATCTTTGTATTTTTCGGGATTTTCACCGCGGTTTTCGAGCGCCGCCATGGTAAAGCTGATGGGCGCCCAAAGGCTTTCGGGCCAAACCCAGAAGGTCAGTCCGTTTACTCCGTCACAAGAGGGTATGGGAGCGCCCCATTTTGCGTTGCCCGAAATACGGAACGGCACCACCGTTTTGCCGGTGCGATAGCGAATACCGTTTTCGGATAAAACCTTGCAGGCGGCGGCGCGACTGTCGAGATTATCAAAAATCGCCATAAACGACGGTTTTGTATCGTCAACCGAAATTTCGCAGCCAAGGTTAAGCGAACGCACCTTTTCCAGTTCCTCTTTTTTTATGTAAATGCAGGGATTTTTCAAAAATTCGCGCATAACCGAAATGACGTTTTCGCGGCAGTTATCACTTTTTTCAAGGTTATCAACGTGCTTTTCAATATCGCCCTTAAAGGCCTCCAAATCAAAATACCAGTTATCGACCTCGGTAATTGAGGGGGTCTCACCCGAGAGCACGCTTTTAGGGGCGATAAGCTCGTCGGCGTTAAACTGGTGTCCCAGCGAACATTCGTCGGCGTAGGCGTGTTCCGATTTGCAGCCTTGAATGGGGCAGCGGCCGATAACCTGTCTGCCGTTGAGAAATACGCCTAACTTATCGTCGTAAAACTGTTTGGTTTTTTGTAAACTTAAAAAGCCGTTACTTTTAAGAAAGTTAAACACCTTTTTACAGATTTCGCGGTGTATTTCCCCGGTTCTGCCAAGCGCCGAGGCCCCAAACAAATCGGGGCTTATATCATACATATCAAGCACCGCTTTTTGCTTTTTGTGATTTTGCATTACAAAGTCTTCTATAGTGCCCACAAAACCCTCTTTTTGTGCGGCTTCAAAGCTGCCTTCAATGGTCGAACCGTAGCAGTCGGTACCCGATACGAAAATAACGTTTTCTTTGCCTATGCGGTCGCGAAGAAAACGCGCAAATACGTCGGCGGGGATAAAAACGCCACCTATATGGCCAAAGTGCAGTTCTTTATTACCGTAGGGCATACCTGCCGTAACAATCGCGCGAGAGGGAAAGTACGGTCTTTTGTTTTCTTCCATTATGCTTCCTCCAAAATGCGAATAACGTTTTTAATGCGGTTTAGAGACTCTTCGGTACCTATAAGCTTCATAATGCTGTACAGGTCGGGCGAGTTTTGTCTGCCGGTTATGCAAATTCTAACAACCGTCGAAAAATCGCCCACACTGCCGTTGTAGTTTTGCGGATTTTGGCGGTATTCTCTGGTGTCGGGGCAGTAGTTTGCGGCGGGGCAAACGGTCTTCAAATCTTCAAACCATTCGCTTTGACTATCGCGAACGGTGTATATTTTTATGTACTCTTTAAGCAGTTTTACCGCGTCGGCGGGTTTTATATGTTCAGGCAGACCCGAAAACCCGGGAGCCACGTAAAAATACCGTGTAAAGTCCTTGGCGTCGCGCCATTTGGCAAGGTCTTTTCGGGGGTTTTTAACGCCGCGGTCTATCGAGAAAATACCCTTTAAAAATGCGGTGTTTGCCGATATTTTTTCGTAAAAATCTTTATCGTATTCCTTCGCCCATTTAAGCACCGCCTCGGTTACGGTTTCGGCGTCAAATTTTGATATTACGTTCTTGCTTACGTCGTCAAGTTTTTCGTGGTCAAACAGCGCGCCCGAAACACTCATTTTTTTAATATTGAACTTAAAATCCGCGTGTTTTAGGGTTGGATTTTGCCTGCGCCAAACCTCAAATTCACTTGAAGCTACCGTCATAAGATACTCTATTACCGACTGCGCCGGATACCCCTCGCTGACAAAATACGAAACGGCGGCTTCGGGGTCTTTTCGCTTGGAAATTTTCCGTTTATTGCCGTTATCAAGCTTCATAATCGGCGCAATATGGGCGTATTTCGGCGCCTTGAATCCAAGCGCCGAAAACAGCTCGATGTGTTTGGGAAGTGAAGAAACCCACTCGTCGCCTCGGATAACATGGGTGGTGCGCATAAGGTGGTCGTCAACCGCATGCGCGAAGTGATAGGTGGGTATTCCGTCGCTCTTCAAAATTACAAAATCTTCGTCGTTTTGGGGCATTTCGATTTTGCCCTTAATAAGGTCCTCGACGGTTATTTTACGGCTTTCATCCCCGCCCGAGCGCAGTCTTACCACATAGGGTTGTCCCGCGTCGAGTTTTTCTTTAATTTGTTCCAGCGAAAGATTTCGGCAGGCAGCGTATTTTCCGTAGTAACCGGTGCGTTCTTTACGCGATTCCTGACCCTCACGGGTGGCCGCCAAATCTTGTTCGGTGCAAAAACAGGGGTACGCAAGCCCTTTTTTTACAAGTTCTTTTACAAATGCGCGGTATATTTTGCCGCGCTGACTTTGCTTGTAGGGGCCGTACTTTCCTTGCTCGCCGTTTGCGGTGTATCCCTCGTCGGGTGTTACGCCGAAATAGTACAAACCGTCTATTATGTTCTTGACGCCGCCATCTATTTCGCGCTTTTTGTCGGTATCTTCGATTCGAACATAAAACACACCGTCTTCGCCGGCGGTCATTTTACAGCACAAAGCCACATACAGTGTCCCCAGGTGCAAATATCCCGTGGGGCTGGGCGCCACGCGGGTAACCTTTGCGCCATCCTTAAGGTCGCGAGGGGGATATAGCGCCTCGAGTTGCTGCGTAGTGGGCAGTTCTTCGTTGAATAGGATTTCGGCAAGTTGCAAATAATCGTTCATAACACACACCCGTAAAAACTTGATTTCAATACTTATACCATTATCGCAGATTTTGAAATAAATTACAACAATATTTTTTAATAAAAGTGCGATACGGGGCCAAAAGGGTATTTTTTTGCGCAAAAGGTCTAAAAAAAATCTTTTTTTTTGGTAATAATTGACCCCGGTTTTTGTTCCCCGACTTATTGACATATTGCTATATATATTGTAAAATATAACTGTGAATTTGTATTCGCAAAAAGGAGAGATATCAGTGCGTAAAAAATTATTAGCTTTGTTGCTCACCGCTACGGTACTTGTGGCTACGCTTGTGCCTACATTTGTTGTACCGTCAGTGGCGGCAGACACTAATCTTTGGGCTAACGGCACGATGGACAACGTCGGGTTTACCAACGTTAACACCACCGCCGCCCGTAACAAGGATTGGTACGGTAACAACATTTCAAGCGGCGGCTCCGCAACGGTATTCGAGCTTGAAGACGACACTCACGGTAACATCCTGTGGTTCAAAAACACCTCGGGCGTATCGTGCGTTGCCAAAAAAATCAAACTCGAAGATAATACCAAGTATTCATTGTCTTTCGATTATTCATCCGAAAAGTTAATGGCATTTGGTATTTATGCCAAGAGCGCCGACACAACCATCCAAAACTGGGGTGACGGTTGGGCTTTTGCGTCTAAAGATCCTACAAAGGATACCGACGCATACAACCAGTCGCTCTACTTTGCTTCGTACAACAGCTACTTTAACGCCGGCGGACGCAGCGATGGCAACTGGCATACCATGGACCTTACCTTTAACGTTCCCGACGGTTACCAGTATGTTTGGTTTGTTTGGGGTATGAACGCGTTCAGCGCCTATCTCGACAACTTCCAGCTCGAGGCCGTCAGCCATGTCGACATTAAGTACACGCCCACCGCTTCGGTAGGTACCGGTAGCGTGTTCCCGACCTATCAAAAAATGGCATACAACGAAACCGAAAAGGAAATGACCTTTACGGCGGTTCCTCTGGGCAATGCCACTTTTGAAGGTTGGTACCTTAACGGCAGCTCCGAACCCGTTTCAACCGACGCCGTTATAACCGATACCTTCAAAAAGACCGATAAGCTCGACGCTCACTTTACAAACGCCACCAACAATTTGGCTACCGATTCGGGCGCCGAAGAGTATGCCGTAGGCGAGAACTTCTACGTTGCAGGTGACGGCGACCGCCACGAGGGCGACTTCTATTATGTCGACTCTACCCGCGGTCTGAGCATCGACGGTCAGCTTAAGTTTACAGTAACCAACGAAGCTGCTCACAGCGGTACTAAATCTTACAAGGTTACCAACCCGGGTTGGCGCCGCGTATACCGCAATTTTACCGGTCTTAAAAAGAACACCGACTATGTTTTAAGCTACTATATGATGACCTATGACTATGCCGACGGTTATTATATGCAATGTACCGCCGTAGGACAAAAGTACTACATATTCGATTCGGCTTATACCGCTATCAGCCAAAAGTCCGAAGATTATGAATTATATTATGGTAGCAAATTAAAAGATTACGGTTCAAAAGATAGCTACTGGCTTTGCGGCTATTCGTCCAACAGCTCTAACTTCCGCTTCGGCGAAGCACAGTCGGGCAAATGGCAGCAGGTTACATTCGCGTTTAACACCGGTGACGATACGGGCGTATCTCTCTTAATCGGTGCGGCCCTTGCGGCTTCGGGTTCTACTTTGTATCTTGACGACTTTATGATTCAAGAAACAGGTACCTATTACGAAGTTAACGCTACTGCGGGCGACGGCGGCTCGGCATTATACAGCACCGTTATAAATGAAAACGGCGGTAACAAATACCGCAACTATGTTGCAACAGGCGCCAAGGTTGGCTTTGTTGCAGATCCTGCTTACAGCGAAACCGCAGGCAAGTATTTCTCCTTTGTTAAATGGGTTAATGCAAACAACGAAAGCGAAACCATTTCAACCGCTCCCGCGTTTGTATGGACCGCAAATAAAAGTATAACCGTAAAAGCGGTTTACGATTCTATTACAGTAGGTATCGGCACGGTAGGCCTTGGCGGTACTGCCAACTGCTCGATTCCTTATGGCGCATATCCAAGCGGCACAAAAGCCACCTTCGACGCCACACCTCTTGCGGGCAACTCGTTCAACGGCTGGTACCTCCCCGGCACCAACACCCGAGTTTCGACCAATCCGCACTATGTATCCGACGGTACAGAGGATTGCGTGCTCGATCCTAAATTCACCGGTACCAACATGCCGGCGATCGAGCGTTTTGGCTTTAACGGTTTCGAAAGCATGACCACCGAATCGATCAACGCTTCCAATAATAAATACCGTTTCTCTATAAACGACCCGACCTATCCCGATTCGGTTCCTTCGGGCTTCGGTGTTTCGGTTAGCGACTGGCGCGCCTATGAAGGCACCAAGAGCATGCGCCTGCTCACACGTTGGAGAAACTGGTACATGCACCTTACCTCTCTTAATACCAACGCTTCATATAAATTAACCTTCTACTTCCAAATGCAGTTCAACGATGCGAAAGCAGGTATCGACCGTTACTGGATCGGTCCCTACAATATCGATCCCAGATCAGTATCATCCGAGTGTCTCGCATACTACAACGGCCCCGGCGAGCTTAAGGGCGGCCCCGGCTGGACCAAGGTTGAACTTTACTTTAAGACAGGTATTGACGTAAGTGATATCAACTTCGGTATCCGTTATGAAGTTTCCGAGCCTCAGGGTAGCTCGCGTGCCGCGTATCAACACGGTTACGATATGGATATGCTCTATCTCGACAATTTCGAGCTTTGGGAGTATTCGGCTAACGAAACCGTAAGTAACGGCAATTTTGAGAACGCTAACGACTGGGCAACCTTCAACGGCTCCAGCAGCATCAATAACAACACCGCTACCATTTCGGGCAACGGCGGTACGCTTAGCCAGATAGTTGAAGTTCAGCCTTACACTCCTTATAAACTGAGCTTCACTTCCGGCATCAACGGCAGTTCTTCACTTGTTGCAGGCGCTATTGATATCGGCAGTCAGGTAGTTAACGAAAACAACGCGATTTCCAACATTGCTTACAAGAACGTTAAATCGGCTGGTAAACAGGAGATTTACTTTACGACCTCTAACGAAAAAGCGCTTTTGGTTGCCTTTACTAATAAAGGAAGCGGAAACGTATCGGTTAAGGACGTTAAGCTTGAAAAAGACGACGAGAATATCAGCGGCGGCGTAATAGAGTCTATTGATTTTGAAACAGGACGTTTTGCGATAAGCAACTTCCATATAGACGACGTAATATTCGAAAACCCGATCGAACAACCCAAACAGTCGCAAGCCTTTGCGATTTACGACAAGACCGTATCGGGCAACCAGCCTGCAAACGTAAGGTCGGGCAACCGCAGCCTTAAAATTAAAAAGCAGGACGAATCCGCCGCAGCCGTCAAACTCTGGCAGCCCTGGTCGACCTTCGCCGTTCAAAACGGCGGCGCCTATCAGCTTTCACTCTGGTATAAATTTGCAGAGCCCAAAGGCGCCTTCTTCTGCACATCCGATACAACCGGTCAGTATTGTTCCGACGACGTATACTATGCGGAAGATACCAATTGGCATCAGCTTAAATTCAACATTTCCAACTCGCAAGGTTATGAATACCTTCGTATGTCTTTAGGCACCATCGCAGGCAGCGCCAACTCGGATATCTACATCGACGATATTCAATTTAATATAGCGCCGCCTACGGTTATCGACCAAAACCCGCGTACACTTTACACCGAAAACCTCTACAACGTTTTCGATAACGAAAGCTTTGAAGATACCTTTACGGCTAACGACTGGTCGGACGTTCCTTCAAGCTACTCGCGTGTAAAAGGTACCGATAAGGTTCCTGCATTTATCGAGGATTACTACCTGCTTGCAGGAAAGACCAATAAGCTTTACACCAAGACCGTATCGGTTACCCCCGGCGACACCTATTACTTTGCCGCGTCGGTAAGAAGCGCCCTTAAATCTGACGGAACCAACGTCTCGGGCAATTCTTTCATCGGCATTACCACCGACACACTTGGTACCGAGTTTATGAGCAATAACGACGATCAACCCGCGTCGTTGATCAAGGTTACCCAGACCGACGGAAGCTGGAAGCGCTACGGCTTTAAGTTTGTTGCTCCCTCGAACGGTGAGGTTACACTGGTCATCAACACCGCCTACGGCGATATTATGATTGACAGTATAATGCTCTTCACCGATAAGCATAAATACGCTTACGACCCCAACGACTATACCGATTATTCCATTCCTTACGACTTTAACGATATGTCTAATGCCATACTCGGCGGCGGCGCCCCCGGCGTAAGTCAACCTTATTATAAAGGAAACCTCAATGTCGGCATGGACGACTACAGCACCAGATGGCCCACCTACGATGCGCGCGGTACTCTTCTTACACAAAACATTACTGCGTTTGAAGAAACAACCGGTAACGGCATTTGGGTATATCTAACGCTTGTAGCAAGCATTATGGCAGTGGGAGGCGCGATTGCGCTCTCACTTGTCAGAAGCAGAAGAAAGGAGGATAAATAATTATGAATAACAAGCTTATCAGAATTATTTGCGTACTTTTAAGTATCGCGCTCCTCTTGTCTGCTGTAGGTTGTCAAACCAAAAAGGTAAGCAAAAAGAAGGTTGGTGGCGGCAACAACACCATCGAACTTCCCGGTGATGTTCAATATATCACTAACGAAATCGAAGAGCCGGGCGATGAAATTACCGACTACGAATACAATTATATATATGAAGACGAGAACGGCGACGAGGTTAGCGAAGAAGATATCATCTATGACGAAAACGGCAATCCCGTTTATGCCGACAGCAACGTTAACGAGATGACCGTCTCTAACAACAGCACCGCAATTCTTAACAAGAGTTTCCTTGGCGCTTCGGGTGTGGTTTACCACGGTTCGACGCTTATGAACGACGCCTACGGTCGTAACTACACCGAAGAGATGGCTCAAATCGAGTTTGACCGCGTTAAAGAGGCCGGCATCAAATATGTACGTACCTATTTCTGGTCTGGCTGGTTCTGGGATTATTCAACCGAAACGTGGAACTTCGACCTCGACCCCAACTCGCCGAACTACAACGACTATTTTGCAGACTTTATACGTTGGGCAAAAGAGATGGATAAGCGCGGTATAAAGATTATTCTTAATACAGGTTGGTCAACAAGTGCCGGTATTTCCGGTTCAACCAAAAATGCTACCCGCACTTCCGACCCGTCCAACTGTAACGAATGCGCCTATCTTAACGGACCGTACGTTCCCGATGACAGCAACGGTTATCCGTATGTTTCCGATAGTTCATCCTATCTTACCGAGTCTGAAACCATCTACAACAAATTCCATGAACTCGACTGGTTTATCGGCAGCAGCGAATATAACAGCATCTCGTCTATTTCGGTACCTGCCAGCGGAACGACTAAAGCCCACACCATTACCGCAAGCGGTGTTAAACTTCTTCGTGAACGCGGCATACGCAATGCTTCCTTCTTTGCAAAGGCCGCCGAAATTATGAAAGCCAACGGCGTTAACAACATCTTCGCTATGCTTGTTTGGACCGAGCCTTCATACTGGACCTACGGTCAGAGTAACTACGAAGGCCCCTATGCCGCAGAGTTCTGCGAAAACTGGCGCGGATTCTACAGTGAACTTAGACGTCACACCGCCCTTAACGATATTAAGGTTATCGGCCCCAACCAAGGTTCTGTTCACTATGCAGGTCTTGTAAAATACGGCAGAAAGTACGAAAAGAGCAAAGGCGTTAAGCTTTGGGATATCTATTCCAGCCACTTCTACGTACACCTTGCTAACGAACTTAATGATACGGTTTACGAATCTATGACCGCGAAGTACAGCGATTACGATAATTTTATCACCAATAAATCTAACGACAGTAGTTTCAACAAGTTAAACTACAACGGCTCTGAACAGTTCTGGCTCGATGAGTGGGGCGTATCTTCACAGGGAAGCGGCGGTAACCGTGACTCCGGTTGGGACGGCACCAATATGGCGGTTGGCCTTATAACCGGTATGAAGTATCACTTCAACAACACCTGTAAGTGGAACATGTTTGACCAACTCTGGCTTAACTCGGTTCGTGTTTCAGACCAGTTCCAAAGCGGTGTTCACGCCACCGGTACTACGCCCACACTGTTTGAATCGTCAATTCCGCGTGCGCAGTACTATTCGTACTTCCTTGTTACACGTTACATCAGCAGCGATGGCGGTACGACCTATCCCGTTACCAACAACGACGGTACCGGCGTTTATATGAACGCTGTTAAACGTTCTGATGGTTACTGGACAATCGTAGTTGCCGCGATGGTACTTGCCGAAGATACCCACATTAAAATTAACTTCGGTTCCGCCATTAACCAAACCCTTTACAGACACACCTATACCGCAACCAATCCTAAGAAGTCCACCGCAGGACACCTTGCGGATGTTGACCGCGTATTTAAGGACGTTGGTAAGGTTCTTTACGATACAATACCCGCTGGCGGCGTATGTGTCTACACAGGATGTAAGTTCTAACATCAATAAATTTAACCGGCAGATTATTCTGCCGGTTTTATTTATGTATGCCGGGCAGCAGATGTTGACTTATTGTTGATAGGGACAAAACGCCTGAGAAAAGGAAAAATCCGGTTCTTTTCGGCTTGTTGTCCTCGCAAGGCACAAAGCCTTGCTTCGTCCTTCGCACCAAAAATTTCTCGTATTTTTCTCTTTTT
>CADBUL010000001.1 GCA_902797875.1 Oscillospiraceae bacterium | reverse complement strand
TGTAAAAAATAAGCGGCAGAATTTCTGCCGCTTGTAAATAATACCTTAAATGGTACCGGTTACGATCAGGGTAGCAACACCGGGCGTGGTAGTAATTATACCGGTGGTTGGATCTTGCTCATAGGTCGCCGCAGGAACGGTTATTGTATTGCCTACGGTTGCAAACTGACCGCTTGAGGGATCATACGTGTACTGGGTGGTGGGGGTTAAAGGTTGGTTGTTAAATGTTACGGTTATATCGGTAAGAGCCGGGTTAAACACATCGGAAACCACTACGTCGGTATCGGCGGCGGCATTTCCGGTGTTTTGAATAACAAAGGTAAAGGTTACTTCGCTGTTTTCGGTTACGGGGTTAGGTGAAATAGATTTGCTGATTGAAAGGTCGGGAGCGTTGGCGGCGGTAACGGTTGCAGATGCGACTATAGGCTGGCTTAAACCCGCCCCCGTAACGGTTGCGGTGTTGGTGATGGTCGAACCCGCCTCAAGCAAAGCAAAACTGTTTATAACGCCATCGTAAATAATGGTCGCGTTGCCGCCTGCCGGTACATTTATACCGCTTATAACCATAGGCGGTCCGGGTGTAACGGTCGGTTCCGACTGAAATGCGCCGTTAATATAATACTTTGCCGAACCTTCGACATAGCTTATCGGATAAACCGAAGTTTCGCCTACGGTATACTCGCCGAGGTTGTCGGTTATAATTAAACCGTTATAGTCATCGGTTCCGCTATTGATTATGCTGATTATATAGGTTACGTCATCGCCGGGCGTATAGGTGCCGCTTACAGGTGTTTTTGTAACCGAAAGCACCTGTACAATTTCACCCACGGCAATATTTGAAGTCAAACGCGCGCCGTTATAAGCAAGCGTGGCTTGATTGGTAAAGGTCGTTGACATATAATTACTCCTTAATATTTGGCAAATAATTTGCTCTTAAATCATTTTATGAAAAAAGGGCGAATATTGTTATTAAAGAGAAAACAAATACGTATATTCTAAATATCACCCAAAAACGATAAACGCCAGTAGTCTTAAGGCTACCGGCGAATCGCTACTTGACATGACTTTGCTTTGTTTAGCACATCATTACGCAACACAAAATTACGCGCTGGTACGATATGTTATACCGCAAGCTCCTTCCATATGTTTGGTACAGCACGATGCATTTGAGGTAAGATAACGATCTCTCGCTTTAATGATAATCATGATTTTCCCCCCTTTCTGTAATAAAATATTGCATGCCTATTTAATGCAATGATAGATTATGCTTGGGTACGATATGTTATACCGCATTGGCTCTCCGCATATTTAGTGCAGCAAGATGCATTAGATGTAAGATAACAGTCTCTGGCTTTAATGATAATCATGATTTTTCTCCTTTCCCTTTTATTATTTTAGCCTCAGCAATGGTGCAGGCTTCAGAATATCTTTTTAAAGGATCTCCCGTTTCCTGTAAAGCACTACCGGGGCAAAAATCACAATTTGCTTTATTAGTGCATTTCTCACAGCCTTTAATCATGCTTTTTCTATAGTTTCTGACCTCTTGCAATGTAGCTGCATTATTCCAAATATCCTTAATATTCATATTGCGCACATTGCCGCAAGAAATAAGAAGTGCATTACATGGAAAAACTTCCCCATATGGATTTATGTTTAGACTAAAAGCTCCCGCACCGCAAACGATGTCGTCGTCAACACCTTCAAAACTAACAGTATCACCCGAACAGGATAACAATATATGTTTATCCACCTTGTTCATAACTTCCGCATACTTTTCGGCATTGTTTAGCCTTAAAGTAGTTGGTTCCATACCGCCTTTGTTAGTTGGCGTTATTTGCAGGCTGATTTGTATTGTTGTATCTAAACTTTTTGCAAGCTCACATATACCGTCAACATCGTCAAAATTATCCTCGGTAAGTGAAACTTTAATATTTACCGGTATGCCTAACAATTTGCACTTTTTTATTGCGCTGACCGTTTTTTCGAACGAACCCGGCAGCCTTGTAAATGCGTCATGCTTTTCGGGAATATAATTATAAATACTAAAATGTATGCTCCTTGGATAAATACTCTTTAGCCTATAAAAATCAGGTTCGCGCAATAGTGTGCCATTTGTAAATATGTTTATAACAAACCCAAGACTGTATGCATATTCAAGTATTTCAAAAGTGTCCTCGCGTACAAACAGATCACCACCGGTAAACGTAACACTAACAACATCCATATCATACAAATCATTGAGAACTTTTTTTATTTCTTCTGTTGTAAGCTCATTAGCGATATCATTGTCGGTAGGACAGTAGCAATGCTTGCAGCGTTCATTACACCTAAATGTCAGTTCAAATTGGACGTCACTGAGTTTATTGATTGCCCCATATTCTTTGACCTTAATGGCGGTTTCCAATGGGCCGATTTTTTCTTCCAAAACTGTCCGCTTTGTTATCCAATTTAACGACAGCATCTGCTCAATTGATTCATTAAGCTGTGTTTGATCTATCGACGGGAATGCTTTCGAAAGCATTTCAAGATTAACAAACAAAGATTTTTCTCGTTTTTCGCGGAGATATTGCAACAATTCATAAGAACTGTTATCGACAACAAAAACATTTTGCAATGATGTTTGGTAAAGAACTACATCCCCGTTTGGCATTTCTCTAAAAAATACATCAGGTGCAAGTACATATTCATTTATGCTCTTTTTCATTTATAAGCCCCCCATATGTTTTTGGCAAACCATCTAAATCTGTCATCATCAAACACCTTTACGTTTTTTGCTAAATATATTTTCTTATTGTCTTATGACAGGACATAAATCTCTAGTAATTAGTATATCATAATTTTGTCCTTTGTCAAGACAAAAATATATTTTTTTGGGAGTTAAAAATGGCAAGAATAATTGATGGAAACGAAATGAACTTAATCGGCGATAATCTAAGAAAAATAAGAAAGCAACAACATTTAAGTCAACAGGAACTTTCTGCAAGACTTGAAATGCTAGCAATTTACATTTGCCGCGGTTCAATATCGCGAATTGAGGATAAACAACGTACTGTAACTGATATTGAACTTTATGGGCTTGCCAAGGTGCTCGGTGTTAGTATATTGGATTTACTGGATAATAAGAGCATTGATAACAATCAGTAAAGGTAACATTTAAAACCTGCGCGAAAACATTTGACTTTCGCCCTTGATTTTGATATAATATCAGGGCGATATTTCGCAGGGTTGGTATATCGGTATTACAGCGGCTTCCCAAGCCGTTAAGGCGGGTTCGACTCCCGTACCCTGCTCCAGAAAAAAGCACTGCGCTCGCAGTGCTTTTTTCAATGATATCCGTTCCTGTCGGGACGGACGATATATGCTTCGCATATGATATACCCTGCGGGTATGAAATACTTTTTTGTATTCCTCGCCGAAAGCGAGATATACAAAAAGCATGAAGGAACGGATATTATATCATACAGACGCGAAGCGGCTGTATATCATGCCGTGCTCAGCACGGTATATCATATTGCAGTAAGGCAATATATTATTTGGGCTATTTCGTCTGTTAATCACAGAAAAAAACCTCTTTTGGTTGCCAAAAGAGGTTTTTTCAGTTATATCGGGTTATAGTTATATTGCACTGCAGACAGCTTTTAAGGCAAATTCATATACCTTTCGTGACAAGCCCCCTTGAAAAATTTTGAATATTTGATAAAATAGAATTGCAAGTTTGCTCGAATTTAACGATAAAGGAGTAAGATTATGAATACAAATCAACCACAAAACGCAAGTCCTGTACCGCAATATCAAATGCCCTACGACCGCTTTAAGAAGGTTAGGCGTACTACTTCTTTTACCCGCTTTGATTTTATATTTGCGGTAATATTTTTAATAACGTCGATTCTATCGTTTAATTTTTCGTGTTTCGGCGGGTTTAACCTCGGGTTTACCGTATCGGGTGTTATGCTTTGCGCTTACGCGGTGATATACAATATGCCAAAAGGTTTTAGCGCCACGGGTACGTTTTTTGCCTTTTGCGGCGCCGTAATAAGCGCCACGTGTTTTATCTATGACGAAGCGCTCAAAGGCTTTGCGGTGCTGATTTTCTGGGCGTTTGTTGGACTTGCTTTGTATTTTTGTTCTAACCCTAAAACAGCCGCGGGTGAAAAAACCATGGTTTTGCAAACGGCAGAGTTTATGATAGTTTCGCCTTTTGCACACCTGCCGCTTATGTTTAATTCGGTTAGCGATGCCGCCAAAGAAAAGCAAAGCACAAAGTTGGTTATGCCTGTGTTTATCGGTATCGCCTGCGCCGTACCCGCACTTTTGATTATTGTGCCGCTGCTGGTTTCGGGCGACGCGGCGTTTGAGGGGCTTATAAGCAAATCGATTTTCGCGAACTTCGGCGAGCTAATATGCTCGATAATTTTCGGCGTCGTTATTGCGATTTTGGGCTTTAGCGCAATATTTGCCGCCAAAAAAGATAAATGTTTTAATGAAAACGCGGCAACCGGGAACGGCGGTATTCCCCTACTTGCGGTTAACGGCTTTTTGGGCGCACTCTCGGCGGTATATATTTTATATTTGTTTTCGCAAATTGACTATTTTGCCGGCGGACTTATGGGTTTTTTGCCTAAAGAATTTCAGGTGGCAGATTACGCCCGCCGCGGTTTTTTTGAAATGAGCGTTATTTGCGCGTTTAACCTTGCGTTTATTTTAATAGGTTGCATTTTTTCTAAACGCCGTCAGGGTAAAGGACTTACCGCGCTGAAGGTTTTTTCGGTATTTATATGCGCCTTTTCGATGTTTTTAATATCAAGCGTTGCGGCAAAACTTGTATTATATATGAAAAGCTTTGCCATTACCCGTTTGCGCTTTATTACCACCGTATTTTGCATTATTTTGGCGATAGTATTTATATGCCTTATAGTAAAACTGTTTGCCAAAAAGTTCCCCTGTTTTCGCGTGGCGGCGAGTGTTGTTGCGGCGATTATTCTGGTTGTAAGCTGTGTTGGGATTGACGGTTTTATTGCCGGCTACAACTACAACGTTTACGCGAGCGGCACACAGAAAACTATGGACGTTGCCTATCTTTCGCGGCTGGGCAAATCATCGGTCCCCTACCTTGTAAAACTGCTTGACGACAAGGACGAGAAGGTCGCAAGCCAAGCCGCATGCGCGCTGGTATATCAGTATACCGAATACGGTGAAAATGAATCGGCGGCAAAAGCGGCGGCATGTGTGTATGATTTCAATGCTTCGGCAGAGGTTGACCTGCCGGAAAATATCGAAACGGCAGACGACGAAGAAGATCAAATCACACAAGAATTGGCGGATGAATATTTGAAAGATGTTTACTATCCCAAAATAAGCGGCGAACTCACCCCCCGCTCGCAGGAAGATTTCAGAAGCTTTAACATTACCGAAAATAATGCCGCCAAGGTGTACCGCGATAATTGGAATAAAATAGTTGAGCGCTACAATGAACTTGTGGCAAATAAATAATAATAAATCTTTATTATCCGCCCTAATATTTTGGGCGGATATTTTTTGTCTATTTCCCCCTCCTTACGAATAACATTATTATATAAAAGAGTTTGGAGGTATTTTTATGAAAAAACTGTTGAGTTTATTTTTAGCGGCGGTAATTTTGTGCGGTTGCCCGTATTTTGGGGTTTGTGCCGCAAGCATTTCGACCGAATATGAAAGCGAAGATATATTTGACGCCCTACCCGTAAGCGGTGTAACCGAAATGACGGGACTGCCCGATATAAATTCCAAAGCGACCGTTTTAATGGAACAGTACAGCGGCGAAATTATATACAAAGATAACGCCGAGGAGCACCTGCCGATTGCCTCGGTAACCAAAATAATGAGCCTTATTCTTGTTATGGAAGCCATAGAAAACGGACAACTGACCCTTGAAACACAGGTTACGGCTTCATCCCACGCGGCAAGTATGGGGGGCTCGCAAATCTGGCTTAAAGAAGGCGAGGTCATGACGGTAGACGAACTGCTGCGCGCCGTATGTGTCGCTTCGGCAAACGACGCGACCGTTGCGCTTGCCGAAGCGGTTGCGGGCAGCGAAGAGGGATTTGTCGATAAAATGAACGAGAAAGCGGCAAAGCTTAATATGAAAAACACATCTTTCAAAAACGCCAGCGGACTTGATGAGGATAACCACTATTCAAGCGCTTTTGACGTTGCGCTTATGTCGCGCGAGCTGCTAAAACACGACCTTATTAAAAAATACACCTGCCTTTGGATGGACGCGCTTAGGGGCGGTCAAAGTCAGCTTGTTAATACCAATAAACTTATTAGGTATTACGAGGGTTGCACCGGGCTTAAAACCGGAACCACCTCAAAGGCGGGGTCGTGCCTTAGCGCGAGCGCGCAAAGAGACGGTCTTTCGCTTGTTTGCGTGGTGCTTGGGTGTTCCTCGTCCAAAGACAGATTTAACGCCGCCGCAAAAATGCTCGATTACGGCTTTTGCAATTATACCTATGAACAAATAGATATTGAGCCTGAACTGTTAAACGACGTTAAGGTTACAAAAAGCGTTAAAGGGTCGGTCAAAACTGCGCTTTCCGGGAGTGATAAACTGCTACTTAAACGCGGTACAAAATCAAAGATAGAAAAAAAGGTAAATCTGCCGCAAAGTGTTGAAGCGCCCATGTTGGCGGGCGATATGCTGGGGACGGTTGATTTTTATCTTGACGGCAAAAAAATAGGCAGCGCCGAAATTTGCGCCGCCGAGGATGCCAAAAGGCTGGATTTTTTGACCGCTCTTTCGCTTTTGTATAAAAACCTGCTTCTTAGTTAGAACGCAAAAAAATTAATTTTTTAGCCAAAATGTAGTTGAAATGCGCCAAAGAATATAGTAAAATAAACTTGATAAAAGATCAAAGGATGAATCTAATGGCAGTTTCTTTAAAAACAAAATACGCTCTCCCCTTTTTGGCGGAGGATGACATACAGAATATTGCGCCCGAAGTATACGGCGCCGCAAAACTTGTAACCGATAAAAGCGGAGCCGGCGGTGACTTTCTCGGGTGGG